>JBHIBS010000062.1:0-7444 GCA_046759165.1 bacterium | reverse complement strand
CATGTTCTCCTGTCGATGCTCCAGAAGGAACAGACGCCCGACCCATTACACCCCCTTCCAAGATTACATCCACTTCAATGCTGGGGTTTCCACGGGAGTCCAAAATCTCTCGTGCCCAGACATCAGTAATTGTTGTCATAATCTACCTCCTCGATCTCCGGAGTCCTTGCGAAAGCAAGGCCGATTTCATCCCTCCCTTTCGGGAGGACTCCAGGCCTTTCCCTGTCAAAGAAATTCCTCAGCGATGAACAAACTATCTTTTAACTTCCCATGCCACCATGTAAATCTTTGCCAGCAGGTATCCCAATCCTGCCCCGAATAGAACATCGGCCGGAAAATGTGCTCCCACATAGACTCTGGAGAAACCGACCAGTATAGCCACTACCCAAAGGAGGCTTTGCAGTTTGGGAAACTCCCCAGAAAGAAAACTGACTAAACCAAAAGTTGCAGCAGTATGTCCTGACGGAAAGGAGCGTGCCCTGAGGACAGGACCTAAAATATGAATATCAGAAAAGACCAGACTTGGGCGAGGAGAAGGGAAAAAGTACTTAATCATCTGAACCAGAATTCCTGCACTTATCAGGATTAAAACTAACTGAAGGAACTTCCTCAACCCACGCAACCTCCAGAACCCAAGCGCTATAATAAATAGCACCGTCCCATCTCCACAATAGGTGATGGGAAGCATTATAGTATCCAGCCAGTTGAAATGGAAATGGTTTATCTGGTAAAAAAGAGAATTATTTAACTCTGGCAAAACGTGGATGCCGACTGCCAGGGCTAATAATCCAATACCGAGGAGAATCTTCTCTCTCTTCACTTCAGGCCCCCGAAATTCTGACAATAATAGAGGTAGAAGGTGCGCATTTCCTTCCCACCACGAACCAGCGTCACTTCCTTCAGAAGCTCGATCTTTTGAAATCTATATATATCATTTGGGTCCTTAAAATAGCGACTGTGTGTTATATAGATTGCATCCATCCCTTTAAGTCCCTCTATATCTTGCCAGAAATCGAACTGGGTCAGGCGACGAGGCCGAAAAGTGTATATCTCCTTCCGGACGGCAAAGCTCAAATGGGCTCCATTCTGGTACCTGTCGGTTAGAAGAAAAAAAGGCTTCCCCAGTTCCTTCTCCATCTCATCTATTGCCTGACTAACCTTGTCCCATCCATAAAGGTCATTGGTGATATCCTGTTTTGGAGGGATGGGAAGAAAAGGATAAAATGCCTGACCCACTGTTATACCCAAGAGAAGGATACAGACTAAGAAGTTTATCTTTAAAAAATTCCTCTCCCTTCTCGAAAGCCCTCCTGCTGCAACCCCTCCCAATATTCCCCCAATATAACCAAGTGCAGGCCAGTGGGGCTTAAATGAGCGTGAAACGAAACTGTTCAAAGCAAATAGAGCGACTAAGGGAAAAGAGGTCAAAAAGAGATACTCGTATTCCCACCTCTTCTTTCCAAAGCCTCTTTTCGCTAAACGATAGAAACCCAGGCAGGCATAGACAAAGGCTAAAGGAGCAAGGTAAGTAAACTGGGCACCTATGAACTGGAGAAAGCGAATAAAAGAGAATCCTCCCCGATGGCGGGAGAGAAACTGGTAGTGAAAAGATACCCAATCGTGTTGATAATTCCAGATGATTACGGGAGAGAAAATAATTATCATAACTAATACCGCGATGTAAGGTTCCTTTCTGAAAAGCCAGAATCTGTGCTCCCGGGAAAATATCAAGTAGAGGAATATGAGCCCTGGCAGAAGGAGTCCATTATATTTACTCAGGCTACTCAAGCCCATTGCCAATCCTGCCAGATACCAGTAGTGAGACTTTCCTTCCTTTAAAGCCCTGTATACTAACCATAGCGTTAGAACCCAGAAAAGCCCCAGGGGTCCATCCGGCACAGTTACAGTCCCACCCACAAAAAAGATGGGGACAAAGAGAAGAATGGTCGCCGCCCACAGCGCCTCTCTCGAGGAAAACATCTCCTTTACCCACTCATAGATAATTATAACAAAGAGGGTGACACAGACCAAAGCTCCCAGGTGTACTGTAAAATAGCTTGTGCCTAAAATCCGTGTAAAAAACCAGATGAGGTAAGCTACCATTGGAGGATGGTCATAGTAACTGAGTGCTAAATGGTTACTCCAGACCCAGTGGTAAGCCTCATCATCGCCCAAGCCCATATATAAATTTATCAAGCCATGAATAACTGTTACAACGCCCAGGATAATCCAGAATCTTCTTTTTATCACTTTCTCTTAACCATCGCTAGATTTAATAGGTGTCCCAGATTTTCTGAAGCATTGATTAATAGGCTCCTGCTTTTTTCCATCGCCTGTTGAAGGCTCATCGGCATTGTGGTAATGCTAAACAGTCCCTTGACTCCAAGTCTATATAAATCTTTAGCTTCAGGCATAATAGACCCTGCAACGCATATAACAGGAACTCCATATTTTCTAGCCGTATTTATGACTCCCATTACCGCTTTGCCGTAGAGCGTTTGACGATCCAGCTGCCCTTCGCCAGTAATAACCAGATCGGCCTTCTTGATTCGGTATTCTAACCTTGCTATTCTCATTACGAGTTCGACTCCGTTTTCCATCTCTGCACCCAGAAAGGCATAAAGTCCTGCTCCTAGGCCGCCAGCTGCACCAGAGCCTGGAAGATTCCGGACCGAAATGGACAATCCCTTTCTTATCACCCTGGCAAGATTGGACAGTCCCCTCTCCAGTCTTTCCACCATCTCTGGCGTCGCTCCCTTCTGCGGTCCATAAACACGGGCCGCTCCCCTGGATCCTAAAAGGGGATTCTTAACATCAGAGGCTATAATGAACTCTGTTTTGGCAATCCTCCTATCCATAAATTTGAGATCGATCTTCTCCACTTTCTCTATCTCTCCCCCGCCAAAACCGATCTCTTTCCCCGTACCATCCAATAGTCTCGCTCCCAATGACTGTGCCATTCCAGCTCCACCGTCCACTGTTGCTGAGCCACCAATTCCAATAATAATTTTCCGACATCCATGATTTAGAGCATTTACAATTATCTCACCCGTGCCATAGGTGGTAGTCAGGAGAGGATTCCTTTTCTCCATAGGAACTAAAGCCAATCCCGAAGCAGCCGCCATCTCAATTATTGCTGTCCTCCCATCACCAAGGATTCCGTATCTCGCCCAAATTCTCTTGCCCAGGGGATCCCTTACTTTACACTTCAAAGAACGACCATGGGTTGCCAGAACCAGCGCCTTAACGGTTCCTTCCCCACCGTCTGCCAGGGGTATCTTCTCTATTCTGAATTTAGAATTTGCTTTTTTCAGACCCCGCTCAATGCAATCACACACCTCAATCGCTGAAAGGCTCTCCTTAAAAGAATCGGGACAGATAAGAATTTTCATCTTTTCCCAATCAGGTCCTTTCCTACTTCCTTCAGATTCTCCAGTTTTTCAGCTTCATGGGCTTCAATGTATAGCCTCACCACAGGTTCTGTGCCGGATAATCTAATTCCCAGCCAGCTTCCATCAGCCAGTATGAACTTTAACCCATCGAGATTAACTATCTTCTCCACTCTTAAGCCAGCAATCTCTCGGGGTAGATCCTTTCTAAGTTTCGCTTTGAGGTCTCCCATTTCATCTTCTTTCAAATGGAAATTTATTCTCTCGCTCAAAAAAAGTCCAACCTTTCTATATAAATCATCGAGAATTTCTCCAATAGACTTGCCCTCAGAAGCCACCATCTCAGCCATCAAGAGGCAAGCCAGAATGCCATCCTTCTCCGGTATGTGTCCACGAATTGTCAATCCTCCACTCTCCTCGCCTCCAATGACCATACCATTCTGGCGCATCACTTGAGCAATATATTTAAAACCGACCGCCGTTTCTTTCACCCGGATATGGTGAATCCTCGCAATAGCATCGACAAACGAGGTGGTCATAACCGAACGGGCAACTACCCCTTTCCAGTTTCTGGTCTTGACCAGGTGATTCAGAAGAAGGGCAAGAACCTGATTTGCCGAAATGAAGGTGCCATCCCTATCTACAATGCCAAACCTATCAGAGTCACCATCCGTAGCCAGCCCCAAATCGCACTTCTCTTGCTCGACCGTCTTGACCAACTCTCCGAGATAGGCAGAAGAAGGTTCGGGCGGAGAGCCACCAAAGAGCACATCCCTCCAGTTGTGAAGAACTTTAACTTCACAGCCTGCTTCCTTAAGAATAGCTTCCAGGTAGTCTCGTGCCGTCCCATACATGAGATCAACGGCAACCTTTAGCTTTGCTTTCCTTATTCCTTCCAAATTTACGAGTTCACTAATTCTCTTTATATATTCTGGTCGCGGGTCTACATAATTGATCAGTCCCTTTTTTCTTCCCTTCTCCCAGGAAATACCCCTTACAGAAGATCCTCCTTCCATAAGCAAAGCGCAATTCTTCTCAATCGCATTGGTTGTCTCCGGAAGCGCTGGACCACCCCATGAAGAAGAGAACTTTATCCCATTATACTCTGCAGGGTTATGGGAAGCTGTAAAATTAATCCCTCCAATCGTCCGCCTCCTTAAAATCTCATAGGCAAAAGCGGGAGTGGGAACATCCCGTGTTGTAATAAGTGCCCCTATGCCATTAGCTGCTAGAAGCCTGGACGATACTTTTGCAAAATTTTCCGACATAAACCGCGTGTCGTAACCAACAACAACCTGTTGCTTATCGCTTGTTGCTTGTTCCTTGATATAGTTTGCTATGGCCTGGGTTACTAACCTGACGTTACCAATCGTGAACTCATCGGAAATAACTCCCCGCCAGCCAGCTGTACCAAATTTTATCTTTACCATTTCTCTCCATAACTAAAATTAGTGCAACTGATTATACCACATCCCGTCCAAAAATTCAACTACAGAGAATTTGTGTTCGCCTGTAAAGGAGGAATCCGGCTTTTTCTCGCTAATCTGTGACGCTGAGAGTCCTTTGAAAATGTTCGAGAGTCTTCCGCCGGGCATATCTGAAGGCAAAAAATGAAGCAGTATGTGTAAAGGGTAGCCAGATCAACTCGGGCTCGCCGATACTGGACCAGAATTCTAAAGTACAGGGGCGAGGAACAACCATATCATTTACTGTATTTACCATCAAAACAGTTTCTGGAGAGAGCCTTCTGGCATAGGTGAGTGGATCGACATCCTCTAACTTCTGAAAGACCAACTGGAGGAACTGTTCCTCTGTCAGCCTTTCTTTTTTCATAACTCTTTTTCTAAAAGAGCGAATTGTCTTTTCTCTCGATTCAGAAAAAAGTCTGGCCAAATTACCTCCACCCAAAATAAACACAGAGCTCTTTACCCTCGGGTCAGTCTCAGCCACAAGGGAGCTTAAGAAGGCACCCAGGCTTGCTCCTGTAATCCCAATCCTTTCTGAATCTGTCTCTTTCTGGCTGATTAGCCAATCGATACTCCTGCGAGCATCAATAATAGTCTTTATGAATCTTCTCCTGACAATTTCCAGGTCGCCCTCAGAATTCAAAAGTCTTTCTCCCCTCTCCAGCCTCAAACAATTCATTCCGCGACGAACGAGAAATTTCGCCATTTTCTTGGAAAAGAAATAGTTGCCTCCGGCTATGGGCAGGATAACAATTACGGGTGAGTTCTCTTCCTTTTCCGCTTGATAATAGTAACCTCTTACCGTGTTATTCTCTCCAGGAGCGGGCAGCGCTGAGCGAAAAGTGACTTTTTTGACCACATAGCCTTTCTTTTTCCTAACCAGCTCAACTTGTACAGGAAAGTCCTCCTTCACATAATTGAAAGGAGATATATCTTTAATCTCTTCCACCACCTTCGATTCTCCTCTTATCCCCCTATAAGGAATATGGGCGCAGGAAGTAATCAAAAGGAGAACAGAAAACATTAGAAAGATTGGAACCCCTGGCATTGGAAAAATAAGAATACTTATATTCTTCATGTTCTTCATGATGTCCCTCCAAAAATTCTGGAGAGCTTGTGTCAGTGTGCGCCTGACCACTCATAGACCACCCGGCACATAGATTTCCCGCATATGTTGAGACCTCTCCAGGAGTTCCTTTACTTTCTCTATCTCTTCTATACCCACCTGAGCTTCAGTGATAATCTGTGATAATGCGTAGTGCTTCCCCAAACCCAGAAGAATTAAATCCAATTTACTATAGGGAATACCAATTGCCTCTTCATCCCTGATACCAGGGATAAGATCAGGAGAAGGAGCTTTTGCAATTACTTGCTGCGGAATTCTCAAATATTTAGCGAGCATAAATACCTGTGATTTATATAGATTCAATATCGGCATTATATCAGCAGCGTGGTCGCATCCGAATTTCACAAAATAGCCAATTAGATATTCCGTCCTATTTGCACAACCAACCACAAGAAGGTTATTTATCTCAGCAGTAAGATAGAGTGCGAGCATCCGGAGGCGATGTTTTATTCTGTAATAGGCATTCGCCCTTGCAAGGAACGAGCTAAATTCTTTATACTTTAGTCCTTTGAGGCTGGCGGCGAACGGTGACTCTCCAGCTCTCTCTTCGTAGTAGCAGTAGCCCTTCCTCACCAACTTCTCTTTTAGCGGCCTAAGAAAAAATCTAAGCGGCGTAAATCGGTAAACTGAAAACGTTCTTAGATGTTTCGTTAGAGGGTGACATTCCAACTTTATACCTAGTGACGTAGCAAGAAGAGAGGCATCTTTTCGATGCACAGGATCGCTATCTTTGTCCGGCATATAAATTGCGCGCACTTTCTCCTTACCCACCGCTCTTGTCGAGAGAATGGTCACAACACATGAATCGAGTCCGCCACTTAGACCGATAAGAAGACCGTTTCTTTCCAAGTCTTCCATTTTCTGGCGAATAAACTGCTCTATTTCCCTACAGACTTTTTCCGGGTCTATTATAATATCTTCACTTAAGGACATGAGAATTCCCCTTCTTAAATAATCCTATAATAAGTTTCAATTAACTTTTTCCTGAAGTAGATTGTGGTTTCCATTTAAAAAAGCACACCTTTCTGGTGTGCTCCAAAAATTGGCAGGCCTGGAGGGACTCGAACCCCCAACCAACGGTTTTGGAGACCGCTACTCTAACCAATTGAGCTACAGGCCTACTTTATCTCCCGCTCTTACTGTCTATTTTACTTCCTTATGAATAGTGTGTTTGCGACAGAACCTACAGTACTTCCTCAGTTCCAGCTTCTTGGGATTCTTCTTCTTTTTATTCCTTCTATATGTATAATTTCGTCTTTTACATTTACTACAGGCAAGACTAATAGTCACTATCTCAGCTTTAGCCATCCACCCACACCAATTATTAATTATGAGTTATGAATTATTAATTAGAATTGCAAATTATTAAGAAATTCATAATTCGGCATTCATAACTTACAACTTTTCTTATTCTATTATCTCCGAAATTACTCCTGCACCAACAGTGTGTCCACCCTCCCTGA
>JBHIBS010000061.1:0-7600 GCA_046759165.1 bacterium | reverse complement strand
TTCTTCCGCCTCTTTCACTGAAGGTTGTTTTTCTTCTTTCCTACCACACCCATTAATTAGAACCAATCCCATTATTAAAAATAACACTAAAGTGACTTTCATTACTTCCATAAAAACTGCAATTCTTACCTTCATTTTTTCCCCTGCTAATCAAATTAAGAATACCCAACCGAACCCAGTATTTGCGGATATTGTCAATTCTTATACTAACTTACAATAAATCAAAAAGCGCAACGACCTCTCGTAATGTGGAGAACTCTGCTTAAAATGATTTCTGTTTAGCTATTTACCTGAGCTCTTTACCTCTTTTAAGTGTCTATTAAAATGTCCAAAAAGGGATAACAATGCCAAATGCTCCTAATTTCTCACAGAAATTTAGGGTTTAATTTTGCCTTTTCTTACTAGCTCGAGGTTTTGATTTGTCGTCGGGCGATTTTCGCTTTAGCAAACCCGCCCCTTCAGCCACTCCCTTGTCTTTGAATCAAATCTATACCCTTCTTTAAGTAGCCTCTTCCTTCTTTTGACCATCTGGTAGGGATAGCCTGGCTGTCTTGTAATGCCTGAATAGGCGTTATGATTTTTATTGATCTTGACAATTCTAGCTTGAACTACAAAAATTATTGATGCTCTATATGTTGTCTTGTGGCACGCCGCCGCCAACCATTGACACCCAGAGGAATCGTGCGGAATGGCGAATATATTATATCCAAACTTCTTGCAAAAATCAAGGAAAATAAAAGCTACATAACATAAAAAACCGCCTCAAATGATAGGGCGGTTT
The DNA here is from genome assembly GCA_046759165.1 of bacterium. Lineage (GTDB taxonomy): Bacteria > UBA6262 > WVXT01 > WVXT01 > WVXT01 > JBHIBS01. The sequence goes on along the minus strand of JBHIBS010000061.1, from coordinate 6,819 downwards.
TAGTACTATTATTACTACCGGTAACTTTGTGCAGTGTCATCCTATTTGGCTTGCGCTTATCGTTTCTAACATTACGCCCGTTTGGCAACTAAATCTTTTCAGTGTCCTTGCTCTGCGGAAATTTCCCGTAAAGGTACAATCCGTTCCTTCGGCATTAGCTAAGAAATTTATCTCTCTCCAAGTCTCAATTACCTGAAACAAGGACATCTTCACCCACAGGGGATTTGAAGCCATTCTCACGCCGACCTCATGGGAGGAAAAGCGTGGGTCGCTGGAGCGACGAATAAGGAGCTCCGTTATAGCGACGGGCGCGAGATGGTGAGCGCCCCCCGCGTCAGTGAGCATAGCGGGCTCTTTCGTCGAGGGAATTCGGGAAGAGGCGAAAGAGAAATCCCCCCTTCGGCATCGTGAGTACAATGTCTCGGCGTTTTTGCGAAGTAGAAATTTTGGGCGAATGAAGTCACCCATATATGCTATGTTAGACGACGTTTAGGGCAAATAATAATTCGTTATCATTCCCCCTCCACTTTCGCAAGACGTTTGCCTATAAGGTTTAATTTGAATTTTCTGACGGTTTCTGGGGTTATTATTTCGCCTTTTGGACTCTTAAAATACAAAGCATCGAAGGGGCATTGAACGATACAGGCACCGCATTGAATACACCGGTCAGCCCTCGGAATTGTTGCAATATGTCGATTATTATCTACCTCATAGCAATTTCTCGGGCAAACCCGCTCGCAAAAACCAACACCTTTACATTTTTCTTCATCAAGAACAACCTTGAGAAACCTGTCTTCATGTAAACCACTTTTATAAACGGGGGTGCTACCTGTTAAATCAATACTTAACAGGAGAATAACGATGAAAGAAATAAAACTCCACCGAAGAATGAATTCCCAGGTAAGGTCGCCCATCAATACGCTATAAATAATAAGGCTGAACATAAAAAGTCCCCATAAGATTAACGGAATGCGACTGAAATCAAAGATAACGGTGTATTTACTGAAACTTGTGCCTTTCTTCTTTGGATTGAGCCACTTAGAATAAAGGGGGAAAGACACAAAAATTAGAAATGGCAAACCCCAGATAAGACTCGTTAGAGGCAGGAACACCTCGCGCCAAAAGGGAATCGTTATAAGAGCTACGATAATTGAAAACGGGAATGCCCACATAGTAGCCATTTCAATTCGCTGTACCCATGGGAATCTAACCTCCCTCATCTCCGGGATTTTTTTGACTCCGTGTTCAAGAAAAGCAGGAATATCTTTCGCATAAACTGGTCCCCAGATTATCTTCCATCCGGTCTTTCCATAGATGCTCTTCGATTCAATACCTGTGGCAGCAAGCTGAGGGAGTATGACCTTTCTGTGATCCACAAGTTCTTCAATTCCGCTGGTTTTCAGGACAGAAATAACATCGTGATTTGTAAAATGACCACCTGCAGAACCACACCATACATTGTACCCCCTGCTATTTGCAACAAGAAGATAACAATCTATTCCCTGCAATGCTCTTTTTACTCTTTCTACAGTCAGATGATAATTGCAGGTTAGAAAAACGGGGGAAATCCTATCCGGATTTGCTATTTTAGTTAAACCTGTTTTACAGGGGAAAGGAACGGCCCTCAGCAAGGTTTCAACAATATTGGCAACAATATATTTGACCAGATTCATTTCGCTCCCTCTTCAGGTTTCCTTGCGACTAGCTCTATAAAATTTTGCATTTTCTCTAATCTGATTGACTCTATCAGTAGACCTGATTTTTTTATCTTTTCAGGTAGATTATTTACAGATTGTGTGGTAGTTTGGGTGATAAGGTAAGTTATTATTACAAGAGGAAATCTTATCAGCCAATTAAGTATTCTCTTTGAAATCCTCTTAGGTCTTACTTCATCTGCAATAAGCAGAAGACCTTCTCGTTTCAATATTCTTTTCACTTCTTTCAGGGTAAAGATTAATTCATCTGCAGTTAATTCAGAAAAACAAAGTCCACTCATCACAACGTCGTAGCTTTCTGCTTCTTCGCTTCCAAGCTCAGCAACACCCATCTCACAAAACTCTATGTTTTGTTCGAGATTCGCTTCTGCTGCTTGCTTTTGTGCGATTTCTAACATGTGGGAACTGACATCAATCCCTTTCACTTTTGCACCTTTCTGAGCAGACCTTAGTGTCAATGCTCCAGTCCCACAGCCAAGGTCAAGGACCCTTTGCCCCCTTTTTATATGAGATGTTAAACGGTCGTAAACCTTATCCAATTTCCCAAGCGTGAGAATACGAATGCCTTTGTCATACCTACTTGGGGCGGATTCAAGTATCTTCATTAAGATATACACGCTCATTTAAATTTCCTCTTAAGACTTAAAGTGCCCGATGTGTTAACTAACTATTCATAACCGAACTAGTTCGTTTGTGTTCCACTTTTGTATATTACCTGCAATATTGCGAAGGTTACTAATTAAGAAACTAACTACCATAGATTAAGGAGCGCGAGAGGTTCAATCCACTTCGAATAACTCCCGCTTTAGATATTTTAGTACCTACCACATTGGGTTCTACATTCGCGTGTACCTATATGGAAGAAATACCTATTTTCTCTATGCAGAAACTGGTGTCCTAGAAGTGTCCAACGAGGATTATTTTGGTGGATTTCTTGGCGCAATAATGGAGACCATCGTCTTTCTCAAAGTGAATCCTAAAATAACTGAATAAATTGATAGTTTTATTTATAGCTTCTGCTGAAATCCGCTCCTCTGAGTTGAACTCAGGAATTTCTTCCTTTGCAAGCCACCTATTTTTGAACTTGCCTCAAGCAAATCTTGCCTTCACTGTTCGTTTATGAATGTATTGTTCTTAAAAAAGAATTGACATGTAGGTAAATCTATCCTTCCTATCTACTCTCAGCCTAGTAAACTTTTCAGTCTTACGTTATTTATTGTTAATCATAGCAAAAATGGTCGAAAAAGGCAATAAAAGACCGCCTCACACATCGTGTTAGCGGCCTATTAAAGTCTATAATAAAGCGAAACGTGCCCTTAGAAAAAGTTACTACTGCCTTTAACTTGACGCCTAGTCATCCTGCTTGGTTCACCCCTATCATTTCCAACATTACACCGGTCTGGCAGCTAAATCTTTTCAGTCTCCTTGCTCCAAGGAAAACATCCACAAAGGTGCAAAGCTTCCCTTCGGCAGGGATACGTTACTCCTCCATCACCTCCTTTTTCGGTGAATTCGGTTGGAAATCAGAATAAAATAATAACAAGCAAATTTACTTTTAATTGTCTTCCCTAAGTCTTCTTTCTTCCACACTTATATTCTCTCCCTTCTTTTTTGTGATAGGCACAAACGCAACTTATTTTTTGGTTTACTATACACTTATTATATCCCCCTGTAACTTTTAACGAGCCCTTCTATCTTTCTTGTAGTTATTGCCCATAAAGGTTTTCGCATACTGTTTCATCTCGGTTGCTATGGCTGATACCTCCAATGGGCTATTAAAAGCTCGCCTCTCATTGGTGGCCACACCAATAGAGAGGGTCATAAAGGGGAACCTATGAGGATTGCCTCTACGGTCAATTGTCTCAATGTAACCTTTCTTTTTATCCTCTTCAGCATAGAATGCAGGAATATTGCGCTCAAAATTATCAATGATTATTGAACATAGCCCTCCCACTCTCTCGGGAGTTGTCATTATGATGAAGTCATCACCGCCAATGTGGCCAAGGAAGTCATCCGGATCCCCCTCCTTATTAATCACCTGAATCAGAACCTTAGCTATAAAGATAATCACCTTATCTCCCTGCTCATACCCATATTTGTCATTGTATGCTTTAAAATTATCTAAATCCAGATAGCAAACTGCATATTTACTTCTACTATTTATCCTCTTGCGTATTTCATGCTCAATTGATGGAGTTCCTGGCAAGCCGGTTAAAGGGTTACTCCCTTTTCCTATCCTTGTCCGCCAGAGGACTCCCTCTATTCTGGCCAGTAATTCTGGGAGATCGAAGGGTTTAGTAACATAATCATCAGCCCCAGACTTAATCCCTGTAATTTTATCTTCCTGTTCCGCTTTCCCCGTGATCATTATCACTGGAATAAGATAAGTCATACGGTCATCTCTCAGTTTTCGGCAAACCTCAAATCCATCCATTTTGGGCATACGCACGTCCAAAAGCACAAGGTCTGGCAATTCTCTCCTGGCTAAATTAATGCCCTTTTCTCCATCGAAAGCTTTTAAAACATCATATCCTCTGTTCGCCAGTCGTTCGCTAAGGGAATCGACAACGCTTAGTTCATCGTCAACAACCAGTATTTTGGTCTTCATGATTTTCCTTTTTAGATTCTGCGAGTCTTATCCTTAGACAGGTATGGGTGGGAGGGAAACCGGCAATTTTCTTAATTACTAATTTTTGATGACAGGACCTTTCTAAAATATTTAAGGTCAAAGGGTTTAAATATACAGTCGTCACCACCTAAATGGAATGCTTCCACAATCTTTTCAACATCTCGTTACGCAGTAATCAAGATTAGACTTATTTTTCTATTACCCTTTTTTATTCGACGGAGAATTCCATCCCACTCGCTCTGGGCATACCTAAGTCCAGAATTGCTATTTCTGGCTTATCCTCTTTAACCTTGGTGATTGCTTGTTTTCCATCCCTGGCCTCAAGAAAACGATAACCATGCTCTTTCAGAAACAGTCCCAAAATTTCAAGTTTTCTCGGGGCCTTTAGCCCTTCCAAAGGAAAGTATCCAGCTCGTGCTAAGCAAGCGTACATCGCAGGACAACTGTGTCCTCTAGAAAGAATGAACCGGCCTCTTTCTCTCCATTGGCGATTTTGAGGGTTATGCCTCATCACAGAAAAATGGCCCGAACCCGCCTGGGCAAGCATTTCAATGATATCCTTCCTTACCTGTCTTGCCATCTGCTCCAGTTTCTTGATCTCCTCATTTGTTTTCATCTTTTCTTCTCAATTAAATAAGTAACGCGTTTTAATAGGTGTCGGGCCTCGAACGGCTTGGTTATGTACCAGTCAGCCTTCTTCTCTAAGGCTTTTTCAAAATCCGCACCAGTATCAAGAGCGGTTAGCACTATAACCGGTATCTCTCTAGTATTTGGGTCAACCTTCAAACTTTCACATACCTGATATCCATCCATTTCCGGAAGCATCAAATCGAGAATGATCAGATCGGGTTTCCTCTCTCTCGCCATTCGTAATCCCTCTTCCCCATCTTTTGCTGAAATGGTCGAATAGTCATTCTTCTCTAAAATAAACTTAACTAATTTCACCGCTTGCGGGTTATCTTCTACAATTAAAACCTTTCCTTTCGACATTTTTCCTCCCGCTTTCTAACAACTCTCTTCTGGGCCAGTCCTCTCTCTTGGGCAAGGCCTCCACAGACTCCTGACCCCTCCTTCATCAGTTCGCCTGTCTCAAACGGCTTGGCGAGGCAATCGTCTGTACGAAAAGGTAAAATTTTCTTCCTGCTTACAGAAATATCATACCCGGTTATTGCCAAGATTTTCGAATCCAATGTTTCTGGCTATGCCCTTATAGTTTCACATATCTCAAAACCACTAATTCCCGGAAGCTTCAAATCTAAAATAATTAGGTCGGGATGGAAGTTGAGGACCCTGTGAAAGGCTTCACTGCCATCCATGGCTATGACGAGGAAATACCTACTTTTTGTATTTCAGAGCCCTTTCTATGCTATTCAATAACTCCTCGTCGTCAAAAGGTTTAAAAATATAATCGTAAGCCCCAGAAGAATATCCTTTTTTTCTGCCTGCAGACTGACCCAGCGCTGTTAACATAATAACGGGGATTGTCTTAGTCTTTATGTCCTCCTTCAATTTCCGGCAGATCTGGTAACCATCCAGCCCTGGCATCACTATATCCAAAATGATAAGGTCTGGTTTTTCCCTCATCGCCATCTCTAGTCCGCCCACGCCATCGCGCGCTATAATGACTTCGTAATTATTCATTTCCAACCTGATCTTTAAAACCTCAACTACGAGAGGCTCATCATCGATGACTAAAATCTTGTTTCCCATCTTCATATAAGGCGACTTCGCCTCACTTTTGGGGAAGGGTAAAAGTGAACTTGCTCCCTTTTCCCACTTCGCTCTCCACCCAGATTTCACCGCCATGAAGCCGAATAATCTCCTTCGAAATGGGCAGTCCCAATCCAGTCCCTCTCAGCTTCGAACTAACGCCCTTCTCAACTCTCTGGAATTTATTGAAGATCCTATTGAAATTTTCGGGAGATATGCCTATTCCAGAATCGGCGACACTCACTTCAATAATATCCTTTCCCTCTTTTGCTTCAATAAATACTTCGCCGTTCCTATGAGAGAATTTAATAGCGTTGTCAATAAAATTTGTAATGACTTGTGTCACGCGGTCGGGGTCAGCCAGAACGCGGGACAATTTTGAATCAAAAGATATCTCCAATTTAATCCCTTTACTTTTAGCATATAGCCTGAATGAGCGTGCCACCCTCTTAATTAAGGAACCAACATCTATACTCTTCTTTTGCAGCCGTAACCTTCCCGCGTCTATTTTAGATATGTCCAGGAGATTGGAAATTATACGAGAAAGACGGTCGATACTCTCATTGATATAGGATAAATGTTCCTTTTGGTCTCTGGTAAACCTGCTCGATGCCTCGTCTAACATAATGGTCACAAAGCCCTTCACAATTGTAAGTGGAGTACGCAACTCGTGAGAGACAAAGGAAATGAAGTCGGATTTCATGCGGTCGATCTCTTTCTCTTTAGTAATATCCCGCAATATGGTCACCACTCCCAATCTCTCGC
>JBHIBS010000060.1:0-7851 GCA_046759165.1 bacterium | reverse complement strand
ACTGTCCAATCGCAACCATCTTATCTGCTTGAATTAGCTCCCTCTCAAGATATTTTTCTTTCTGTTTTGGGATTCTTCTGTCGACAAGATCTCTCAATTCCTGGAGCCTCGCGTAGGCTTCCCAGAGTTCCCGATTCTTCTTACGCATCTTCACCTTCATATCGGATATAAGATCGCATAGGTCTTTCATAACTTCTCTCTGACTTTCGAGTGTCTTATCCTTTCCAGTAAAGTGTATTTGAATTAGATTTAATTTCTTATAGTGGTTTTCTACTTCCTTTTCCACTTCTAGAAAATGGAAAATAGATTCTATCTCAGCCAGTAGGTCTTCCGGATTCAAAGGTTTAATTGATAAATCATTTGCAATTTCCATAAGGCCTGCTATTTTCTTATTCATCTCTTTTCGGTCAACCAATAGATAAACAAGGATGTCTTTTTCTATAAGCTTGCTCGTATATTTTATACATGGCTCGAAGGATGCTCCATTCAGTGTAGAACAATCGATCACTACTATATCGGGCGTCGCTCCCTTCATTACCTCCTTGGTCTCATCGAGTTCGGAAACGAACAGGCATTCATAGTTTTTTCTCAAAAGAGGTTTTAAGGACTTTTCGACAAGCTCATCTTTGGAGATAATAAGAATGGAGTATTTTCTCTTTTTAAGATCTTTCTCCAGGGTCAACTTTCTTTGTTTAAGAAATTTTAGCTTCTCTGGCATAGTAGCCCCCATTTCTTAACAGGATATTCACCTTTCACATCACTCCCCTGGGCGAAAAGACTGCCCAGAAGACAACAGCTTCTTCTTTTCCCATATTTACGAACTTATGAGGCTGAATAGAATTAAAGGAAATACTATCGCCCTCTTCCATAATATACTTATCCTGGCCCACGGATAATTCTATCCTACCTTTCAAAACCATTCCAAATTCTTCACCTTCATGGGGATTCAACTGATTGCCCGTGTGTCCTCCAACTTTTAGAGTAAAAATTAGAGGCTGCATCTTTACACCGAGACTGCTTTCCGACAGTACCTCGACATCGGCTCCTTCGTCTTTAAGGATAAATTTTTCTCTTTTTTCTTTCTTGATTACTTTACCTTTGGGAACTTCAGGCTCTTTGAAGAAAAAGTCTGTCTTTACACCTAAAGCAGAGGCCATACCTCTTAAGGAAGGGATTGAGGGAAAGACAATATTTCGTTCCAATTGGGAGATAAAACTGGCAGTCAATCCTGTGCGATTGCCTAACTCTTCCAGAGTTAGCCTTCTCTGGCTGCGTAACTCATGTATCCTCTTTCCCAAATCCATTTAGAATCTCTCCCTCAGCTGGAAAAGAATTTTATGGGAGCAACTTTTCAACGCGCTCTAAAAGATCACCCACTTCGAAAGGTTTGGTCAAGTAATCGTTTGCTCCTGAAGAGAAAATCTTCTTTCGATTCTCCGGACTATCAAAGCCAGTTATAGCCAAAACTTTTATATGTCTTGTCTTCTTGTCCATTCGGATATTTTTACAAACTTTGAAGCCATCAATCCCGGGAAGCATTAAATCCAGAATGACCAGATCCAGCTCAAAAGTGGCAAGCTTCCTTCCTGCTTCAAACCCATCAAAAGCAGTATCGACCTCGCATTTCCTCTTTAATTTCTTGACTGCCCTCACAATCAAATCCACCACTGCCCGCTCGTCGTCTACTATCAAAATTCTCCTCTTCTCCCTTTTCACCAAATCCGCGGGCATGGGCATCCGATACTCCTTAAGGAAGTGAACTAAATCCTGCTTCCTCACCCTGCGATGGCCACCAGGCGTCTTGTAAGCCAACATTTTGCCCTCGTCGATCCAATTTATTACCGTTGACAAATCAACCGAACAGTATTGGCTCACCTGATAGGTAGTAAATATTTTCTTCTCCACTTTTGGTCCCAAGTAAACTAATTATTCTAAATAATCTAATTAAATTATATAACGATAATTACTTATTGTCAAGCTGTTTTTGTGGATCTTTCCAAGGAAGTTAAGAATCGTATCGAATCTAAGACCAGACACATGATGGGGGTTCTACTAGCGGGTAATCAGGAAAGTGGGACGAAGTAAAATAGGCAAGAAGTTTAAATTAGGTTGGAATGCCATTCCTCTCATCGATGCTCCAAGCAGCCTTTTACAGCCCTTACCAATTCTGATACATCTAATGGTTTGGCAAGATAACCACTGGCTCCCAATTCCATTGCTTTGGCTTTTGACTCCTCATCTGGGTAGCCAGTGATCACAATCACACAAATTTTGGGATCGATTTCCTTTACCCTCCTTAAGAGGGATATTCCATCCAAATCTGGCATTTTGAGGTCGGTAATAATTAAATCGAACTTGATGGCTTTCGATTCCTTCAGAGCTTTCTTACCACTATCTACACTATGGACAACATAACCTTCCCTGAGCAAGACTCGCTGGCACAATTCCCGGCACTCCTGAGAATCATCGACCACTAAAATCCGAACATTTTTGTCTTTCATTAACTTTTACCCTCTTTCGAAAAAATCTTAATCTTCAAGATGAGTCTCTACATATGTAGCCAATAACTCCTGTATCTTCCTTGGCGGAAAAATGACAAAATAGTGGTCAATAATTGAATGTGCAATTTCGTGACAAAGCACCGCTTCAGAGATAGCTTTAACTGTGGTGTAGATGGTTTTCTGTTTATGTATATAGAACGAACCCACCCTATTTACCCTTCCAGTTATTCCAGAAGATACCCTGTCAAGTTGCTCAGGGGTCTTGTATATCTTCACGTTTACGTGTATTCCCCTGGGATACATATCCAGGAGCGTTTCAGCTTTTCTGAATATCAGGTCAAATTTATAAGCGAGGAGTTTCTCAGGGACTCTTTTCGGTGGAACAGACCCGGCTAAATCCACATCAATAAATCTGGTATTGATTTTTCTATTGATTTTTTTTATATTTAATTCCTTTGGGTAAAAAACTGTAAAGAATTCGGTTTCCACAATGGCCCAGTCTTCGCTATTCTCTTCTGCCCATAAGAGTTTCCGAGCTTCCCATCCGGACAAATGAGAAATGAGAATAAAAATAAGAATTAAAATCGAAACTCGAAGTTTCCCTTCCATTTTCACACCATAATCTCTCTCACACTGGGCACCCTTCACAAAATGAAAAACCGAATTATGCTGAACTTCTGGATTACCGATAACTCGGTCTCGAGTTTCGCTATATGTTGCTTTCGGTAACCCAGCCTCCCGAACAAGAGAGCCTAAAAGCTTAGGAGCCCATCTGTGTTTTCGGGACTGTAGGCTTTGCGTCCCCCGATTGCTCGGAGTTTGCCTTTATCGAGCAATATGTTATCCCTTAAAAAATTATTCCTTCAAACCTCCTAAAACAAAAAACCGGGCTATCTTTCACCGATAAATAGCCCGGGCTGACATTAATCCTATTTTACCGTCTTCGGGAGCCCGGCTGACATAGACTTAAAGTCTTTAGCCCCGTGGCTTTGCGTCCTCCGATTTCTCAGAGTTTGCCTTTATCGGCTGGCATTATTTCTTTTCGTTACTCGTTAATAGTTTACCCTAAATGTTCCGAGTTGTCAACCAATTTTTAACTGGAATTCCGAGGAAAAACCGAGAGATTAGAATACTTGAAAAGGTGGGGGCTTAACAATTTTTCAGTCCATCTTTCCCTTAGGATACCTTAATTCTTTTAGTCTCTCGAACTATCCACTTATCTAATATTTTTTTCTTGACCCTCCACTGACCACCTACCCTGAAAGCGGGAAGTCCTCCTTGTCGAGCCAATTTATAAACTGTCAATTCTTTCACCTTTAAATATTCTGCTACTTGGGTAATAGTTAGCACTTCATCTAAATCAAAGGGTTTCTTGATATGATCTGTTGCTCCTAAATTCATTGCCATTCTTATTTTCTTTTCCACGGGAAAGCCGCTCATCATGACTACGATAGCTTCTGCGTTAATCTTTTTAATTGTTTTAAAAGCTTCCAGTCCATCCATTCCTGGCATAACCATATCCAGAAAAATCACATCGAAAGGTCCCTTTGCAATTCTTTTTACGGCTTCCTCTCCGTTATTCGCTGTGACGATTCGGTGTTTCCCTTCCTTATGGATCCTTTTGAAGAGTTTACATACTTCCTCATCGTCATCAACTACCAAAATTCTAAGTTTGTTCTTCAATCTATAACCTTTCCTAAAAATGAATTTCTTAAGGTGGTAAATTAGAAAGTAGCATTCCTTCCATTATATTCCGGCACGATTTCGCAAAGTTTTGTGAAAACCCCTTTTAAATCTGTATTATTTGCCAGCTGCCATAATTCTTCCGTGGCTTGAAACAATTTCTCCCTGTCAAATCCAAGAGAACTTGTAACAAAAATCTTCTCATTCTTTGTCTTCTGGACTTTCTCTTCTTTGCCATTAAGCTCCTCATATAATTTTTCTCCAGGCCTCAACCCTATAAACTCAATTTTGATGTCTCTATCTGGCTCAAAACCAGACAACCTGATCAGGGATCTCGCCATGTCGAGAATTCTCACCGGTTCTCCCATATCCAGAATAAATATTTCACCACCCCTGCTCATAGCCGCCGCAGCGAGAACTAAATGGACTGCTTCCGAGACAGTCATAAAGTATCGTATAATCTCTGGATGAGTAACAGTGACCGGACCACCCCCAGCAATCTGTCTTTTAAATAATGGCAATACACTTCCGTTGCTTCCCAGAACGTTGCCGAAACGCACAGCGCTGAATTTCGTTTTGCCACTGTTGCTCAGAGACTGGATAACCATCTCAGCAATGCGCTTGGTGGCTCCCATCACATTAGCAGGGTTGACAGCTTTGTCAGAAGAGACCAGGACGAACTTATCCGCGCCGTATTTCTCTGCTAAGGTAGCTAAATTTCTCGTGCCCCAGATGTTGTTCTTAACTGCCGCTTCCACATTTTCTTCCATCAAGGGCACATGTTTATATGCAGCAGCATGAAGGATGATGTCGAATTGTAAATTCCTGAATATTCTGTCCATCTCTTTCCCATGTTGAACATTAGCAACTATGGGAATAAGCAAATCTTTCCCCCTTTTTTCTACAAGCTCTGTATAAATTGAATAAACGCCATATTCAGAACTATCAAGCAAGACTAACTTCTTCGGCCCATATTTTATCGTCTGCCTGCTCAGTTCCGAACCGATAGACCCTCCTGCTCCGGTAATCAAGACTGACTTTCCTCCCAAACACTTCTTTATCTCTTTCAATTCTTCTAAAACAACCTCTCGTCCTAAGATATCCTCAGGTTCAACATCTCTTATCTGGCTAATGTTCACAGAACCATCGAGAATAGAGAAGAGAGAAGGCACGGTTTTTACCTCAATACCCGTCCCCTTGCAGATGGCAACAATACGCTTCATCTCGTGAGGAGTAGCTGAGGGGATAGAAATGATAATCATCTCAACTTTCCTTTTGGCAGCAATCTCTCCAACTTCGCTAATTTCTCCCAGGACTGGGATGTCGCGTATAATCATTCCTCTTTTTTGAGGGTCGTCATCAACAAAGCCAACAGGGTTATATGGTATATTCCCCCTCCTGGCCATGTCCCTGACTAACATTTCCCCTGAGTCACCTGCCCCGATTATTAACACATTTTTGGACAATTCTCTATTAGTTCCAGTAATATTTTTCCCATAGCTGAAAATTGTATACACAACGAGTCTACTCCCACCAATAAATACAGTGGTAAAAATTAGAGCCATAAATATGACAGTGCGGGGAAATGTCCACTGCTTAATGAAGAAGAGAAAGACTACATAAAGAAAGAGCCCACTCATCACTCCCAGGAAGATTCTCATAAGATTTTTGGCTGTCATATACCTCCAGTCATGGTCATAAAATTTCCAGAAAGAAAAAGTTAAAAGACAAATAACGGAATAAGCCCAAAATGTCATCCTGTAGATGCTCATCCAACGGAGGGGTATCTGACCATCAAACCTTAACAGAAGACATATGAAAAAAGATACATTAATAAGCAATAAATCATTCACCATAAATACAAATTTGCTTGTTGACCTACTCATTCACTATACCCTTTGAGTCACTTCAATAATCTTCCTATTCTGGTAATGAATCTTTTCTACTTTATCACAAATGTACCTTACCGTATCTTCACTCATATGTGAAAAGAGAGGCAAACAGAGAATCCTCTCACAGATCCATTCTGTCACGGGAAGTTTATACCTGTATTCCTCGTAATACTGCCTATAGGCATCCTGAGTGTGAACTGGTGGGGAGAAGTAGACCTTAGTACTTATGCCCTGTTTTTCTAAAGCTAACTTTAAATCTATATTTTTCATTCCAAATTTATCAGCATCTACCAGGATTGAAAAATAGTTAAAAGCAGAACGATTACCTTCTGATATCTCCTGGAAAGAGATTCCTGGAATCTTTCCCAGTAATGACCTATAGAGGCAGACTAACTTATATCTTCGGGAGCTACTATTCTCCAGAAGCTCCAGACTCTTCAAGCCCAATATAGCGTTTAGCTCTGACATCCTCGCATTCAAACCAACTAAGGAGCAGTTATAATTCCCAGGATTCCCATAATTTCTCCCCAACCTCAAATTTTCCGCTAACTCATCATTATTAGTAGCAATTATGCCACCCTCCCCTGAAGTAACCACCTTTGTGGGAGCCATACTGAATACTTCCGCATCACCAAAATTTCCAGAAGACTTGCCCTTATATCTTGCTCCCAGTCCATGGGCAGCATCGAAAATCAATTTCAAACCATACTTCTCCGCCAGCTCTAAAAGTCCATCCATTTCCGGAGGATTTCCAAATATATAAACACCTAATATCGCTGATGTCTTCTCTCCTATTTTTGCTTCCACCTCACCAGGCTCGAGATTAAATGTTTTCGGATTGCAGTCTACAAACACGGGCTTCAGATTGTTCCATACCAAAGAGTGTACTGTGGCTGGAAAGGTAAAGCTGGGGACAATAACCTCCCCTTTAAGACCCAGACATCTTTCCACCAACATCAGTCCTGAAGTGCACGAGGATACACAAACTACATTCTTCACGTTCATATATATGGCGAGCGTTTTCTCCAACTCACATACATATCTATTATTGGTGATAAGTCCTGAAGAGAATACCTCTCTCAGATCGTCTATCAACGATTCCACAGGAGGAAGCGTAGGGCGATTTATGGGTATACATTTCTTCCTAAAATCCACTTTCAACTTTAACCTCCTTACGATTTCTTATATTGCAGCAATACCTACAGCTACCCCACTTATAGTGAGTAACAATCCAATCCCATATACAATAAGAGCTGCCCTTCTCTGTGACAGCCCTTTTCGCATCAGCCAATCGTAAAGGTGATGTCGGTCCCCTTCAAAGATTGATCTTTGGGAAAGGAGTCTTCTTGTGATAGCAAGTGCAGTATCCAGAATAGGTACAGTCATAAGGACAACCGGTATAAGCAATCCTTCCCAGCCAGGATTTCGCTGGGAAAAATCGATTGCTAAGAAGGCAAGACAGAATCCGAGAAAATTGCTTCCACTATCTCCAAGAAAGATTCGAGCAGGATGAAAATTATATAGGAGAAATCCAGCCAATACACCTACAAGGATCATAGAGAAAATCATACCCATTGCATTTCCTGATAGGATTGATAGTATGAGGAAACCTATGCCTATTATGATTCCTACTCCTGAAGCCAATCCATCCATACCATCCAGAAGATTGATCGAATTACAAGCCCCAGCTACGAAGAAAATGGTCAACAAAAGATTAAATAATCCTGAGTTAAACACCCTCATTTGGAAACCACCCATAGCTATTATCAATGCAG
>JBHIBS010000059.1:0-8116 GCA_046759165.1 bacterium | reverse complement strand
TGATCGGCAGCAAGGATTGTTGCTGGGTCGTGCTCCACAACCAGAACCGTGTTGGCCAAATCCCTCAAATCCTCCAAAGTGGAGATCAATCTGGATACATCACGCGGGTGTAGACCAATAGTGGGCTCATCGAGGATATAAATTACCCCCACCAGGGACGACCCAATCTGGGTTGCCAGGTGAATCCGTTCTGCCTCTCCCCCAGCTAAAGTAGCCGCCGGTCGATCAATTGTAATATAGTCCAATCCTACATTAATAAGGAAAGAGAGTCTCTTCTTAATCTCTTTGAGTACTTCTCGGGCAATAAGCGCTTCGGTTGGAGAGAGAGAAATCTTATTGAAAAATCCTTGAGCCTCTTTGACTGAAAACGTAGCTATATCTGCAATAGACTTCCCCTGGACGGTAACAGCCAAACTCTCCTTTTTGAGCCTTTTGCCCTGACAATCTGGACAGAACCTTGTAGTCATATACTTATTAAAAACCTCTTCTCGCACGAAATCAGACTCGGTCTGATGGTAGCGCCTCTCAAGCTGGGTAATCACTCCCTCAAAAGCCTCCCCTGACTCATAGATTTCATCTGGAGAGCCGTAAAGGAGTATATTTTGATACTTCTCAGCAAGCTTTTTGAAAGGTGTGTCCAAACTGAAACCATAATATTCGCTAACATCTTCAAGCATCTCATAGTAATAGTTTCGAGCAGCCCATTTCCAGCGGTGGCGTCGTGTTGTAATTGGATTGCTCCAGGGGACCAATGCTCCCTCATTTACAGAAAGGCTCTTATCCGGCACAACAAGGTCAGGCTCTATTTCGATCTTCGTTCCCAGCCCAGAGCAAATAGGACAGGCACCATAGGGAGAATTGAAAGAGAAACTGCGGGGAGATATTTCACCCGTGCTTACGCCGCAATGGGGACAAGCATTGTGGATGCTAAAAAGAGAAGAGCGCTCTCCAGTAGTATCTATTAGAACCACTCCCTGAGCAAGCTTTAAGGCGGTTTCAATAGAATCGGTAAGCCTCGTCTTCACTTCGGGCCGAATCACAAGGCGGTCAACGACCACTTCAATATTATGCTTCTTGTTCTTGTCTAATCTAATCTCCTCTTCCAGGCCGTAAATTTTCCCATCAACTCTTACCCTCACGTATCCTTCCTGACGGACCCTCTCGAAGAGCTCTCTATAAACTCCCTTCCTTCCCCTAACCAGTGGCGCTAGGACCTGAATCCTGGAACCTTCGGGAAAGTTCAAAACTTGTTCCACTATCTGTTGAGAAGTCTGGGGAAGGATCTCCCTTCCACATTTAGGACAATGTGGATGACCGATCCTGGCAAATAAAAGTCTCAGATAATCATAAATTTCAGTTAGTGTCCCCACGGTAGAGCGGGGATTTCGGCTGAGACCTTTCTGCTGGATCGCTACAGCAGGAGAGAGACCTATGATCTGGTCAACATCTGGCTTCTGTATCTGACCCAGAAACTGGCGAGCATAAGCAGAAAGCGACTCTACATATCTCCTCTGCCCTTCGGCATAGATGGTATCGAAAGCGAGAGAAGACTTTCCCGAACCGGACAAGCCAGTTATGACCACAAGTTTATTGCGGGGAATCTCCAGATTTATGTTTTTTAAGTTGTGCTCTCTGGCACCCCTGATGGTGATTTTGTCCTGTGCCATCACACTCTACCTTTTCTCTACAACGGCAAAAATATATCAAATTTCATTCCACAAAGTCAAGCCAAACGCAGACCCTGAAAGCCCAATGGAAGCGTGTGTATAGGTTCAATGTTTCTCAGTTCCGGGAATGGTAGTTTTCAAAATTTTCTGGGAAGGAATTTGCGAGGAGTCTCGGGAGTTCCCTATCCAAGTGTCTTCTGTTGAATAACTGTATCCTTTTGCCAGTGGAGGTCATCCTTTGATGGGTAATCGAGGTTATAGTGGAGACCACGACTCTCTTTGCGCTGAATAGCAGAGTCAATAATTAGCTGTCCCACCATTGCAATATTGCGTAGCTCGATCAGGTCGCTAGTAATAATAAAATCCCAATAATATTCCTGGATTTCCTTCTGCAGAAGTTCAATGCGGCGCTTAGCCCGCTCCAGACGCTTATTCGACCGAACTATCCCCACATAATTCCCCATTAGCCTTCTAATTTCATCCCAGTTATGGCTTACCATTACAGCTTCATGACTGTCCACAGCATGTCCTATATCCCACGGAGAAATTGGTGGGAAAGAGATTTTTTCTTCGACCGCATACTTTGCCTGCTGAGCAGTTCTCTCGGCAAACACTAGCGCCTCTAAAAGCGAATTAGAAGCCAAGCGATTGGCACCATGTAGACCACTACACGCGACTTCTCCCACAGCATAGAGTCTTTTGAGACTACTCCGACCATTACTATCAATTAAAACTCCTCCACAAGTGTAATGTGCCGCTGGAACTACGGGAAGCGGTTCCTTGGTCATGTCGAAACCGAAGGAACGACATCTCCTGTAAATATGGGGGAACCTTTTCTTTATGAATTCCGGGCTTCTATGAGTGATATCCAGAAAGACGCAATCATCTCCTCTTTCCTTCATTTCGTGGTCTATTGCCCGGGCGACTATATCCCGGGGAGCCAGTTCCTTCTGTGGGTGGTACTTGTGCATAAAAGGTGCCCCGTCTTTCAATCTCAAAATCCCCCCTTCTCCTCTCACAGCCTCTGAAATGAGGAAAGATTTCGCTTCTGGATGGTAGAGGCAGGTGGGATGAAACTGCATAAATTCCATGTTCGCAATCTTAGCCCCTGCCCTGTATGCTATGGCTATTCCATCTCCTGTAGCCACATCCGGATTACTTGTATATAGGTAAACCTTTCCCGCACCACCAGTGGCAAGAACGGTAACCTTAGCGAGGAAAGTGTGGACTACCTTTTTCTTAACGTCCAGGACATAAGCTCCCCAGCATTTTCCCTCTCTAACAATAAGATTTACTGCAATTAAGTTTTCGTATGTGGCTATGTTACTATTTTTCTTAACTTGCTTAGCCAAGGTCTTTTCTACCTCTTCGCCAGTCAGGTCGGCGGCATGGATTATCCTCCTTTTGGAATGGCCTCCTTCACGGGCGAGATCGTATTTTGTTTTATCTTTCTCCCATAAAGTAAAATTTACTCCCCAATTAATTAAATCTCTAATTCTATCCGGGCCGTTTTTGACCACCGTCTCAACTACATCGGGATGGCAAAGTCCGTCCCCGGCAACCAAGGTGTCCCGAATGTGTGCATCAAATGAGTCCTCCTGACTCCAAACTGAGGCTATTCCTCCCTGAGCGTACTTTGTATTAGACTCTTCAATTTCCCTTTTGGTTACCATTGCCACTTTTCCCCATGCGGCAACTTTAAGGGCAAAGCTCAAGCCGGCTACACCGCTTCCTATCACTAAAAAATCCGTCCTTACTTCCACAATTCTCCTCTAAAGGTGGGGCACTGTTTAGAGTGCCGATTCTTTCGGGCATATCCCGGTTTTTGCACGGTTAAAACCGTGCGTACAAATCTTCTCGTTAATTCCTCTTATTGTAGGCACAGATTCAATCTGTGCATAATCTCTCTTTCAATCCTTACTGCCAACTTTGAGGTCCAGCATTTTCTCTATGCTCTGATAAGCTTCGACTCTAATTTCTTCAGGGACTTTGATTGTATAGACCATCTCCTTTAGGGAATCACGAACTTTCTCTAAAGTGTGGCGTTTCATATTGGGACATACCATCTTTTCGCTGGCAGGATAGAATTTCTTGTCTGGATTCTCCTTTCTCAGACGGTGTAACATACCAGTTTCCGTGCCGATTATTAACTCTCTGGCAGAAGTTTCTCGGGCAAAGCTTAGTATTCCACTGGTAGAGGCGACCTGGTCGGCCAGATTTAATACTTCCTCCAGACATTCGGGGTGGGCAACAAACTTTGCCTCGGGGTGAGCCTTCTTTACCTTCAGAACATCTTCCTTCCTTAATACCTCATGGGTGGGACAAAACCCTTCCCAACAAATTAGGTCTTTATTAGTAGAGCGACTTACCCATCCACACAGATTTCTATCGGGGACAAAAATAATCTTTTCTTGAGGAAAAGAATCTACCACTTTCAGTGCATTGGCTGAGGTGCAACATATATCACTTTCTGCCTTCACTTCTGCTGAAGAGTTGACATAAGTGACCACTGGCGCTTGAGGATGATCTTCCCTTAACATCTTCAGCGCTTCTGGGGAAATCATATTAGCGAGGGGGCATCCAGCTCTCAAATCTGGGAGGAGAACACTCTTTTCTGGCGAAAGAATGGCTGCTGTCTCAGCCATAAACAATACACCACAAAAAACTATTGTCTCTGCATCGGTACCAGCTGCTTTGCGACTCAATTCCAGAGAATCGCCAACGAAATCGGCAATATCCTGAATCTCCCCTATCTGATAGTTATGGGCGAGAATAACTGCGTTTCGTCTCAGTTTCAACTCTTCTATTTCTCTTAAGATCTCTTTTCTAATTTCCACTTCTTTATCTTTCTCTTCTAAGGCAGGGGTTCCCCTACCGCTACATCAAACTATGCCCTTTTCACAAGGATGTTATCGATCAATCTGGTCTTGCCAATCCAAACAGCCAGAGCAACCAGAACCTTTCTTCCCTGTCTTACTTTCTTCACATCTTCTAATGTTTGAGGGTCAACAATCTTTATGTAGTCTATTTTAGCGTGGGGTTCTCTGTGCACAATCTCTTCCATTTCGAAAATTACATCTGCACTGGAACTTCCGGACCTTATCAATGACTTCGCACACTTTAGTGCTCTATATAATGAGAGCGCCTCCTTCCTCTCCTGAAAAGAGAGGTAAGAATTGCGAGAACTTATGGCTAATCCATCCGGCTCACGAACAATGGCGCATTCTCTAATTTCGACTTCCATGTTTAAATCTTCGACCATCCTTTTTATAATTCTTAACTGTTGATAATCTTTCTTTCCAAAATAAGCAACGTGGGGTTTAACAATATTGAATAGCTTACAGACCACTGAGGCCACTCCCTTGAAATGTCCTGGCCGAGAAAGTCCGCAAAGCCTATTCGATAACCTCTCTACTTCTACATAGCTAGAATACTCTTTCCCATACATTTCGGAAATAGAGGGATAGAAAATTATATCCACACCTTCTCTCTGGGCAAGCGACCTATCTTTCTCGAAAGGACGAGGATACTTCCTGTAATCTTCCCCAGGACCAAATTGGGTAGGATTAACAAATATGCTTATAATCAGGATGTCATTTTCCCTCCTTGCTCTTTGCATTAGAGAGAAGTGGCCCTGGTGGAGTCCTCCCATTGTGGGAACGAAACCAATCGACTTGCCTTCTTCCCTTAGCTTATCCGAAACCTTTTGCATTATGGAAATTTTCCTGATTATTGTCATTCTTCTATTCAATTTGCGCCTTATCAATCCCGAATGGTAGATCGGGGTCCCATACAATAGACGCGCTCAGTCTAGGGTAACCGAATCTCTACACAAGTTTGACCTGTGAATTGTCTTTTAAATCTTTCAATAACTCCGAAACAGTCTTCTTGCAAACTGGGTGAACCAATTTTGGGGCGATCTCTTCAAGCGGAACCAGAACAAATCTCCTCTTATGCAATTCAGAATGGGGAATCTGTAACTGTTTACCATTCAAGATCTTATTTCCGTAAAAGAGTATATCTAAATCGATTAATCTCGGTCCCCATTTGATTTCCCTTTCCCTACCCATCGACTTTTCTATCTTCTCAAGCCTATTCCAAAGGCTTCTGGGAGAGAGTCCTGTTCTCCCCTTCACTACGGAATTTAAGAACCAACCCTGCGCTTCATACCCCACTGGCTCTGTCTCATATATGGAAGACTCGTCTATGATTTCTATCCCTTCCTCTTTCATTAATTCAATTGCCTTTCTTATATTTCCTAATCGGTTCCCAAGATTGCAACCAAGGCCAACATAAATTTCTTGTTTTACCATTTAATCCTTCTTAGCCTCTCAACTGCCTTTTCTATTCTGTTCTCATCCACCGTCAGAGAAAAGCGGACATAACCTTCTCCAGAGGGACCCAGTGCGTTGCCTGGAGTAGAGAGGATACCTGCTTCTTCCAAGAGCTTCTCCACACTCTGGAGGGAGGAATGGCCTTCCGGAACTTTTGCCCAAATGTAGAATGTCGCCTCTGGCCTTTTCACTTTCCAGCCAGTTTTCCCCAATCCTTCACTTAGGAGGTCGCGGCGCCTCTCGTATATACGGCGCATTTCATCCACGCAGTCCTGGGGCCCATTCAAAGCCTCAATCGATGCAACCTGAATAGCACCAAAAACACCAGAATCGATATTCCCCTTCACCATAGATAGACCTTTGAGTATACTCCAATTCCCACAAGACCAACCAATCCGCCAGCCTGTCATATTATAAGTTTTGGATAGAGAATGGAATTCGATCCCTACTTCCTTTGCACCCGGGAGTTCCAGGAAACTTATGGGCTTCTTTCCCTCATAATATATCTCCGAATAGGCTGCGTCATTTACGACAATAATATTATGTTTTCTGGCAAATTCGATTACTTTTATGAAAAAATCTCTATTGGCACAGACTGCAGTGGGATTGTTCGGATAGTTTATAAACATCATCTTAGTCTTTGTTGTTATCTCTTTAGGAATTGAATCTAAATCTGGCAGAAAATCGTTCTCTTCCAATAAAGGCATAAAATAGGGAGTACCTCCAGCATAGATTGTACCTATCATATAGACAGGATAAGCTGGTTCCGGACAGAGTACCACGTCACCCGGATTAACAAATGCCAAGTGAATGTGACCGATCCCTTCTTTGGAACCAATTAGAGCGTGGATTTCACTCTCGGCATCCAATTCTACGCCAAAACGGACCTTGCACCAGCGGGCAATTACCTTGCGAAATTCTAAGAGTCCCGGGCCAAAGGGATATCTGTGGTATTTGGGCTCATCTATAGCCCTCTTCATAGCATCTCTGATATGTTGTGGGGTAGGGAGATCTGGATCCCCAACACCCAGATCTATAATATCTATCCCTCGCTGAATAGCCTCTTTTTTCTTTCGGTCAATCTCGACGAAAACATAGGGAGGTAACTGGGATAACCTCTGGGAATAATCGAATTTCATCTCTTACTTCCTTTCAAACCCAAGAAGTCCTGCATATCGTAAAATCCTGGTGGTTGCCTAACAATCCATTTTGAAGCCTCCACCGCTCCTCTGGCAAAGCACTCTCGACTGTGTGCCCGATGCGTCAACTCCAGCCTCTCACCCGTTCCAGCAAAAATGACAGTATGCTCACCCACGATATCTCCGGCCCTCACAGCATGCACTCCTATCTCCTGCGGTTTTCGTGGCCCAACCATCCCCTTACGCCCATAAACCGCTACTTCCTTAAGATTTAAGTTTAGCACTTGGGCGATATTTTCTGCCAATTTTGCTGCTGTGCCCGAAGGGGCGTCCTTCTTCCGATTATGGTGAGCTTCAATAATCTCTACATTATAACCCTTAAGAACCTTCGCCACACCATCAACCAATCTAAATAGAAGATTCACTCCCAGGCTCATATTAGGAGCCATAAGAATGGGAATGGTTTTTGCTTTCTCTATGACCGATTTCTTCTCTTCTTCTGTGTGGCCCGTAGTGCCGATGACCATAGGCTTCCTAAACCCTGAGGCGACTTCTAAATTCTTCAAACTCGCCTGTGGATTTGTAAAGTCAATGACGACTTCTGCTCTATCAATAATTTTCTCCAGATCATTGGTCACCTCAACTTTGGTTGTGACTTGAGTTCCCAAAGCCTTGTGCCCTTTTGCCTCAATAGCTCCCACCAGTTCTGTATCTTCATCCTGGTTGATAATATCAATGATCCTTCTCCCCATCCTACCACAAACACCACAGACAATTACTTTAACCATAATTCCCCCTGAAATCCATCGTTTAAAAATCCTGCGTTGGTCGGGCACTCTTTAGAGTGCCGATACAGTGCTGATGCCGTCACCCTAAAGGGCGACCGACCTATAGCAAAAAATGACTCTGACCCCTTTTTTCGAATTCCGCTCAGATGAGTTTATACTTTCTCAGTACGGTCTTTAACTTTCCCAGA
>JBHIBS010000058.1:0-8272 GCA_046759165.1 bacterium | reverse complement strand
TTGACAGCTTCGTAAATTTTTGTCCTTTTTATCCTCGATAATTTGGTTTTTCGTGGTAGGAATAGGACTTACTGAGACTGCTAAAGGGAGTATTTTAGGTTATTTCCTTACTTTTCGCCTTAATGGGACATTCCTTTCTATTTACATTTTCTACACTTCCAGACTGCTGGTGGTATAGGTTTATCTCTTTTCTTTTTTCCAGTCTATTTTTTCCAATTTAAATTTCTAAAGAGTTTATTATTGCTTTCCTATTTTTCATTTTGCTTGTAAATATCTTTTTGTTATCTGTTTTGTCATTTCCTCCAAATGATACAATACGCCAGCGGATAAGGCACGGTCAATAAATCCCGCGTGACCATAATCAAATTTACCTTTCATAATATTGCCAGTTCTTGGGTCTACACTTAAGGGTTTAATGGCTATGTAAACCAAAAATGTCGGCTCTTCCTTCTGTAAATCCAAAAGTTTCTTCTTAACAATAGCTACAGCTTTTCCTCTATTAAATTTCATTTGCTTACTCCTTTCTTTGTTTTCGGGCGCAAAAATCCGCCCGTATTGTATTAAATTTTGCTAAAACCTTTATAAATTAAGCCTCATTCATCCATATACACGGTCTTATACTGCGTGAAGAACTCGATGGCTGTCCTGCCCATCTCGCGGAAGTATGAGGTAGAATCCTTCATTCCTCCGAAGGGGACGTGGGGCTCCGCGCCAGCAGTCGAATTGTTTACGTGCACTAAGCCCACTCCAATCTCCCGTATGAACTTGAGGACATTCCTGGTGTTTTTGGTACAGATGGAGGCACTCAATCCATAGCGGGAATCATTGGCAATATCAAGGGCCTCCTGGAGATCCTCAGCTTTGAGAATAGACACGAAGGGACCAAAGACCTCTTCCTGGGCAATCCTCATCTTAGGTTTAACTTCACTAAAGATGGTCGGTTCGATGAAGTATCCCCTGTCATATTTTCTCCCCCTAAGGCGCCTCCCACCACATAGGAGTTTAGCCCCCTCTTTCTTTCCCAGCTCCACATAATTTAGTACCATCTCAAGTTGCTCCTCACTAACCATCGGACCAACTTGCGTTTCGGGCTCCATGCCGTTACCTATCCTGAGACCCTTGGTCTTGTTGACCAGGAGCTCAGTAAATGCTTCGTTTATCTTTTTATGAACTACTATCCTACTTGTTGTAGTACATTTCTGCCCAGTTGACCAGAAGGAACCATCAATTGCGATATCCGTAGCCTCATCCAGGTCGGCATCGTCCATAATAATCAAAGGGTTCTGTCCGCCCATCTCCAGTTGCAATTTGGGACGTTGTCTGGCCGCCTTCAGGGCAATTTTACTCCCTGTAGAACAGGAACCGGTAAAGGAGATCCCGTTAACCGCCGGGTGGGTGACCAAAGCATCGCCCAATTCGCTGCTAGTTCCCGTGATAAAATTGAAGACGCCAGGCGGAAAACCTGCTTCATCGATGATGCGGGCCAGTTCGAGAGCACATTGGGGAGTGAGATTAGCCGGCTTAAAGACCACTGTATTACCATATGCCAGGGCTGGTGCAATTTTCCATAGCGGTATGACAAAAGGAAAATTCCATGGAGTCAGTATACAGACGACTCCCAGAGGCTCACGCATAGTAAAGAGGAGAGTTGTGGGTTTGCTCGAGGGAAAGGTCGACCCGGTCATTCTCCATCCCTCTCCTCCGTAAAAGCGGAGCAAATGGACACCCCTTAGCACCTCGCCCTTTGCTTCCTTAAAAGTCTTACCCATCTCACGAGTTACCATCCCCGCCACTTCATTGAGCCTTTTTTCCAAAATAGTAGCTGCCTTGAAAAGTAGTTCCCCCCTCTGGGTGGCTGGTGTCGACGCCCAGGACTTTCTCGAGCTTTGTGCTGCGCTAAAAGCCAGATTCACATCATCCACGGTTGAACGTTGATATGTGCCAATCACGTCAGTTGTGTCCGCGGGATTAATACTGTTGAAGGTTTTATTCCCTTCTAATTCCTGCCATTTACCATTAATATAATTCTTATTGACTTGATTCATCTTTCACCTCCCAATGTTATCTATGGTCGGTTTTCACAAGAGCTATTCTTACAGTAAAGCTCACAGGGTCAAAAGAGGGCAATCGCAACTGGTCGTGGACGACTAAAAGGCTTTCTCGTACAGTTGGATAATGTCGTTGAGGTTTGTTTTTCTTGGGTTGACTTTCACGTTCCCGCTTTTCATGGTATCTAACGCCATTTGTGGGATATCCTCTTTCCTTACCCCCAAGGAGCTGAGTCGGGCGGTTATGCCAAAGGAATTGCGAAGAAAAGCTACTCGCTCGACTGCCCTGGCTGCCGCTTCGCTACTACTCATATTCTTGATCTCAATCCCCATAGCCTGGGCGATGTCTGCATATTTATCAGGCGCAGCCTCAACATTATATTCCATTACATAGGGAAGAAGAAACGCATTGGCCAGGCCATGAGGAATATCATAGAACCCACCTAACGGATGACTCATAGCATGCACAAGGCCCAGACGGGAAAGGCTGAAGGCCATACCGGCCATGGTACTTGATATCGCCATATTAAAGGTCGCTTCCATGTCGCTGTCGCTTTCTACGGCTCGGCTTATGTTTTCCGAGATCAATCGAATCGCCTTGAGTGCAAGCATCTCGGAGAAAGGGGTGGCTTTCTTAGAGCAATAGGACTCCACAGCATGACAGAGAGCGTCCAGACCGACACTGGCAGCAATCTTGTAAGGAAGGGCAACCATGAGTTCAGGGTCAACCAGAGCAAGGTCAGGTATAACCAACGGGCTTCCGATAGCGGCCTTAAAATTCCTCGTCTTATCGGTCACTACAGCAAAGGAGGTTACCTCGCTGCCCGAACCGTAAGTGGTGGGTATGGCGACCATCCAGGGAATACGTTTGTTTACCTTGCCGACACCTTCGTAGTCAATAATCCTGCCACCGTTATTCTTCAATATGCCAATAGCCTTAGCCGTATCAATGGAACTCCCTCCCCCCAGAGCAAGGAGAGAATCGCATCCTTCATTTTGGAATAAATTGAAGCCCTGCTCCATCACCACAGCCGATGGATTCGCCGCTACATCTTGAAAAAGAGCGAAATTTATCTGCTCTTTCTTAAGTCTTTCCACAACTCCGGCTACAAGACCGGCCCGGATTATCCCGGGATCAGTAACCAGAAGGGGTTTGTGAACTGCTGCACTTTTAATTTCCTCCGCGACCTTCTTGGCACAACCCGGGCCACAAACTATCCGGGTGGGAAAATAGTATTCGAATACTTCCATAATACTCTCCATTTCGCGAGTTGATAAAATAAAAAGTGGGCCCACTAGGATTCGAACCTAGGACAACCTGATTATGAGTCAGGTGCTCTAACCAGCTGAGCTATGGGCCCAAATTCAAAATTCCCCTTTATTTATCTACACTTTGCAAAGATGGCTGTTTCGCTGTTTTTTGCCCGGCTTTTTGGAGGGCAGTATTAAATGATTTCCTCACGCTAAAATATTTATTGCCCTCACTATCACAGAATACATACTCGCTCTTTGGGTGTCTTTTAATTTTGTTTAAAGTATCTATAGCAGTATGATTTAATTTTACCTTGCTGGCCTTACCATCTTCATTTTTTATAATATACAAAATTCTATTTTCAAAGTCAATATCTTTCCATTTTAAATTTAGAATTTCTCCTCTTTTTAAGCCAGTATTACAAGCAAGTTTGACTATCGGAAGAAGATGATCGGAAATTGTGGGAAGGGAAATGCCAACTGAAAATAATTTTCGCCAATAACAATTGCATTAAGAGATTAAACAGAAGGTATACGAAGGTTAACCAGGAAACATTGGAAACTCCAATGACTATTTTTTCGGATATCCCACCGATTGTACGAGGATTACCTTCTGATCCCGTCGCAGTTTCATCACCTTCGCCAGAGCTGGCCTGTCAACTAGACCACGCACAACAGTCGCCAAGCCCTCGGAAGCACAGTAGAGATAAACATTCTGGCTAATGAAGCCCGTGTTGGCAGCTGAATAGAAATCCTTGCTGTCCGATAGCAACCGCATCCGCGAGAGATCCGCCACGTAGATGAGGTTCACAGGAGCCTCCTGCACGAAAGATTGTGTACCCGTCATAGCCCGAATATCTTCTGCCAGAACCGGCTTCAACATATGTGCCTTCGCATCAAAAAGGTAAAGACCATCGGCTGTAGCAACATAGATATCGATTTCCTGCATATTCATTGCAGACGGTGCAGTACGCTTTCCTGAATTCGGACGATTTACTCCGCAAGCCGCCCAAAGCATATTTGAAAGTACCTGCATGGGCAACTTCTCAGTACTGAATGCGCGCATGGACCTTCTATCTTTTAACACCTGCATCAAGGGTCTACCGCCGTCCATTTGCGGTTTCAGAAGCTGGATCGACTTGATTTCTTGCGTATAAATTGTAGTGGGGCTAATGTGCATCAGGGTCAATACAATGCTAGCGACTAAAAAGGATTTCATGTTCATAATAATCCTCCCTTGAGATTGATAATCGGCGTTCTCCAAACTATTCTATTAAACATATACGTACGTGCCGATAAAAATGCAAAAATAACAACAACTTTATTTTTCATAATTAATCTAGATGGTGCCATTATTTTCTTATTGGGAAAGTAAATACACCTCAAAAATGCCGTTCTAACTCCTCAACCATCGCCACTTATCATTTTTTGATATCTTATACCTAATTAATTAACGGTATTGGTTTACCTGTTTCTATCCATTTAAAAATTTTCCGTCTCCAAGGAAACCATAAAAATGTAGTATGCTCTAAAATCCAAATTACTATTTTAAATAATCTATCATCTCCTTTTACATTCCATTTATCTCTTTTGTCTAGAAATATATTTTTTTTTCTTTTCTTTATCTTTTTTGTCGAGCGACTTAATTTCCCTTTTCTTTCCGTTTCTTAACTTGTAAATTAGAAAGCCGCTCAATAATTACCGGGGAGTTATTTGTTTTACCAATCGCCAGCTTTTCAAGGTTGTTACCATTCTGTTACCATGTGTCCGCCAAAAACCCATAAATCACCGTAAATTTCCATAAGGAAAAAATGCCAAATCTCCTTGAGAAATCAAGAGAAACTGGGATTTTTCATCTATCTTTTTGGACTTATTTTCTCCTGCGTTTTAGTTTGCGAAACCGTTGTTTTAACAACTGAGCCACGCCGCCTCTCAAGAGACATCTTATATTCTAAACAGTTCCATTCCATAACCCGCCCCTCACAGCGCCCGAATCTCACCCGACTCAACAACGTCTGTTGGGATCCCCTCAACTTTCTTGGGGATCATGTCTTGTTTTCTAAGTTTCCCCTCCGGTTTCTTCTGTGTCACATAGCAGACAATGCAAAGCTCATCCGTCTTTTTACCACCGACGTCCTTGTAGCTGATTGCGCAACCTACTACCCCGGTCTTCTGCATGAGCTTTGCCTCGTGCCTTTCCTTTACCCTTCTGACTTCTTCCATTGTAGCCATTGAACGACCTCATTCTGTAACCAATTCTGCGTCTAGCAGATCTAGATAGCTCTGTATATGGTTGGCTATTGTAATCTTCTCGGTCTCGCTGCCGGCGAAGAGCTTCCCCACGGCATACCCCTCCATATCGAGGACCAAACTACCGGAGTCACCTCCAGCGCCAAATCCCTCCTTACTTATAACTATTTGATCTTTGAAATAGGCGAATTTCCCGGGACTGTAAGATATAGGTCCTATCGTAGCATCTATACCAGTTATTGGCCCGTCAACGGTGTGGCAAGTCGTTCTGCCCGATTTTTGCACGAGCATGTCAAGTTGAGCTTGCCTAACTCCCTTGGGTACTCCTACATCCACTATCCCCGCCGAGACGTGCTTTTCATCGACTTCAATCATGGCTGCATCCAC
This sequence comes from bacterium, assembly GCA_046759165.1. Taxonomy (GTDB): domain Bacteria; phylum UBA6262; class WVXT01; order WVXT01; family WVXT01; genus JBHIBS01. The sequence continues at coordinate 2,336 of JBHIBS010000058.1, read as the reverse complement.
CAGGTTATACTCAGGATATTCGATAACTGGTCTCAACCTTGTCCTTATCCTGAATACTCTCGCAGGGACATTGTAGACCCCACTCCAAAATCTGGCGGCTCTGTATGGGCTTGGGGCGCCGACAAATTCTATGGGTACGAATCTTAAGAGATTTCCTATTATGTCGTCTCGAGTTGTGCCTCCATCATAGGGTCCGGGCTGGAGATAGGCATCGCCTATTTCAGCATCATTCGAGTTCGCCCCTACATGATTGTTAGTACCTATGCACATCTTACCTGTTTCCTTGTCTCTGAGTAGCTCTCCGTTTGTGCCTGCGGTTATCATATAGTGTCCCCCAGAGGTCCCCATTGGGCAGGGTCTATGTCTAGCTTTCTTGTCTATTTTTAGAGTCGTTATCTTACCCACTTCTATTACATCGGTCGTGACTTCTTTTATTTTAATGGGTATGAGGTCTCTATTCTTCAGGTCTGTCTTGCGGATTTTCTTCTCCACCATGCATACTATGCTCAACTCGTCGGTTTTCCTTTCTTCCTTAATCTTATATCCCGTCATCACCCCTACAACATTAGTCTTCTTTAATAACTCTTTCTCATACTTTTTCTTTATTTCTTCTATTTTCATACTTTTCAGCCCCGGGCTGTTTCGAACAGGGGGAATATGCGTTGGGACTCTTATTAAACCTTAAGATTACACCTTAGACGAGCAGAACTATAGAGTTTATGGGTGTTGCACATGTAGTGTTGTGGCACGCCAAAGAGGATCAGTACCTTGTCAGAGGTCAATATACTTCACCCCCACATTTCCCTCCAAAATTTGTTCACACGCTGAGTCCATGGTCTAAATTTCAGTTAAGGGATAATTAGCCTTTGTCCAGGGTAGATTAGGTCAGGATCCACAATTTTGTCCCGGTTTGCTTCGTAGATCCTCTTCCACTTCCAAGGGTCTCCGTAAATGCTCTCCTTCTTAGCAATGTTCCAGAGACAATCCCGGTCCTTCTCCCAGGTTCCTACCACATACACCTTTGGTGCTTCTTCTCTTGCCCTTGCTAAAGCCTCCTCTCTTGCTCTTGCTTCATTTGCTAATGACTCTGCGTTCCAGGCTCTGTGGGTAGCAGTTGCATAGTCGCCATCATCAAAGGCTCTTTGTGCCTCATCCAATACAGATTCTGCTATTGCTGTATCAGCACCAACAGCCTGAGCAGATTTTATTGCTTCACCTGCAGAAGCAATGGCATCCTCTGCATCCAGCCTAGCCTGATCAACTTCCCGTTCCGCTTCTTCTCTTGCCCTTGCTAAAGCCTCCTCTCTTGCTCTTGCTTCATTTGCTAATGACTCTGCGTTCCAGGCTCTGTGGGTAGCAGTTGCATAGTCGCCATCATCAAAGGCTCTTTGTGCCTCATCCAATACAGATTCTGCTATTGCTGTATCAGCACCAACAGCCTGAGCAGATTTTATTGCTTCACCTGCAGAAGCAATCGCCTGTTCTGCGTCTAGCCTAGCCTGATCAACTGGTAGAACTAAAGGCCTTTTTGGGCATCCGGTTACCCCTACCAAGAGAAGGCTCAAGAGAAACAGTCCCAAAAATCTCTTCATTTCCTCACCCCCTTTCTTCACTCCGAAATTTGTTACCATTTTGTTACCACATGTCCGCCAAAACCTGATAAATTCCGATAAACTCCCATAAAACAAAAAGTCACCAATCGCTTTGATTTTTCAAGAACATTTAGAATTTTCGTCTATCTTTTTGGGCCTGCTTTTTCCCTATGTTTCGGCTTACGAAACCGTTACTCTACCAACTGAGCTACGCCGGCTTTTTCAAATTTCCTTTTATTTTCAAGGAATTCTAATGGAATGGTTCTGGACAGCTCTGACCCCAATGGTTTTTTAACCATTTTTTACCGCCCCGAGCCGTTCGTTTTACACTGGATAAATTATATGAAAATAAAACTACCTAATGCAAGAGAAAAAATAAGAAAGTTCACCTCGAATTGTCCTTTAATGCGTCTATTAAAATGCCCAAACGGGCATAAAATTGACGAAAATTTACGAAGATATCAAAATGCCTTTTTTGTCCTTTTTATCGCCGAGAGATTGGTTCTCAGACGATTTCTCGTCGGGCTGGCTCGTAGTATTACGAAACCCCTGTTCTACGAACTGAGCTACGCCGGCATTCAGAAAAACCTTTCTCTTTAAAGGATTTTTTGAAATTATCCTTTTCTTTGCTTTCAGCAGATAGCTCTTGTGACCCATTCATCATTCATTACACTTCTCAAAAAATACTGAGAAATTTATATGTCTGATATTAATTCCTCAAGTTTTTCTCTTTCACCTGGTTCC
>JBHIBS010000057.1:0-8343 GCA_046759165.1 bacterium | reverse complement strand
CAAATATTGTGATTGGTTGATTGGGGCGTTTCTTATTCTGTTTGTCTTCTGGTCACCGATTTCCATTACCGGAGCCCAGACTGCTGTATCTTTTGCTCTTCTGTTCTGGTTAGTCAGGATGTTTATGATGAAGAAATTTCACTTCGCGAGAAATCCCCTAAGTATACCCATTGGTGCTTTTCTGATTGCTGCAGCTATAGGGGTAATTATGGCAGTCGATTTTAAACATAGCCTAAAAGGCTATATGACTCTTGGCTGGATATCTATCTTCTTTTTAACTGTGAATAATGTTAAGGATGTAAATCAGTTTAAGAGATTAATCCGGATATTGATTTTAATTACTATCATTGCTGGAGCCTATGGGATTTTCCAGCATTTTACCAGAATCGATTTTTTTGGTAATGTTAAGCATCTCCACGGGTCCTTGGCCAGAAGTACGGGTTTCTTTGATGCTCCACTAACTTTTGGAAACTATATATTGTTGGTCTTGCCAGTGGTAATTGGCTTATCTTCTTATAGTAAGACAAGAAGGGAAAAGCGCTGGTTACAGTTGTCAAGCTTGATTATCTTCACTGCCATAGTCTTTACTTATGGCCGGGGGATCTGGCTTGGTCTAATTGGGGGATTGGTATTTATGGCTATTTTGAGGAGTAAGAGATTGCTCCTCTGTGTTGTAACTGGAATCGTAATTGGTTCTATATTCCTTGCTATTTTCCCTTCCTCCAAACTTACTCGACGAGTGACGGGAACTTTTAAATCGAAGCGTTCGTTTGGAGATAGAATATATTTTTTGGCCGGCAGTATGAGAATAATAAGAGACTATCCTATTACAGGGTTGGGCTGGGAAGGTTTTAGAATAATCTATCCAAAATATAAGCCAGCGGAAGGTCGCCAGTTAGCATGCCATGCCCATAATAATTTCTTAGATGTGGCTGTTGACAGTGGACTTTTGGGATTGGGTATATTTATCTGGCTTTTGATAATTATCTACAAGGTCGGTTTTCACATTTTCAAAGAATTTGAGGATGGATATTTTAAGGGCATTTCTTGGGGATTTCTTGGGTCGTTTACGGCTTTTCTAATTGCTGGATTGAGTCAGTACAACTTTGGGGATTCGGAAGTGGTTATGCTTTTCTATTTTCTCCTTGGGATGGTTATGGTTATTCCCAGGATAGCAGAAAGCAACAGGAGCAACAGTAATTAGAGTAATAAGAACCTAGCCCCTATACTACCGGAGCATTAGAATTTCAAAATTGTAAACAATTTCTCTGACGAAGTCTGTGGAAACCTCCTGAAAGACTGCAGCCCTCCCGAAAGGGAGGAAAGAGCACAGATTGAATCTGTGCCTACAATGAGAGAGATTAAAATTATGGGGGGATAGAGAAGAGTAGCTTGAGTATTAGGTGAAAAGAAAAATGTTCTTGACAGATGACAAGATTTGTATTATAATAATGGTGACAAAAGGAGGTGACACATGCGTACGACAATTAGAATCGAGGATGAAATTATGGAGGAATTGTTGACTTTGACTAAAAGAAAGAAAAAGACAGAGGCGATAACTTTTGCCATTGCTGACTTTCTGAAAAGAAAGGGGAAGGAGAAACTTTTAGACCTTAAGGGGAAAATGAGACTTCATAGCAACTGGAGGAAACTAAGGCATGCAGAACTCAAGGAAGGATAAGAAAAAGGAAATGGTAATAGTAGACACCTCTATCTGGATTGAGTACTTTAATCGTGCAAGGTCAAGCAGGGCCGAGAAGTTAAAGAAACTTATGGAACGAGAAAAAGTGGCAATTGCTGGAGTTATAATAGCCGAACTACTCCAAGGAGCTCAAAATGAAGCAGAACTGGAAGAACTTAGAGAGGCTCTCATTACGCTTCCTTTAATAAAAGAAGAGTTGGAGGATTGGGAAGAGGTCGGCCGGCTCTCTTTCCAGATGAGGAAGGAAGGACTTCTTATTCCCTTGACCGATTGTCTGATTGGCGTATTGGCCAGGAAGGAGGGTTACCCCGTATTTACACTTGATGAGCACTTTAAGTATCTGAAGAAGGTAAAACTTTACTCGTCTTGAAAAGTACGTAATAAGAATTTTGGTTCTAAAGGAACACATTACGAGTTATTTTTATGTGCCATATTATACCTGGTGGGTATAATTTGTTACATTTCACGTAAGTATAAGAGAAATTATGAGGATATTGGTGACAGGAGGGGCGGGGTTTATTGGGTCTAATGTTGTTGATGCTTATATCGAGAAGGGATATGAAGTCGTTGTTGTGGATGATTTATCATCTGGGAAGAAAGAGAATCTGAATAAGAAAGCGAAGTTCTACACGTTAGATATTTGTGATATGGCACTGGAGGGAGTTTTTAAAGAAGAAAGAATTGATATTGTTAATCATCATGCAGCACAGGTTGATGTGAGAAAATCTATAGCTGACCCTGCCTTTGATGCCCGGATTAATATAGAAGGCTCTCTCAATATTTTAGAAAATTGTCGGAAGTACAGAATTAAAAAAATAATCTTTGCTTCCAGTGGTGGTGTAATTTACGGTGAGTGTGGCAGTCTCCCTCCGAATGAAGACTCTCCTGTCTCTATGATTTCTCCTTACGGTGTAAGCAAGTATGCTGTTGAGTGTTACTTATCTACTTATGCGAAAATCCACGGTTTAAAATATACTGCACTTCGCTATGGGAATGTTTATGGTCCCCGACAGGACCCTTATGGTGAGGCTGGAGTTGTGGCAATCTTTTCCGGGAAGATGCTTGATAATGAACAAGTCAATATTTTCGGCGATGGGGAACAAGTGCGCGATTATGTCTATGTAGAAGATGTGGTGAAGGTAAATATTTTATGTCTGGAAAGTGGCGATAATGAAATATTTAATATTGGGGCAGGCAAATCTACCTCCGTGAATCAGTTGTTTTCAGAAATGAAGGAAATGACTAATTACTTTAAAGAGGCAGTGTATAAACCTCCAAGGGCTGGAGAGCTAATGAGGAGTTCTCTTGATGTGAGGAAGGCTGAGCAAAGCCTTGGCTGGAAGGCAGAAGTAAACATTAGGGAAGGGTTGAAAAAGACAATAGAATTTTTCAAGACGAGAGAAATCTGAAAAAGTCTTTTCATCTTTGGAGGTAAGAACAATTTGTTCGTCTCTGGCAATTTTTTTAACGCTGCGGGAGCCATCTTTCCCCAGGCGCAAAAAGCAAACTCGTTCCGACTACGTCGGAACTCAGACAAGCTTTTGCTTATTTAGAGATATAGCCGAGATGGCTTCATCGCTAAAAATTGCAATGTTCCTTACAAACTGTCTCTTACTACAAGATTGTGGACAAAATGAATTTATGCCTACAATTTAACTTGAAGAAAAAGGATAGTTTGTGAGAGACCTCAAGAGAAATCGTGGCAAGGGATGAAAATGGTGGTTAAGGCTGTGATTATGGCGGGAGGGAAAGGGGAGAGGTTTTGGCCTTTAAGTAAGGAGAAATTTCCCAAACAACTCCTTTCGCTCACCGGAAAGAGAAGTCTTTTGCAGGGAACTGTAGACAGGCTCCAGCCACTTATTCCTCCCGAAGACATCCTTGTTGTAACCCGCCGCCCTCTGGGTAAGGCTGTCGAGCGGCAGCTTCCACAGGTGCCCAGAAAGAATATAATCTCTGAGCCGATTGGCAGGAATACTGCGCCCTGTATTGGTCTGGCAGCGAAAATGATTAAAGAAGATGCGGTTATGGTTGTTCTACCAGCAGACCATATAATTAAGCCCCAGAGAAAATTCCTGGATACTTTGAAAAAAGCAATTGCTCTTGCTGGAGGAACGGAAAATCTAATTACCATTGGTATCAAACCAACATACCCGTCAACTGGATATGGATACATAGAGGCAGGAATTAGGGAAAAACAACATGCGAAAAGCGACAAGCGACAAGTGTTCAGGGTCAAAAGATTTGTAGAGAAGCCGGATAAAAAGAAGGCTGAAAGGTTCCTTAAAAGTGGCAGGTTTTTCTGGAACAGCGGAATGTTTGTCTGGAAGAAGTCGGTGATTCTGAAGGCAATAGAGAGGTATATGCCTTCTCTTCATCGTGGATTGGAAATGATTTCTTCAGAAAACATAAGTAAATTATATCCTGGATTACCTGATGTTTCTATTGACTACGGGATAATGGAGAAAGCAAATAATAGTCTCGTCATTCCTGCCGATTTCTCCTGGGAGGATCTGGGTTCCTGGGAGTCACTGGATAAATTTCTTTTGCGGGATGGGAAGAAGAATGCTATTATGGGCAGAGTTTCCACGATAGATAGTCGAAATTGTATAATGGTAAATAGGAAAGCACTGTTATCTACAATTGGTGTATCCGATCTTATTGTTGTCTCTACAGAAGATGTCACGCTGGTCTTACCAAAAGGGAAGGGTCAAGAGGTGAAGAGATTAGTTGAGAAGTTAAGAAGAGACCCCAAATTAAGAAAGTATACGTAGGGGTTCGATTTATCGAACCCACAAAGTGGTGGTATGGGAAAAATTAAGTTTGGCACAGATGGATGGAGAGGAGTTATTGCTGAGGATTTCACATTTGATAGTGTGAGAATCGTTGCTCAGGCGATAGCAGACTACCTCAAGGAAGAAACGAGAAGCAACAGGCGACAGGGGGTGGTTGTGGGGTATGACAATCGCTTTCTTGCTGAGAAATATGCTTTGCTAATTGCTGAAGTATTATCCGGCAATGGAATCAAAGTAATTCTCAGCGATAAGTCTGTTCCTTCTCCCTGCGTCTCTTTTACCGTAGTAGAAAGGGAATGCGATGGTGGGGTAATGGTTACTGCCTCGCATAATCCTCCACAGTTTTCTGGTATTAAATTTAAGGCTGCTTATGGAGGCTCGGCGACTGAAGAAATTACAAGGAAGATTGAGAAGAATCTTTATCGTAGGAAGATTCCCGAGTCTATTAATCCTGAATTGATAATTGAAGAAGATCTAATTCCTCCTTACCTTGCCAGATTAAAGTCCTTTATCGATTTTGGTCTTATTAAAGATACGGGTTTAAAAATCGTTGCTGATCCTATGTATGGCGTGGCGAGTAATTATATTGAAGAAATGCTTAAAGATACGAACTGTAATGTATCTACTCTCCATGCTCGGCGCGACCCGCTATTTGGGGGATTGAATCCAGAGCCGATAGGTGAATATTTGGGAGAGTTAAAAAAGAAGGTAAAAGAGATGGGAGCTGACATTGGTCTGGCGACCGATGGCGATGCTGACAGGATTGGTGTGGTTGATGACGAGGGTAATTATCTTACTCCCCACCTTGTCTTTCCTCTGCTCCTTCTCTACCTGGTAAGGGAGAAAGGATGGATGGGTAAGGTTGTTCAGACTATCTCCCTGGGTTATTTGAGTGAGAGGATTGCTAAGAAATGTAATCTGGGATTTCAGGAGGTTCCCATCGGGTTTAAGTATGTAGCGGATTTAATGTTGAAGGAGAATATACTTATTGGCGGAGAAGAGAGCGGTGGGTATGGTTACCAGGGCTATATTCCAGAGAGGGATGGGATATTGTCATCTCTATTTTTTGTTGAAATGCTGGCAAGGACAAAGAAGAGACTCTCCACTCTCTTAAGAGAGATGGAAGGGGGGTTTGGAAGATCGTTCTATAAGAGAGTTGACTTTGAATTGGCGGATACCAGGTGGGAAGGGTTAGATAAGAAAGAGTTTGTCCAGGAACTTTATAAAAGGGCGCCCAAGAAACTATTGGATATTCCTGTTAAAGAAATAAAGACCTATGATGGAATTGAGTATATATTGGAGGATGATAGTTGGTTACTCCTCAGACCTTCCGGAACCGAGCCTGTATTGAGAGTTTATGTTGAAACGGATGAGCCCGGGAAAACAGAAAAGTTGCTTGAAATCAGTAAGGGAATCCTTTATAATGCTTGAAAGCAAAAACGGGCTCAATAAATTGAGCCCCTACATCTATCGTAGGGGTTCGATTCATCGAACCCGCAAAACCTGAGGTTAATGCTATGAAGGCAATGGTTATGTCTGCAGGGATAGGGACAAGGCTGCGTCCCTTGACTTATAACATCCCTAAGCCGATGTTTCCTATTGTGAATAAGCCTGTTCTCGAACATGTTCTCGAACTATTGAGGAAACATAATATTAAGGAAGTGGTTATAAATCTTCATGCCCATCGAGCGATGATACGTAACTATTTTGGAGATGGTTCAAGGTTAGGTATGAAGATAAACTATTCTGAAGAGAAAAAGTTAATGGGGACAGCGGGTGGCGTTAAGAAGGTGGAACATTTCTTTGACGATACTTTTCTGGTGATGAGTGGTGATGGCTTGACTAACATTAACTTAACCAATGTTATAAGTTTTCACAAAAAGAAGAAAGCTTTTGGCACTATGGTTCTCAAATGCATTGATACCCGCTTTGAATATGGTATTGCTCTGACAAAGAGAGGAGGAGAGATTAAGGAGTTTATCGAGAAGCCTACCTGGAGCAGCATCTTCAGTAATACAGTGAATACAGGGATCTATGTGTTCGAGCCAGGAGTTTTTCGTTATATTCCCAAAGCGAAATTTTATGATTTTGCCAAGGATGTATGGCCAAAGCTTTTAAAGAGAGGAGAGCGGATATTCGGTTATGAGACAGAGGAGTACTGGTGCGATATCGGTAATTTGTTCGAATATCGCCGGGGTCAGAACGATGCCCTGGAGGGCGAAATAGAATTAGAGATTCCAGGAGAAAGAAGAGGGAAGAATATCTGGATAGGCAAGGGGACTCAAGTTGCTCCTGGCGTGAAAATAAGAGGTCCCTGTGTAATTGGGGAACATTGTAAACTTAAGAAAGATGCTTTCATTGAAGGGTTTAGCACAATAGGGAACAGAAGTATAATTGGGGAGAGAGTAAGGTTGAGAAACTGCATTCTCTGGAATGGTGTCCATGTGCAAAAAAATGTTGAACTGGCGAATTGCATCATCGGCAATAATGCTGAGATATCGACGAATATATCTGTTTATGAAGGGTCGGTAATTAACATACGATTGTAGGGGTTCGATTTATCGAACCCGCATAAAAGGGCTCAATAAATTGAGCCCCTACTGATTTTTGAGGGAGGCGAAGATTGACCAAAAGAAATTTCCTTTTCACTTCTGAATCTGTTACTGAAGGACATCCAGATAAGGTTTGTGACCAGATTTCTGACGCTGTCTTAGATGATGTCATTAAGCAAGAGCCCGAAGGGAGGGTTGCCTGTGAGACATTCATAACTGTAGGGCTGGTAGTTGTGGGGGGAGAAATCACTACAAAAGGCTGGGTCGATTTGCAGAAATTAGTACGTAATGTACTGACAGATATTGGATATACCAATACTATGTATGGATTTGATGCCAGGACCTGTGCTATCTTAAATGCTATCGGGAGGCAGTCGGAAGATATAGCTCAGGGAGTCGACACTGGTGGGGCTGGTGACCAGGGCTCGATGATTGGCTATGCCTGTCGTGAAACTCCTGAACTGATGCCCTTACCCATTATGTTAGCCCATAAGTTGACCCAGAGGCTGGCAGAAGTAAGAAAGAAAGGTATAATTAATTACTTAGGTCCTGATGGAAAATCGCAAGTGACAGTAGAATACCAGAATGGAAAGCCAGTTGTGGTTAATAGGGCGGTTATCGCTGCCCAGCACACTAAAGAGGTGGTAGATAAGACCGGGAAAAAGATGACCCAAGAAGCAAAGCAAGAAATTACAGAGAAAGTTATTATCCCTGTTCTTGGTGAATTTTATGACCCCAAGAAAACTAAATGCTTTATTAATGAGACTGGCAAATTCGTTATTGGTGGTCCACAATCGGATACAGGAATGACTGGAAGAAAAATTGTTGTAGATACATACGGTGGTATGGTTCCCCATGGCGGTGGCGCTTTTTCAGGTAAAGACCCGAGCAAGGTTGACCGTTCTGGCTCATATATGGCAAGGTATATTGCCAAGAATATCGTAGCTGCTGAGTTAGTTGATAAATGCACGGTTCAACTGGCATACGTTATCGGCGTGGCTGAGCCAATCTGTATAGATGTTAACACATTTGGAACTGGAAAAATGCCTGAAAAGAGGCTTGAACAATTAATCAAAAAGTACTTCGAACTTACGCCACGGGGAATGATTAAGATGCTCAATCTTCTCAGACCGATATATCAGAAAACAGCGGTCTATGGACATTTTGGAAGAGAGAAAAAGGAATTTACCTGGGAGAGAACAGATAAAGCAAAAGACCTGAAAAAAGAAGTCTGATATGTAAGGGTCGGATTTATCCGACCCGCGGGTTCGATGAATCAAACCCCTACAATAATTGT
>JBHIBS010000056.1:0-8493 GCA_046759165.1 bacterium | reverse complement strand
AGAAACTGGAGCAGATGGCAAGACAGGTAAGGAAGGATATCATTGAAATGCTTGCTCAGGCGGGTTCGGGCCATTCGGGCGGGTCTCTTTCGGCATGTGATATTATGGTAGCACTATATTTTTCTGTGATGAGACATAATCCTCAAAATCCCCAATGGAGAGAAAGAGACCGGTTCATTCTTTCTAAAGGACATAGCTGTCCTGCGATGTATGCTTGCTTAGCACGAGCTGGATACTTTTCTTTGGAAGAGCTTAAGACTCTGAGAAAACTTGGTAGCCGGCTGCAGGGTCATCCTTCTAAGACTGACGGTTTGCCCGGAATAGAAGTTTCAACTGGGTCACTTGGACAGGGTCTCTCCATCGCAAATGGTATTGCCTTGGGACTCAAGCTGGACAGAATAGGTGCTCGCGTCTACTGCTTGATGGGCGATGGCGAGATTGAGGAAGGACAAATTTGGGAAGCGGCAATGACAGCTTCCCATTACTACTTAGATAATCTCTGTGGAATTGTGGATAATAATGGATTGCAGATAGACGGACGGATTGATGAGATAATGAGCCCAAATCCCATCTCTGAAAAATGGAAGGCCTTTGGCTGGAATACTATCGGAATTGATGGGAACAAAATGGAAGAGATCCTTGAAGCATTTACTGAAGCTAAAAGAATTAAAGAAAAACCAACAGTTATCATAGCAAAAACCATAAAAGGGAAGGGTGTCTGCTTTATGGAGAATGCTGTTGAATGGCATGGGAAAGCGCCTTCGAAGGAACAAGCGAAAGTTGCCCTGAAGGATTTAGAAGGTTCCTGAACACTCTTCCTATCTATCCTTCTCAAGAGAGGCTGGAGTCCTTCCATACTCATTGCCAGGGAGCGCATAGCAAAGCCTGTCCACAACTGCAAGCGGAAGAAAGCCCCATTTGTCGGGACAGCACTCCTTTTAGTCTTTATCAATGACATTAAAAAGAGAGAATACAATCAATGTTTGAGACCAAAGCAACAAGAGATGGTTATGGAGAGGGATTGGTAGCTCTGGGAGAAAGGAATCCCCAGGTGGTGGTTTTGTCAGCAGACCTTACGGATTCCACAAGAGCTTCGATGTTCAAGAAGAGATTTCCAGAAAGGTTCTTTACAATGGGAGTTGCTGAAGCTGATATGATTGGTACTGCGGGTGGATTATCCTTAGTTGGCAAAATTCCCTTCTGCTGCAGTTTTGGGGTTTTTGCTTCTGGCCGGGTCTGGGATCAAGTGAGAATCACAATCTGTTATAGCAATCTAAATGTAAAGATAGGCGGAAGTCACGGAGGAATTTCGGTTGGTGCTGATGGTGCTACCCATCAGTCTATTGAGGAGATTACTCTTATGCGAGTTTTACCGAATATGAAGGTCATTGTCCCCTGCGATGCTATTGAGACAAGAAAGGCTACCATCCAGGCGGGGGAAGTATTGGGGCCGGTCTACATAAGATTTGGAAGACCACCTATCCCGGTAATTACTACGGAAGCTACTCCATTTCTTCTGGGTAGGGCAATAACAATGCGGGAGGGTAAGAATGTGGCAATCTTTGCTTGCGGGGGTATGGTGTATGAGGCCTTAGAAGCAGCAAAGGAGCTGGATAAAAAGGGAATTTCGGCACGTGTAATTAATCTACATACAGTGAAGCCTATTGATGAGGAGAAAATTTTTGAAACAGCAAGGGAGACAGGTGCTATTGTTACCGCTGAAGAACATCAACTTTCCGGCGGATTTGGTAGTGCAGTGACCGAGGTGGTGGTGAAGCAGTTTGCCGTGCCGGTGGAAATGGTGGGAATTAAAGATCGGTTCGGCGAGTCTGGAAGTCCTCAGGAGTTAATGCAGGATTTTGGGTTGACACGATTTGATATTATAAAAGCAGTAGAGAGAGTATTGAAAAGAAAATAGTTTTACTTCGGGATTGATTTTTGGCTAAAATTCGAGAAGCTGTTCACAGACTATCTTTTCACGCCAATCAGTACTCAGTAGTGGCAAAGCGAAGCTTCGCTAAAAGGCAAAACTGCCAGCCGTTGAGAAGGTATAGTTGCATCCGTTTACAATAGCTATATTGCTCGTTGCTGTGGCATTGTTTTTTGACTACTGTAACGGTGCTCACGATTCTTCGAATATTGTCGCTACCATGGTTTCTTCTCGCGCAATATCACCTATCTGGGCATTAATTATTGCTGCTCTATTTGAGTTTACCGGAGCCTACTTTCTAGGAACAGCTGTGGCCCAGACAATAGGGAAGGGAATTGTCAACCCCGAAGTTATTGAGGTAATCCCCAACGGTATCATAATAGTATTTGCTGCTTTAATAGCAGCAATTAGCTTGAATCTTTTCACCTGGTATTTTGGAATTCCTACCAGTTCTTCCCATGCCTTGATCGGGGGTCTTTTGGGCGCATTTGTCATGGCCAGAGGAGTTTCGATTGTTAACTGGAATAGGGTCACAAGCATCTTTTTGGTTCTGCTAGCATCTCCAATAGTCGGCTTACTTCTGGGTTTTCTATTTACCAAGATTGCTTACTTCTTTTCTCAGTGGTCTTCTCCTACAGCCAACATTCTATTCAAAAGATTACAGATTGGCGCTTCGTTTCTTCTGGCTCTTTCCCATGGAACAAATGATGCTCAGAAGACAATGGGAGTAATTACATTTTCTCTGGTCGTCTTGGGACTTTATCAGCCGCCGACAGGAAGTTTACCCATTCCTCGCTGGGTAGTTGTTGCCTGTGCCGGCACCATCGCTTTAGGAATCTTAAACGGAGGCTGGCGAATTATTAAAACCTTAGGCGTGAAACTTTACAGAATTCGTGCTATTCACGGGTTCACTGCTCAAAGCTCTTCAGCGATTATTATCTATGGTGCAGCGCTTTTCGGCTTTCCCGTGTCCACGACCCAAGTAGTTACTTCCACAATTATGGGTGCTGGTTCAGCAGAGAGGCCAAAAGCTGTCAGATGGCAAGTGCTCAGGGAAATCTTGATTACTTGGTTTATTACAGTTCCAGTTGCGGCCATGCTGTCCGTATTCTTCTACCTTCTTTTTAGTAGATTGTTGTAGTGGGGAGACCTTTATGAGACTATTTCCTAAAAAGAGAGATTTCTTCAAGATGCTTGCCGACCAGGCAATAAAGGCCGAAGAAGGAATGGCTGCTTTGAGAGATTTCATTGAGGAGGTAACGGAGGATAAAGGTGAGAGGGTCAAAGAGATTGAGAAAGAAGCTGATGAGGCAAGACGTGTTCTGGTTGAAGAATTGACTAAATCATTTGTGACACCGATAGATAGAGAAGATATCTTTGCTCTTTCTCGGGCGGTCGACGATATGGTGGATTATGCCAAAAGCACGGTTGACGAAATGCTACTTTTTAAGGTAGAGACAAACGAGCATTTGAAGAAGATATCTCAGGCACTTTGCGAATCTGCTGAACATTTAAGTTTAGCTGTAGAGGAGTTGAAGAGAAGACAGAAATCCTGTCTCCAACATCTCATAAGAGCAAAGAAAGTGGAGAACTATGTAGAACATCTCTATCACGAAGCACTGGCAGAATTGTTCCACAGTAAAGATTTCATCTATATTTTAAAATTGCGGGAAATTTACAGGCATCTCTCAAATGCCGCAGACAGGGGAGACGAAGCGGCCAATATCATCGGCGATATTGCGGTAAAGATTACTTAAGAAATGATTGGAGAGACTTTAAAAGCATTACAGGAGATACTAAAAGCTAACTGCTCCAGAGCCTCGGGTAAGCCTAGAATTGCCTTGATCTTAGGTTCGGGTTTGGGAGGAATTGCTGATGAGGTTGGAGAAGCCTGTACGATTCCCTATACTCAAATTCCTCATTTTGTTCATCCCACTGTAGAAGGTCATGCTGGAGAGATGGTGCTCGGCAAATTGGAGGCGAAAGAAGTCTGCGTAATGAAAGGAAGGGTTCACTTCTATGAAGGCTACACCATGAGGGAAATTACTTACCCCGTAAGGGTAATGGCTGCTCTGGGCATAGAGAATCTAATCATTACCGGTGCAGCAGGTGGAATAAATGAGAATTTTGCGCCAGGAGACTTGGTGCTGATTACTGATCATATAAATTTTATGGGAGATAATCCTTTAATAGGAGATAGAACCCAGAGCCGGACAGTTAGTTTCACGGATATGAAAAGTGTCTATGACAGAGCTTTAATTGGCCTCGTCCTGAGCTGTGCTAAACCCTTGAAGATTAAACTTCAACAGGGAGTTTACATTGGTGTGACAGGACCTTCTTATGAGACCCCGGCAGAAATAGAGGTGGCTCGGAGAATGGGGGCAGACATGGTGGGTATGTCGGTTGTGCCCGAGGCAATTGTAGGTAAACAGCTCGGATTGAAGATTCTCGGCATATCCTGTGTGACCAATATGGCAACGGGAATCTCGAAAGAACCAATGAGCCACCAGTTTGCCTTGAGAGTAGGAGAGAGGGCAAAGGTGAAGCTCTCCAGATTATTGAGGGAAGTAGTAAAAAGAATATAATCCGAAGGGGAATAAGGAACCTTTGTGGAAGGGGTGACAGAGAGCGAAGCGAACGCAATCAGGGGAAACCTGTGAGGTTTCCTCTATTGAGCACAGGCTGATTCACATAAGGAGGAGTGGATGCCCGATCGAGAAATTTACAGCGAACGTTTTAGGACTGACAGAGGAAAGACTTTCTTTTTCGATGTGAAAGAAAACGAGAATGGAAAGTTTGTGAAGATTACTGAGAGCATTCCCCTGGGAGAAGAAAGGTACAAGAGAAATTTCATCACAGTATCTGAAGAATCCCTTGGGGAATTCATTTCTTTAGCTCAGAAAGTACTGGAAGTGATTAAGCGTCGTTAAAAAAACACGTAGTTCGGCCAATCTTTAGAGTGTCAGCACCGAGGAGGTCAGATAATGCAGGAAGTTAAAATTGGGGTAATAGGAGGTAGTGGCATCTATGACATCGAAGGAATTACAGAGACACGTAAAGAGAAGGTAAGAACTCCTTTTGGCAACCCTTCTGATATAATTGTCATTGGTAATCTGGGAGGGATCCCTGTTGCCTTCCTCCCCCGGCACGGCAGAGGACATTCGATAATGCCTTCACAGCTCAACTCAAGAGCGAACATCTATGCCCTCAAAAGTTTAGGGGTAGAACAGATAATTTCTATTTCAGCATGCGGCAGTCTCAAAGAGGAACTGAAACCGAGAGATATAGTAATTCCAGACCAGCTATTTGATCGTACTCGCCAGAGACCATATACCTTTTTTGGTGAGGGCATCGTTGCCCACATCAGTTTTGCTAATCCCTATTGCCCTGAATTGAGCGGGATTCTCTATCAAGTGGCAAAAGACTTAGGACTTTCCGTGCACTTGGGAGGCACATACGTTTGTATCGAGGGACCCCAATTTTCCACCAAAGCAGAATCTAAAGTCTTTCGCTCTTTAGGATTTTCCATTATTGGAATGACCAATCTCCCTGAGGCAAAACTGGCTCGTGAAGCAGAAATCTGTTATGCTACTTTAGGGTTAGTTACAGACTATGATGTGTGGAAAGAAGGCGAAGAGGTTAGCGTGGAGAGGGTCATCGGGAATTTGCTGGCCAACATTGAGAATGTGAAGAAGTTAATAAAGGCTGCCGTTTCCAGATTGGAACGCGAGAGGAAGTGCGAATGTGCTTCAGCTCTTGCTTATGCCATTCAGACACGCAAGTGGGCAATAAACAAAAGAACAGCCGAAAAACTAGACCTGTTAATAGGTAAATATCTAAAGAAATAGAAATACGCTCGAAATTTGGTTCGCTTCCTGAAAATTTTTTGCTCTTTGGCCACCGCCAAAAATCTCAGGAGTTTTAATCATGCCATTGCGAGCGACTGAAAGGAGCACGGTCCCGATAAATTGGGACTTTGGTCGCTTCGCTCCCTGGCAGTGACTTTCTTCGATTTTTGGCTAAAAATTCTAGTGCCCGTGTCCTTATGAACTTGTTCTACCGGTGTTCGCTTCACCAAATCCCTGCGTATGGTTAATGTAGGGGTTCGATTCATCGAACCCGTGATTGAATGTAGCGCCACAGCGAAGCTCTGTGTTAGAAGTAAGGGAACCATGATGAATTTGAAATTGAGAAGGGGAGACATCTACTTATTTAAAGGTCCCTGCCTCCTGAGAATTAATAGGGGTAAATTCGAAGCAGTGGGAAAAGTTCTGGAAAGCCCTGACGAAGTTACAATCCCGAAGGGGAAATCTATTCCGGTAGAGACTTTGATAGATGGGGAAGTGGCGTTAGAGTTCAAGGAAGGTGCGGAAAGAGAGCACCTATCCCAACGCACAATTCCGGATTCTTGGGATGGGTTAGCGGAGCAATTAAGTAGGAAGGGAGTGAGGATAATTCTAATTTTAGGAGAGATAGACACTGGAAAGACTTTCTTTTCGAGTTATTTAGCCAATAGACTCCTGACTTATGGAGTTAAAATAGGAATTCTCGATTGTGATACAGGTCAGAGCGATATCGGTCCACCGGGAACGATAGGGCTGGCAGTTCTCGGCAGGCAGATAGTCTTTCCCAGTGAAGTAAAACCGACCGCCCTCTATTTTACCGGCTCCAACTCTCCTGCCTTCCATTTTCTTCCCACGCTGGTTGGGCTCAAAAGATTAGTTGACCGCGGACTGACTCTTGCTAATATACTTATCATTGATACACCTGGCTGGGTACACGGGGATAAAGCTCGCGCTCTCCACCGCTCAGAAATAGAGATGCTGAGCCCGGATGTAATCATTTTGCTTCAGAAAAAAGACGAACTGGAACATCTGGTGAAAAATTATCCCCAAGAGAAAATTGTTCGTTTACCTGTTGGTAAAGGTCCTTTACCGAGAAACCATGAGGAGAGGAAGGGATTGCGTGAAGCGATGTATAAAAAGTATCTCAAAGAAGCCAGTTACATAGAACTTGAGCTGGACGAAGTTCAAATAGACCGTGCCTATTTCAAAACAGGTAAAGAAATCAAATTAGAAAGTATCCAGTATCTCTGGGCAGAGAGACTTTCGAGCCGGGAAGGGATTCTCGTTGTAACAGAGGAGCCATTGTCTGAGGAAGAAGTCATTATAGTAAAGAGAGAGGCAGGTGTTTACAATCTGCGAAATATCCTTGCTGGCAATGAAAAGAACCTCCTGGTCGGACTTTTAGATTCGATGGGTGAAGTTCTGGGGATAGGAATTATCGATAGAATAGATTATAAAGCAAGAAGAATAAAACTATTCACTCCACTAAAAGAAAAGGAGAAGATTAGAACAATCCAGTTTGGCTCCCTGAGATTGACCCCGGAGGGAACTGAAGCGGGATTTGTAGAGCCCAACTATTTTTAGAATGATTAAAGCAATTATTTTCGATTTAGATAACACCTTAATGGACTTTATGAAAGTAAAGCGTGCGGCAGTAGAGGCTGCAGTAGAGGCAATGATTGACGCTGGATTAAGGATGCCAAGGGAGGAAATGGTAGATAAAATTTACAAAGCATATGGGAAGGAAGGAATCGAAGATCAGCACATATTTGATAAAGTTTTGGAGCGGGAGTTTGGACATATCGATTACAGAATCCTCGCCTCGGGCATCATTGGGTATCGCAGAGCAAAAGAAGGGACGATGAGCCTCTATCCCCACGTCCACCTCACCCTGACCACTTTAGCGAAGATGGGGATAAAGATGATAGTCGTTACCGATGCTCCGAGGCTTCCTGTGTGGATGAGGATTTGTGCCCTGGGATTGCAGCACTACTTCGAACATGTGCTGACCTACGAGGATACCGGAGAGAAGAAGCCATCTCCCAAGCCCTTCCAGATGGCGCTCGATATCCTGAAGGTCAAGCCTGAAGAGACATTGATGGTTGGAGACTGGGCTGAGCGCGATGTAGTGGGAGCTAAGCAACGGGGAATAAAGACCGCCTTTGCTCGCTATGGCGATGAGTTTGGGACTAAGGATTCGGGGGCAGATTACGACCTCAACGATATTCTAGAACTAGTGGACATCGTCAAAAGAGAAAAAAAGAAATAAGTTTACCACAGGGAGGAGTGTTCTGAATTATGAAAGCCAAAAGATGCATATTAGTTGCCATTTTAATATTTTCCCTCTGTTTACAGAGTGTTTTCGCCCTCCCGGCAAAAGACGTGAAGCCAATTCCCAACAGGTTATACTATCCGGTAGTCCATGAACTCTTAAGACAAGCAGAAAAGTCTATTTACATAGTGATGTTTGAAATGTTCTACTATCCAAAGTATCCCTCAAGCCTGGAAAATCAGTTAGTTCACGGTTTGATAGGTGCGCATAAAAGGGGAGTAGATGTAGAAGTAATCTTAGAACAGGGTACCTGGGGAAATGTCACCAGAAGGAACCGAAAAGAAGGAGGTTTTATGCTATCAGAAGCTGGGGTCAAGGTATATTTCGATTCCTTCTCTAAGGCCACGCATAATAAGCTGATCATAGTAGACGAAAGATACACCGTA
>JBHIBS010000055.1:0-8977 GCA_046759165.1 bacterium | reverse complement strand
TTGAAAAAGTTATGAAAAAGTTTAAGCCGTGCCCTAAAGAATTAAGAGCGCCCAACGCCTGGGGTCGCGTTTCTGCCTGGGACTAGAGGAAGAGAGTCAAAAGATAGTCTGTTCATCGCTTGAAGAAAATATGCTCGGGATTTGGTTCGCTCGCTGACAATTTTTTACTCTTCGAGCACCGCCAAAAATCTCAGGAGTTTATCCCGTCTTGCGGGACTAAACTCTAATCTTCGATTTTTGGCTAAAAATTCTAATGCTCGTTACACCAAATCCCCTCGCATCAGGGAACGTGTCATCCTGGCTTTTTGGCTGAAATTCCAATAGCTTTTCACAAACTATCTTTTAAATGTTAGCAAGAATATAAAGGGAGGTTGAGGTGAAAAGGTGGGTTATTTTTGGAATGGTTCTGGTGGTAGCAGGGATATCGATTTTTGGATGTGGGAAGGCTATGGAAGGGACGGGAGTTTATGGGAAAGTAATTGATAAGAAAACTAAGAAGCCCGTTGAAGGTGTGACAATAACTATTACTGCACTACAGCAGGTTACGGAAGCCTCTCCTAAAGTTTGGGCTGTGACTGCAACTACAGATAATTCTGGAAGTTATAGTTTAACAGAACTTGAGCCCGGTAATTATGCAATCACAGTAACGACGCCAGGATACTTTTGTTATTCGCTCAGTGAGGTGGTGGTGAAAGAGGGGAAGATGAAGAAAGTCAATGTTCGCTTGGAAGCCTCTCCATGGGAAAGGTAAACAAAGGAGAGATCCCCTCAAAATTAAAGAGAGGTGAAGGAAAATGAAGAAATTATTTCTATTCACGCTAATTGGAATATTTGGGTTGTCTCTCATCCTGGGGTGCAGTGGTAGTAACAAAGAGGGCGGGACTATTATTGGCAAAGTGAACGATACGTTTCACGGCGGGGGCGTTGAGGGAGCGAAAGTAATGTTGACTTCAGATGGATCAGAGCTTACAACGACGACAGATAGTTCTGGGAATTTCACTTTTTCAGATCTTTCTCCAGGAACCTACGGAATCATGGTAACTAAAGATGGTTTCTTTGATAATAAAGTAGGTGGAATTAAAGTGGAAGAAGGTAAGGAAACGGAGTTTGAAATCGGTATGATAGTTGCATTTGGTGGCACCTGAATGACGAAATAGGGCAGGGGAGATTCTTTGTTCGGTGTAGGAACGCAGGAATTAGTCATCATTCTTGTATTGGTATTGATTCTCTTTGGTCCTCGTAAATTGCCAGAAATTGGCAGGGCTATTGGAAAGGCGATGAGAGAGTTGAAGAGAACCACGCAGGATTTTCGGGAAGCTATTGAGCAGGAACCTCCGGAAGAGATAAGGAAAGAAGTAGAGAAGAAACTGTCTGAAAATATTTCCAGAGAAAAGGATGTAAAGAATAGTGAAAGCGGGTAAAATAGTCGTTCTGGGAGTGGGCAACTTGTTGTTAAGGGATGAAGGGGCAGGAGTTCAGCTTATTAAAAGACTAAGAGAAATGAAGTTTGATGAAGGCGTTGAACTTGTAGATGGAGGAACTTCTCTTTTAGATTTTCTCCCCCAGATGAAAGACATTTCGAAATTGATTATTGTGGATGCTGTCAAACTGGGAGGTAAACCAGGGAGAACTTATAGGATTTGTGTGGATGACTCTCTACTCAAGGGTGGAAAGGGAATGACTTCACTGCACCAGCTGGGCGTAGTGGAAACACTCGCCATAGCTCAGAAGATGGGTAAGCTCCCACCCACAGTCATAATCGGGATTGAGCCCAAAGAGATAGCTTACGGACTGGAGTTATCCCCGGAGATAGAAAGAGAGATGGGTAAGATGGTTAATCTAATCCTCGATGAAGTCAGGGATAAGAGGAATTGAGGGGGAAAATATTATGGTGGGAGGACTGGGTGTAACGGAACTAATAATTATCTTGGTCATTGTTCTGATTATCTTTGGAGCTGGTAAGTTACCCAAAATTGCAAAATCCATAGGAGAAGGAATCAAAGAATTCAAAAAGGCAACTAAAGAGAAAGAGTCTAAAGAAGAAACAAAAGAAGAAACAAAAGAAGAAAAGAAAGAAGAGCCACGGCAATAAAAAGAAAAAGGGGTCAGAGTCATTTTTTGAGCGGGAAATGTAGGAGAAAATTGAAATGGATTTGACCAGAAGAGAGTTCCTGAAGATTTGTGCCGGGTCGGCTGTCGCTTTGGGGATTTCTCAAATTTGTATTCCTGAAGTGGTGGAGGCTCTGGAAAGGGCCGCAGCCGGGAATCCACCGGTCTTATGGATACAGGGAGCAGGGTGTACAGGTTGTTCCGTTTCACTTCTCAACACTACGCATCCAAAAATTAGCGAAATCCTTTTAAGAATTATAAGCCTCAAAGTGCACCCTAACTTGATGTCTGCATCGGGGGATGGAGTCATCCTGTCTATGGAGAAGACTGCTGAGGAGGCAAAGGGTAAGTACATTCTGATTATTGAAGGCTCGGTTCCCATCGCAGAGAATGGCGTGTATGCTACGGTGGGTGAAAAGAATGGCAAACCTGTCTCATTTTTAAAGTGGACTAAAAAACTCGGAAGAGATGCTAAATATGTAATGGCAGTGGGTACTTGTGCCTCCTACGGAGGGGTACCCGCAGGCGCTCCCAATCCCACTGGGGCAAAGGGAGTGGGTGATATTTTAGGGAGGAAGGTCATAAACGTTCCGGGCTGTTCACCCCATCCCGACTGGATGGTAGGCACCCTTGTTCATCTCCTCCTTTATGGCGTTCCGAAACTTGATGAAAATCTAAGGCCCACTCTATTTTACGGCTTGTATTTGCATGAGAATTGTCCCAACTACTCATTTTATATTCATCAGAAATTTGCCAAGAACCTGAGTGAAAAGGGATGCCTGGTCAAGCTTGGATGTAAGGGACCTCTCACTTATGCAGACTGTCCTCTACGCCAGTGGAACGGTGGAGTCAACTGGTGTATTCGGGCTTTTGCTCCCTGCATAGGATGCTCGCAAATGGAATTTCCGGATGGTATGTCCCCTTTTTACGGCTGGCGTGAAAGAAAGAGATAAGAAATGGCGAAGAAAATTATAATTATTGACCCGATTACCCGAATTGAAGGGCATCTTAAAGTGGAACTGGAAATAGAGGGAGGTAAGGTAGTCGATGCCAGAAGTTCCGGCACTCTCTTTAGGGGATTCGAAATAATACTTAAAGGGAGAGACCCAAAAGACGCCCAGCATCTAACGCAGAGGGTCTGCGGTGTATGTCCTGTATGTCACGCAACTGCTGCCTCCTTAACTCTGGAATCTGCCTTTCGAGCAAGACCCCCTTCCAATGCCAGAATTATTCGTAACCTTGTACTGGGTACAAATTTCCTCCAGTCTCATATCCTCCATTTTTATCTTCTAGTTGCATTAGATTATTTTGTGGGTCCGGAAAATCCACCCTTTATTCCCAGATTTAAAGGTGACTATCGACTGTCCAAACAGATGAACAAGGACTATCTCGACCACTATCTTAAGGCAATGGAGGTGCGAAGGAAAATTCACGAGATGACAGCAATTTTTGCGGGCAGGATGCCCCAGCATATAACTTTTGTTCCGGGTGGAGTAACCGAGAAGCCCACTGTAGATAAAATAGCGTCGTTCCTGTGGAGATTGAGAGAAATTATAGATTTTATTGAAAAGATCTATCTGCCCGATGTGTTGAAAATTGGCGATGTATATAAGGATTATAGTAAAATTGGTAAAGGTTATGGAAATCTGTTAGCCTATGGTGTATTCGATCTGGATGATAGAGGAAGGAAGAAACTCTTTAAAAGAGGTCGCTTCACAGATGGAAAAATAGAGAACATGGATTGGAAGAAGATAACCGAAGATGTGCGCTACTCGTGGTATGAGAGGGAAATTTCTGGCAGGAAACCCAGGGATAGTGATACATTCACCGCTCCAAGAAAGGCTGGTGCCTATTCCTGGCTGAAATCGCCGAGATATGCGGGTAAACCCCATGAGCTGGGACCTCTGGCGAGGATGTGGATCAACGGAGACTACAGAAAAGGAATTTCTGTAATGGATAGACACATAGCGAGGGCTCTTGAAGCGAAAAAGATTGCTCGGGCTATGGAAGAGTGGGTGCTTCAACTGAGGCCTGAAAGGAGAGTTTACGTTTCCAGTAGAGTTCCGAAGAACGCTCAAGGGATAGGGTTGACAGAAGGACCCAGAGGTGCGCTGGGACACTGGATTAAGATAACCAACTCCAAAATTGAACGGTATCAGATAGTTACGCCAACGAACTGGAATTGTTCACCGAGAGATGATAGGGATAAGCCTGGTCCAATGGAAAGAGCCCTCATAGGGACGTCTGTAGCTGACCCGGAAAATCCAATAGAATTAATGAGAATTATCAGGTCCTACGACCCCTGTCTGGCCTGTTCGGTCCACTTAATTGAACCTGGTAGGAGTATATCCGAGTTCCGAGTATGTTAAAAAACCCCCGATAAATCGGGGGAATTAGATTTTAGCCTACAGGGGTTAGGAGTAGCGAAGCGAAGCTTCGCAATTATAACGCAGAGCCTTGCTCTGCTACTCCAGATTCCGCTTTAGCGGGAGGTTATTTCGCTCGCCTTCTGTTGAGCCATTTGAAGGACTTTCTTAAGACTTATTCCCTTTTTTAACGCTGCTTTCCTGCAATCTTCGTATTCTGGAGATATAGTAAGAACCTTCTTTCCTTTAAAGCTCACCTTCACTTTGATAGTCTCATCCAGAACTTTCACTTCCACAATCTTTCTATCCAGAACAGACCTTTTTACTTCGCTAATTCTGAGGCCATTGGTAGTGGTTTCTGAGAAGATGCAATCTATAATTTTTTCCATCACATCCTTATAACAGAGTACTGAAAGCTCGGTGGCTAACCGATTCTTCTTCATCAGGATGGGATGTTGCCACACATCAAGTGCTCCCATTTCCAAAAGTCTCTCAAATAGAAATCCCATTACTTCAGGAGTGGAATCGTCAATATTTGCCGAAATGATGAAAGTCGGAGGTTCGTTTTTTTTCTCCTTTTTCTCCACTTCTCCAACAACCAACCTTAAGGTATTTGGCATTGGCAATTCTTTTGTCCCGGCGCCATAACCCACCTTTAGTATTTGCATAGCGGGAAAGTCTATAAACTCCTCTGCCAGGGAAGTGATAAGAGCAGCACCTGTGGGCGTCACCAGTTCTTCCTCGATTTCTTTTCCATAGACTTTACATCCTTCCAGGAGTTTCATTGTAGCTGGCGCGGGGATGGGAATTTTTCCATGGGCAGTTTCTATTTCACCCTTCCCTAAGGCAAGGGGAGAGGAAAAAATTCTTTCAACTTTCAGGGATTTTAAACCGAGAAGGGAGCCGACTATGTCCACTATAGTATCTACTGCGCCAATCTCGTGGAAGTGGACATGGTCAATGTCTACTTGGTGCACACTTGCTTCTGCCTCTGCCATCCTGGTGAAAATAGAGAGAGATTTCTCCTTGACTTCCTCAGGTAAAGAAGTTTTTTCGATTAATTTCTTTATAGTTTTTAGATTTCTAAGAGGATGACTTCCCGATTCTCCAATAATAACTTCTATAGCAGAGATAGCCCCTTTTTTAACTCGCTGATGAGAGATTTTAAAATCTAAATTTAGTTTCTTTAATTCTTTCTTGATATAGTCAAAATCTGCGCCACAGTCTATTAGCGCGCCCAGAAACATATCACCACTTATGCCAGAACTGCAGTCAAAGTAAGCGACTCTTTCCATCTTATCTCCTCGATTTCTTTAGAGAAGAGGCGTGGACTTTCTTATTTATCAGACTCGCCTGGTAAGCTGCCCCAAAGCCATTATCTATATTTACTACTGAAACCCCAGAGGCGCAACTATTGAGCATAGCCAGAAGTGCGGTCAGTCCCCGAAAGCTGGCTCCATATCCCACACTGGTAGGAACAGCAATTACCGGAATATCTACAAGCCCGGCTACCACGCTGGGCAAAGCGCCTTCCATGCCCGCTATAACAATAAGCACATTGGCATCAATGAATTTTTCTTTTTTGTCCAGGAGCCGATGTATTCCAGCTACTCCCACATCGTACATCTTTTCCATCCTATTTCCTAAGGTTTGGCCAGTAATGTACGCTTCTTCAGCCACAGGGATATCAGTAGTCCCTGCGCTAATAACTGTTATTTTTCCCACAAGAGGGACCTTTTTAGGATTAATTACCACTATTCGCGCTTCTGGGTATTCCTTACAGGGAAGACCTTCTTTCTTAATAGCTTGGCATACTTTCTTTGTTACGCGGGTAGCCAGAATGTTTTCAGCGTCGGCAGCTAAAGAACGGGCAATCTTTCTTATCTGGTTTAATGTTTTCCCCGGGCAGTAGATTACTTCGGAAGCACCCACCCGTAGAGGTCTGTGCTTGTCTACAGTGGCGAAATCGAGCTCTTCAAAGGGGAGGAATCTTAATTTACTTAAGGCTTTTTCCATATTTATGGAGCCTTTTTTGAAACCTTGCAAAATTTCTTTTATTCTCTCAATATTCATTTCTTGACATCCCTTTTCAATGGCTCGTTCATGCTCCCCATTCGATAGCCTTCTAAATCTAGCGTTACATAAAGAAAACCGAGTTCTTTGAATTTTTTCACTACTTTATCCATTAATCCTTTTGATATGAAAGTTCCTATATCATCTTTCTCCAGTTCAATGCGAGCAATTTCACCGTGATGTCTTACCCTTACCTGTTTAAAGTTTAATCCTCTCAAGAAACTCTCTGCCTTATCCAATGTAGACAATTTTTCCCTGGTAATCTCTTTTCCATATGGAAACCGGGAAGCAAGGCAGGCAAAGGATGGTTTATTCCAGGTCTTAAGACTCATTTTCCTGGAAAAGTAGCGAATATCCTCTTTTGTCATCATAGCCTCTTTCAGGGGACTTCGTATTCCCAGTTCCCTTAAAGCTTTCATTCCTGGTCTATGGTCGCCTATATCATCATAATTAGTCCCATCTACGACGAAATTGAGACCTCTCTTTTTTGCCACATCTTTCAATTTTTGGAAGAGTTCAGTCTTACAATAATAGCACCTATCCGTTGGGTTCATTTTAAATTGAGGAAGCTGCAATTCTTCAGATTGGATTACCAGGTGCTCAACTCCGAATTCTTTTGCTATTTCTTTAGAAGACTCCAATTCTTCTCCCGGGTAAGTTTCAGATTTAGCAGAGACAGCTAAAACCTTATCCTTCCCCAATACCTCAGAGGCTATCTTCAATAAGAAACTACTGTCTACTCCACCAGAAAAGGCAACCAGGCAAGAGTCCAGCTCTTTTAATATTTTTCTCAATTTTTCTAACTTGTGTGAATTAGCTTTTTCCATTAGAATTCCTCAGAAAGTAACTTTATTCATAGCATAGGAAAGAACTTCTGTCAAGTATAATTCCGAGAAGCAATAATCTTTACCATAAATTCGAGAAAATGCTTGTAAACTTTTTCTTGACAGAGGAGTTATTCTATAATAAAAGTAAGCTAGATACAGTCCAACAAGCCACCTTTATTCCCAGGCAGAAATGCGACCCCAGGCATTGGGCGCTCTTAATTCCTTAGGGCACGGCTTAAACTTTTTCATAACTTTTTCAATGGGGTCACCGACAACATTTATATCTTTCATTGTGCCAAGACCCATCTGTTCAGCAAGCACTATGTGCCCATAATTTTCTGGCTTAAAACCCATTACCATAGTTTCCACTGTATCGACTGCCACAGGGTCTCTTCCAGCAATGACCAAATCCATGGATACGGGGTCACCCTTTGTAGGTCCGTGTCCTTCAGACCCCCAGATTGCACTAATAACTGCAAAGTCTATCTTCTTTATAGAATCGATGTCACAAATCACCTCAGAAATCTGATTATGGGGCAATCCCACTTTAGGGATTCCGTAAACTCTATTGGGAGCGGAACCAATCGCCTGGTTCTTCAAGGTTCCGGTAATGCCTGTGAGATAATGAGTCTTCATTGGCGAAACACTAATAATCTTGTCCGCCTCTTCAACCATCACCACTGGCAAGGCATATTCTTTAAGGGCAAGAGGCCTTTCGGGCTTATACCACTTATACGGAGCCGCGTTTATATCATAGAGTTCAGCTCCTGTCTCCCTGGCCAGTCCCTCATATCCATATGTCTTCATATTCGCAATTCCATCGGCATCTGGAGGGCCGGCAGCAATGTAGATTTTCTTGGCTCCCCTTTTCTTAGCCAGAAGTGCTATTGCCCTGACTATCCTCGGGTCTGTGCTATAACATTGTATCTCTTCATTCTTGGTTTTCCCCGTCCCCAGAATTAGATTGAAACTCGCCACCACGTTTGTCTTGATCCACACCACATCCCCTTTTTCAACAGGAAGTCCTCCAGCGAGTTTGACTGCCTTACGAACCATTTTTTCGATTTCCCGTTCACTCTTCTTTGACCAGACGGGATACCAGTATTTTCCTTTTGCCCAGGGAGGACCCTGGGGAAGCATATGCCAGTCTTTGAACTGCCAGGACTTTCCCACTAATTCATGATTATTCGACTTAACAATCGCCACCGTTGGTCCCGCTATGGCTGCTGTCACCCAGGTGAAAATAATTAATACAAGAATGGTCAGAATTTTCTTCATTTTTTCCCTCCCAGGTATTATTAATATAGGAGTCGTGGTGGAGACCCTGCGAGTTCCGGTCAACATCAACACCAGACTTTCCACCATTTCTCGTCCTACTTAAGTGACGTTGCACCTCCTTTGCTTTTCAAAATGGTAATTCTCTTTCACATTTAAACCTTCCGCCCGGGAAGCCGGTCTCGTATCTTTCTTCGCCGCTGGCCACAGCCATTACACTTTTCTTCATCTATCTTTATTATCTTTCTCTTTGCCATTAGCTTATCCTCCCTTCGCTCCATAAGTCCGGGTATCGCCTAATAAAGACGTTAATGTAATATCTTTTAA
>JBHIBS010000054.1:0-9078 GCA_046759165.1 bacterium | reverse complement strand
TATTGCGTGTCCCTAAAGCATTGACTCTAAATGCTAAATCCCTATTCGTTTCGGAACCATCTACATCAGTATAAGCAGCAGCATGGATAACTATATCCGGGTTCAGCTTAGTGACTTCTCTGTAAGTTTTCTCACTGTCGGTGATGTCAAGGGTAAGAGTTGAAAACTGGGAGCTCAGGGACGGTGGAAATCTCTCCACATCTAAAAGGTATAACTCGTGCCCCTCTGAAAGGACCTCGACTAAATCTCTTCCAAGCATTCCACAAGCACCTATAATGAGAATTCGCATAATAACTCCGCTCTTAATTTTTGTCCCTTGTTTCTCGTTGCTTTTCCCTGTTTTTTAATTTCCTCCACCACCACTGGTTATCCACATACCATTTCACTGTATCCTCCAGAGCCCTCTCAAAGTCGAAGCCTGGAGTCCAACCCAATTCCTTCTTAATTTTTGAGCAATCGATAGAATATCTTCTATCGTGACCCGGCCTATCTTTTACTGGCTGAATGAGGCTTTCCGGTTTTCCCAATATCTTTAAGACCATTCTTGTCAGGTCAATATTTGTTAATTCATTACCACCGCCGATATTGTAGATTTCCCCTTCTCTACCTCTGTGTAGAATCAAATCGATTGCCTCACAGTTGTCGATAACGTAGAGCCAATCTCTTACATTCATTCCATCCCCATAAAGTGGGAGTGGCTTATCTTCCAAAGCATTTGTTATAAACAGGGGAATTATCTTTTCGGGATACTGGTAGGAACCAAAGTTGTTAGAGCTACGAGCGATAATGACTGGCAAATCGAAGGTGACCCGATAGGAATGAACGAGCATATCGGCTGCAGCTTTGGAAGCAGCGTATGGACTACTGGGTCTCAAAGGACTCGTCTCTTTAAATGAACCCTCCCCAATCGAACCGTAACACTCATCTGTACCGATTTGAATAATTCTATCAAGATTATGTTTCTTTGCTGCTTCTAAAAGGGCATAAGTTCCATCTATATTAGTCCGGAGGAAGTCTGAGGCGTCAATTATTGACCTGTCGACATGTGATTGAGCTGCAAAGTTTACTATTGCCTCAACATCTTTTGACAGCTCATCGACAGTTCTTCTATCACAAATATCTCCTTTAACAAAGGTATAATTGGAATTATTTTCTATGTCTTTCAGATTGTCTAAATTGCCTGCATAGGTGAGTTTATCTAAATTGATAACTTTATAAGCGGGGTATTTTTTTATAATGTATCTGATGAAGTTAGACCCGATAAAACCTGCTCCGCCGGTCACCAGTAAACGCATATCTTGTTACCAACCTTTCCTGACTTTCCACCGCTCGTAAGGGATGGAAGGGTCGTTCAAAGAGATTCTATATTCATCCGGTTTCTCTCGATTATATACCCGGTCCGGAACGTTCAGAAGCCAGCAATCCTCTTGACCAAGGCATTCAAATCCATGGACTACAAGTGGAGGAACTTTCAAAACAATCAAATTATCTTCTCCCATCTCGTATTCTCCAATTTCTCCAAATGTTTTTGAATCGCGCCGATTATCGAAGAGAACGACTCGCGCCTTACCCTTAATCACACAAAAATGGTCCCATTGTTTCTTGTGGTAGTGCCACCCTTTAACCCAACCCGGCTTACATTTACTTATGTAGACCTGTCCAAACTTCATAAACATTGGTTCATCTGACCTGAGGATCTCAAAGAGGGAACCTCTCTCGTCTTCGTGAACCTTCAATTTTTTTATTTCCACCCCTTCAACCACAACTCCTCCCTATGTGACTTCGACGCGGCTCGAATCCCCTACCATTATTCTGTAAGCAGATGGTTTTGCTTTCGATTTCAATATCTCAACATTTTGTCCTACCAGGCTATCTTCAATTCTTCTAATATCTCTGATAATACTATTCTCAAGAATAATGCTGTGTTCGATCTCGCTATTTTCAATGGTCACTTTGAAGTAGACAGATGTGAAAGGTCCAATATAGGAGTTAACTATTCTGCTATTCTCTCCAATAATTACCGGTCCCCTGATTACGCTATTTCTAATCTCAGTTGTCTTCTCAATCCTTACTTTTCCGAATAATTTCGATTCCTCATCTACCTTGCCTTTTACCTGAGTTTTTAAATCGTCCAGAATAATCCTGTTGGCCTCCAGTATGTCCTCTAACTTTCCTGTGTCTTTCCACCAGCCGCTGATGATGTGCGGACGGACAGTAAAGTTTTGGTCAATAAGATACTGGATGGCATCTGTAATCTCTAATTCATTACGCCAAGAAGGTTTAATATTATTCACAGCTTCAAAGATGTTCTTATCAAACATATAAACGCCGACCAGAGCCAGATTGCTCTTTGGTCTTTTTGGTTTTTCTACCAGACGGAGAACTTTTCTGCCTTTCAATTCTACGACCCCGAACTGTTCAGGACGGGGGACACGAGCCAGAAGAATCTGGGCATTGGGTCTGGTTCTCTTAAATTCCTTTTCCAGGGAGGTAATGCCGTCCTTGATTAGATTATCGCCCAGATACATAACAAAGCTCTCATCTCCTATAAAATCTCGAGAAATCTTTACTGCGTGCGCCAATCCCAGGGGCGCTTCCTGCTCAATATAGGTAACATTAATTCCCCACTTCTTTCCTGTTCCCACAGCATTCTTTATCTCATTCTTTGTTTCACCTACAACAATGCCAACTTTTTTGATTCCTGCTTCCTTTACGGCTTCAATTCCATAGAAAAGGATTGGTTTGTTGGCTACTGGCAGGAGCTGTTTAGCACTTGTGTGGGTAATGGGACGAAGGCGAGTTCCTCTACCACCGCTCAAAATAAGAGCTTTCATTTAATTTCCTTAAAAAACTAACAACTGAGAATTAAGAAATTGCCGGAGGTTTCTTAAAATATTCAACTATGGCTGCAGAGACAAATCCAACAAACAGGCTTAGAACTCCAGCAATCAGTACGTTCTGCTTCTTTTTGGGAGCGACTGGCTTTTCAGGAGTTGTAGGAGGGATTACCAACTCTGTGCCAACGGTGCCATAGGACTCCTCCATCTTTTTCTCTCTGAGTTCTACCTGAAGTTGTTCATACCTGTCACGGCTTCTCTCCAAGCTCTCCATATATCCTCGAGCGACCATGGCTTCTGCCTGGGAATTGGTGGCTTCAAGCTCATCTATCTTCTTCTGGAGCATTCCAATCTCTTTTTTCATCTCTACCAGACGTTCTTTACCAGAAGCAAGATATTCCTCAAGAATTACTTTCGCTCGTTCAAAAATATGCTCGTGCCTCTTCAGAAGAGCGGCAATCACTCCATTTACCAATTTCACAGCTTCCTCTGGAGTTTTCCCCTTTCCTTTTATCTCTAAAAGCCCAGATTTTTCCCTCATTTTTATCTCTGAAGCCAATTCCGCTAATTTCTGCTTGGTGGGTGGAACATTGAGTTCTTCTGCCACCTTTACCAATATCGGTTTTGTCTTAAAAATCTCTATAACAGTGGAAGGTTCTTCCAACAGTTTGTTTCTCATTCTCCCAATTTCGACCATTGCTGAGGCTTCGTAGGTCTTGGGCAAAAGGAAGCTCACCACTCCGCTGGTTATTGTAGCGGCTAAGAAAATAATAAAAATAATCTTCCACCGCCTCTTTACCATATTGATGTAATCCCTCAAATCGACTTCTTTCTCTTCCATTCTGTTTTTCCTCCCGTCAAATTTTTGTTTATTTTACCATATTCAAGCAGATTAATTCAATAAATTTCTGGGTAACACTATTAACGGGTAGCTCTGCTTCCGTTACCCCAGTTTTGGGAAAAAGCGCGTATAGAAAAGCCGATAAAATAAAAGCACCTTTTACTCGGGTGCTTTCTTCATTCCTCATCATATATCCTACTTAGTCTGGCCAAAGGGAGTCGAACTCGGGTCGGCAAGGTTCGAATATTTTAATACCTCCTTACCAAATGTAACAGAAAAATTTGTCCTACTGGAAATTTCTCTTTACTTAGTGAATAATTCTATGAATTTCCTGGCTATCTTTTCTGGTGAATTGTCCTCGACAAATTGAGTGGCTTTTCTCACAACCGATTTGCCCTTTTCCTCATTAGTGCATAACTCGTTTACAATCTTACTTAGTTCCTCAGCATCCCCATAACGTATAACTTCATCCTTTAAAGGATAGAAGAAGCTAGAAGCACCAGGGACGAGAACGGGACAGCCTGCACCCAGGGCTTGAAAAACTGTAGAGGAGACTACCGCATAATAGCGGCTCTGGAATTTATGTAAGATAGCCATATCAGAAGCAAATAGATAGTTGTCGAATTTTTCCTTCGAAAGGATTTCTTCTTCCTTTATAATCATCCAGGGTGGCACATTATTTTTTTCCAACATTTCGTAACCTGGCGGAATTACAATTAATAATATTACTTTTTCTTTCAATTCCTCGGGTAAATTTCGTAAATACAGCCCATATCCTCTCTGGCAGAAAGAGTAAACTATTTTTCTATCAAGAGGCAGAGACAATTTCTTTCTTATTTCAATTTTATCCTCCCTTCTATTGGGAAAGCATGGAAAGGGAATTAACTTAGCATTAGGGTAGATACTTCTCAGAAATTCTTGCCTTTCGTCGAAATAGACCACTTGGTCCCAGTCAAATTGATAAAACCAGGGTTCACTGGGTAGGTCGTTTTCGTGAACAATGTGAACTGTCTTTTTCACCTTATTCTTGATCAAGGAGAAAATTTTTGCCAGGTTCTCCACAGCAAGCATCCTCAGGTCCTGAACCACAAAAACATCTAAATCTGAACTCAAAATTGGAATTGGGTCAAGGAAATTCGTCCTGGATGTGCCGAAGCACCTCAACACATATTCTTCATCTTCACCAGTGAAGCCGTCTCCATGAAAGTCGTCTTTTTTAAAAGTGAAGACCTTCACCTTGTGTCCCATTTCTATCCATGCTTTTCCCAAGGGTTCGGCATGAACCGCTACTCCACTGTCGGTATTCCAGGCCGTCATCATTCCAATCTTTAACTTTCTTCTCTTTATAAGCATCTCCCAAAATCCCCGCAGTGTGTAAAATATTGAAGATGCACCTTTTAAGGTGCAATTACTTAACGTCTTATTAGTTGGTAGCCCTTAAAAACTTCCGCCTTGAACCTCAAAGGGCGAACCCCTCATAGCTGTCAATTTCTCAGGCAACCCTTTATAAGTTCAAATCCCGTGGGTCTCTCTTTTTCCAAAAGAGAGTAGAAAAGTTGAATATACTGATTTGCTATATTATTAGCTGAATTTGCTTCGAGAAAATCCTGTAGATTTTTCTGCCAAGTGTAATACTTCTCGCCTCTTTCTAATATCTCAATTAGATTATACTCAAACTCATCAAGATTAGTATACGTAAATACAACATTATCCATTTTATAAAAGTAGCTCGATCTCAGAGCCACAATAGGACAACCAGAACCTAAGCACTGGCATGCTGTGGAAGAGACTACAGCACCTTCAGGTGGTCTCCGGTGATAAAGAAGTAAATCAGAAGCGTGTAGATAAGTGTATACTCTCTCGATATCAGGGGCCTCTTCTCTGATCAGAATTTCAAGTTCACCTCTATAATTTTTTACTTCATCTAAACCGCGCTTTGAGACGACTAGAAACAAGAGAGGAAACCGAGAATTGATTTTTTCTAAAGAAGGAAACAGCTCACAGCAACCCTTCACACCTCGCTGTCCAAAAAGAAGTACAATATATTTATCCTTAGAAAGATTCAACTCTTCTCTCGCTTTGAGTTTGTCTCCACTTGTCAAAGGATAGAAAGGGAAGGAAATGAGATGTAGTTTTTCTTCCGGGAAGACTTTTCGCAAAAAATGGTGGTATCTATCATCAAAACAGACTATTGCATCCCAGTCAAACTGATAAAAGGAGGGTTCGAAAGGAAGTATATTATGATGAATTATATTAACTGTCTTGCCCTTCTTCTTAATTAAGGGAAATATTCTTGCCAGTTCAGTCTGGGGAAGCATTCCTAAATCGTGGACTACGAAAATTTCAAACTCTGTCTCCAATAAAGGTTTTGGGCTTAAGAAAGGTCTTTCTGCTTCAGAAGTAGTAAAACACCGAGACACGTACTCTTCATCTTCACCAACGATAGATGTGCCATGAAAATCTGTTTTGAGGAAGGAGAATACCTTAAGTTGATGTCCCATTTTTATCCATTCTCTTCCTATTAATTCAGCATGGACAGAGGGGCCGCAATCCTCATTCCATGCGGAAACCATTCCTATATTCATTGCTTTACTCTCACCACCTTCTCGGTCATTACTTTTAGAGGTATTTTCGAGGTCCAGCCACCTATACCATATCAAGAACTGGCAGCTTTTTGCCCATAATAATGCCTCATCTAAGAAAAGATGCTTCTGGACTCGATTAGCATAAGAATACTTCCGAGCATACCTTCTGTGGCAGTTTTGAAAGTATGGGATAAATATAGTTTGCAGTTCCGCACATTATTGGCTGAAAACTTGAAATAAAATTAATCATTTTATCTCTTAATGTTTCCAGATATGAAATCTTCAACTTTCTGCCTTGCCTCATCATCCGAATATTGAACAGGAGGATGTTTCATCGCATATGCTGAAATAGAAGTCAAGACTCCAGTTATCCTTCTATCCAAAGCAAGTTTGCAACATCTGATAGCATCGATGACCACACCGGCGCTATTCGGTGAATCTTCCACTGAAAGTCTTAAATCTAAACTAATTGGAGAAGAGCCAAACCCCTTCCCCTCCATGCGAATAAAACATACCTTGTTATCTTTCTGCCAGGGCACATAATCACTGGGCCCAATGTGAATGTTTTCAGAATCCAGCGGCGAATTCAGTTGCGACTGGACAGCCTCTGTTTTGGAAATTTTTTTGGAGTTAAGCCTTGAGCGCTCGAGCATATTGAGGAAGTCTGTATTGCCTCCAAAATTCAGTTGATAAGTTCGATCCAGTTTTACTCCCCTTTTGGTAAATAAGTTGGCGAGAACCCGGTGAACTATAGTGGCGCCGAGCTGTGATTTGATGTCATCGCCAATCAAGGGAAGACCCTTCTCATCAAACAGCCTGGCCCAATCAGAATTAGAGGCAATAAAAACAGGCATACAGTTAATGAATCCAACTCCTGCATCTAAACAGGCTTGTACATAAAATTCGGTTGCTTTCTCCGAACCTACAGGGAGAAAATTGAGTAGTATTTCGCATTTTGCCCTTCTTAATTCACTCATGACATCACAAGGTTCTTCGCTACTGACCAGAAATGTCTCTTCGTGAGGATAGTAGCTCATGTGCGTAGCCACGCCATCAAGCAGTTCTCCCATTTTGACAATAACTCCCTTGTCAGGGATTTGGGAAAAGATGGTGTTAGTGCAATTTGGCTTAGCAAAAATAGCCCTGCTCAGTGGCTTGCCCACCTTTCGAGAGTCAACATCAAAGGCAACTACAACTTGAATATCCTCAGGTCTATACCCACCTAAATCATAGTGCATCAATCCGATAGTTTCGTTTTCACCGTTTTTCCTGTAATACTCTATCCCTTGAATCAGTGCGCTGGCACAGTTTCCAACTCCAACAATGCCAATTCTTATTTTTCCCATCAACATCACCTCCCTTCGAGAAAAGATACATTTAATTCCAGGACAGTAATTCTTAGCTTCCAAATTGAAAAATTTAAGCAAACAATTATACAAAATAAGATAGCGCATTTTCAAGTAAAAAATCGCCACGGTAGAATTATAGGTACTAGGGCGATATTCAGACCCGGAGAGATTTTTTGTGCAAAAAAAAGCACCTCGGTGAGGTGCTTCTATTTCTACAATCTATTCTTGCCTGTGAATCAAAAGCGGGGACGACGGGATTTGAACCCGCGATCTCCGGCTTGACAGGCCGGCATTCTAGAACCAGGCTGAACTACGTCCCCGTATCAAATTTCCCTCAAGCCCCAGGCAGGGCTTGTTTAATGAAAGTGAGATCCTGGAAGATTATCCCTGCGCCTATTACCTCATTTCGCCTATCTGTTAACAGAAGGGTAGAATACCCTATGCAAGCTTTCTCTCCATTCATCCTTACTGTGTTAAGCTCAAGGCGATTTAGTGTTTTTCGCTCATTTAAAGTACTTAGCAACACTTCATAGATTTCTCTCTGTTTAACCAGTATCTCTTTACCAGGCTTATTTAGTGCATGATGTTTATTAATCCCCAAAATTTTGTTTGCTCTTAGATTGAAAGTCTTAATGCGACCTTCCCTGTCAATTGCAATAAATCCTCCAGGCATATTCTCTATAATATTATCGAAGTACAGCTTCGTCTCACTGATTTCCCTATACAGGTCATAATTTTCCATTACCATAGCAATCTGACCAGCGATAGTGTGAAGAATCTGTGCATCTATTTCTTCAAAATTGCCTTCTTTTTTATTAAGTACTTCGATGACTCCTTTTATCTTATTCTTCAATATCAATGGCACGCAGAGAAGACTGCGAGTGGTGAATCCTGTAATCTTATCGATATCTTTATAAAAACGCATATCCTGTTCAGGCTCTGTACTTATTACGGGTTTGCCCATTTGAGCTACCCAGCCAGAAATCCCTCGCCCCAGAGGAATTCTTAATTGACTGCGGGACTGTTCAACGATTTGACTCTTTTCTCCTTTGACAATTTCAAATTTCAATTCCTTTTTTTCCGGGTCTATAAGGAAAAGAGTTGTTACTTCGGCATTAAGAACTTTACACACTTTCATTATTATCTTGTCCAGAAGTTCATTTAAATTGATAGTGAAATTGATGCTGGCAGTTATTTCGTATAGAGCGTTTAAATGTTCAATCTCTGAACCATATCTTTTGTTCTCCATTTTTTTCCCTCACCGAAAATTCTTTAATTTTGGTGGGCGGTGCAGGATTTGGACCTGCGACCCCCTCCTTGTAAGGGAGATGCTCTCCCACTGAGCTAACCGCCCCTATGTGAATCAGCCCCTATTCTGGCGTCCCCGAGGGGATTTGAACCCCTGCTGCCACCTTGAAAGAGTGGTGACCTAACCACTAGTCGACGGGGACAAGTTCTATCAAAAT
>JBHIBS010000053.1:0-9205 GCA_046759165.1 bacterium | reverse complement strand
ACCTACGACACGAGGATTATGATTCCCCTGCTCTAACCAACTGAGCTACGCCGCCGGCAGAAACCATGCGCAACCCTTGGAATCATTCAAAATCGCAAATTTATTATATCTAAACTTCGTGGAAAAATCAAGCAAAATAAAAATCGTTACACAAAAAATAAAAAGCCCTTGCACCCAAATACAAGGGCCTTCTCCAATATTTGCACCCGTGGAGGAAATTATCGAAACAAACTCAGCCTTCCTCAACTACAACCATAGGGTCATCACAATGTTTAGGAAGCTCCTGTGTGACACCACAAGCACCTCCCATACGACACGCCAGCATTGTTCTCTCATTGATCTCTGTAACAATCATTGGTTGTCCACAATGGATAGGTATGTCCTGTGTTGCACCGCATTTGTTGCACTTTAATTTTGCCATCTTTCCCTCCTTATAAGTCTGTTGTTAATCCCTTCCACCAGGGATACGAAAAATCTCCGTCACCTCCTCTTCTGACAGATATATGTTCAGAACCAATTCTTCAACCAAAATAATATACCAAATTTTCCTTAATCTATGCAAGTAAAATCTCTGGCACTAAAGGCAGGAACTGCAGAGCAGAAAATAAAAAACCGCCAATACCCTTCCTGGTATCGGCGGCAAGAAAGCAAATTTCTATTTCTTCTTATTCTTCAAAATTACTACCGATAAATAGCCTTATTCCCGATTCGGGAATCACTTGTACGGCATCTCCTGAAATATCTACATCATCACTCCAAGCTTCATGGACGCATTCCATATCCTGGTAATTGTAGTCTCTATAATCCGAACTTGTCGGTTTGAAAGCCCAAAAGTATTCCCAGTCCTCTGTGTAACTCCTGGTGGAAAGGATAGCTGCCATCTTCTCTTTTTCTGAGAGGCTAGAGCCAGGGTCGAAATCCAATCTGAAGACTCTACCATATTCCCATATATATTCTCTTCCTGTCCTCTTCTCTTTACCATATGAGAAGGCATGTGCCATTCTGGGAGATATAAAGGCCAGTTCATACAAACCATCATAACCATGGGACTTCAAGGCATGTAGCTGAAAGAGAGCTTGCTCATCGCAATCTCCTCCCCTTAACTCGAACACTTCCTTGGGGTCGCGATCATAACCATCCTGTGGTATATATTCTAAGTTACCCCTGGTGTACCTTATAACTTTATTCATAGTATCGAGTCTTTCCACACTTTCGACAAATGGTAAGCGAAAATCGGGCAAAACATTAAACGGACCATCGTCTTCTCGAACATAACTCTTATAAGACTCAATTTCAACAAGCTCATCTGGCTTGGGTCCAATCCCGCACTTGAAATTTACTCCAAAGATGTTACCATTACCCGTCTCTATATAATGCTGGTCTTTTGTCCAGTATGCTTCAAAATATGCATCGGAAAAAGCTCTACCCAATGAAATTGTGGTGGCCTCTTTCCCTGCTAAAAGGTCCTGGGAGAAAAGTCCCTTCGCTAACCATCCACCTAATTGGACTCCCATGCCTGTCAGGTTCCTCTTTCTCTCGAATTCTATTCCCTGTCTAATATCCAGAGAATTGAATAGTCCAATGCCAAACCCGTCTTCAACATAGCCGATGCTAACTTCGTAGCTGTTCTCTCTCATAGAATCTAGGAAAAAGTACTTGTCTGGATTATAGTTTGTCAGGGTTCCTTTCCATCCTAATCTTAATATAACTGGAAGAGTCTCTACTCTGCTACCCACCTGTAACTTAATTCCGGAATTATCAACTTGATTATTCTTATCATAGGAACTGTAGGTCACATATCCTGTAATTCCTGTCTCAAAGGCTATCCCTTTGAGCTCTTTTGAAATTGAGAGGCCACTCTCGGCTCCGTAGAGGAGTTGAGAGGGGTATGGCGGTTCTATTGGCTCAGTAGCGGTAGTTACTGAAAGGTAACCACCTCTAAGACACAGCCTGGCTCTTAAGCGAGTGGATGCGAGATTCCACTGGGGAAGCCATTCGGCTCCTATTTTATAAAGAGCACTTCGCTCCAATACCGGATTATCATTGGTAAGGCATACCTTTAAGTCCATCTTTCCGGAATTCGCATTAGGAGAACCCAGGCGAATGCTCGTACCTATCAAGAAACCTCTTATCTCTCTTGGCAAAGACTCTTTAGCTTCCAGAAATCCTTCCACGCGGTCAGTGCCGTAATTGAATTTTCCAAACAGGGTGTCATTGGCAACATGGAGATTTGCCAGAATCGTCTGGTTCGTAGTCTCAGCAATTGCAGTAATCTTTAGAGTAGCTATAGCTAATATAATAGAAAAACCGAACAAGCACGCTTTCCTGCTCGTTCGGCTCAATATGTTCTTTATTATCTTCGGCAACCCGGCCATCGTAGAGCTAGCTCCTTAGATCCGAGGTTTTGCGCCCCTCGATTTCTCGAGGTTTGCCTTTATCGGACAATATTAAATATATATCATATTGTCAAAAAACTCACTTAACTACACATTATATTACCACAAAAACCAAGCTTTGTCAATCACATTTTTAACATAAATTTAACAAATAATTAACAAAAAGTTAACATAAAATTCTTCCAAAAATCCATTAAAGTGCATTCATAAATAGACTATATCATTCTCCTCTTCCAAGGATAGGAAAAGAAGCAGATAATCTATCAAGTGTCTGGTAAGGAGAAAATTTTGCTTAATGTGTGCCTTTCCATTTTCACCCAGCCTTCTTGCATACTCGGGACTATGGAGAAGCTGCCTAATCCAATAAGCAGTTCCCTGCACTGTATGGGAAAGCAGTCCCGAATACTTATGGGCAATTTGTAGAGGGATGCCCCCCACTGCGGAAGCCACGACCGGCTTGGCCTTCCATA
The DNA here is from genome assembly GCA_046759165.1 of bacterium. Lineage (GTDB taxonomy): Bacteria > UBA6262 > WVXT01 > WVXT01 > WVXT01 > JBHIBS01. The sequence goes on along the minus strand of JBHIBS010000053.1, from coordinate 6,339 downwards.
AAGCCTCAGCTACTGTAAGCCCAAAACCTTCACGGAGAGACTTCTGGAGAATGACCGTGGATGCCCTTTGTAAGGCATTGATTTCCAGGTTGCTTGCCGGGGGAAGAAGCAAAACGTGGATATCTGGATCATTACTTGCCTTCTCTACTACCTCCTGAAAGACTTTTTCGCCCTCAGGATCATCAATTGCACCCCCTCCAGCCAAAACGAGCTGGCAGTCGACATGCCTTTTAACCAGGCGAAAGGCTTCGATTACCCCAAAAGGGTCCTTGAGGTAATCGAAACGAGAAATTTGAGTGATTATTGGCTTATCTCTACTTATATTCAGTTTCCCAAGCATACCGTTGATTACTTCCTCAGGTAAGTCTTTATTCTTATCGCTTAAGGGATCGATGGAAGGCGAAATTAAAAACTGCCTTATTGGTAACTTCTGAGCGAAAGAAGGCGCTGAAAAAACGGAGGCATCGTATTGGTCTACAAAGGACTTAAGGAACTTCCACATTTCGGGATCTGGAGAGGAGAAATCGATATGGCACCTCCAGACCCACCTGTTCTTCAAGTATTTTCTCTTTTCCACTAAAGCTACCGGCTGAGGGTCGTGGATGAAAATAATATCGCCATAAAAGTCTATCTGTTCGATGTTCGCCTCAGTAGTTTCAAGAAAAATTTCGTAGTCATCCCTGGTAATCTCCACTCTCCTGCCGTGGAGAGCATTATGGAACTTTTTAGTTACCTGAAAGTACTTTTCTCCTCCCTTCAGTACATCCCAGCGGGCATCTACCCCCAAATCTTGTAGGAGGGGAACTATTCGGCCGAGAATCTCAGCTACTCCCCCACCAACTGAGGTAGAGTTAATATTCTGAATGACTCTACCCTTCAACTTCTGAACGAGCATCTTTAATTCGTTAATTACTTCAGCTCCCACAATTGGTTCATAGTCGCTTATTCTTGACATTCGATTATTTCTCCAGGTATATACTTCGTAATTAGCTTACAAAGTGCGCCACGCAAACCCTCTATAGTAAAAGTATAAGGGTCGAGTCTTGCAATCTCCTTTGCAAGCTCCTCCTCTCCCAGCATATCTTCGATCCAGCGAGAAAAATCGTTTTCTCCTTTTTCTAACCTCAGTTTCGCCTCAAACATATGGAAATAGATTGAATGAATGGTAATTTTCCTGAGAACTTCCAGGAACTCTAAAAGGTCGCTAACAACATAGGGAGTGGGTAGAATAAAGGTAATGGTCTTAAAGAAATGGAATTCTGCCCCGGGAGGTGCCATGCGCAAAGGTCCTGGGTTGCTGGCGAGATGCTCTTCGATGGTCTGAATGATCCTTTCTCTCAGGGAGCGAATGGTAGAAAATTCACAGAGGTCGATACTGGCAATCTCTTCCCCCAGTTCCTCCTCCCGAAGAATGTAGGTGACCCAGTAGGCAAAGTCGTTCGGGGGTTCGGGTGAGAGATAAAGGTGTTGTTGAAGGTAGTGGTGAGTATGGTGGTAGATAACCGAGCCTGGCACTTCCTTTATTGTCTCTACCAGTTGGGGCAAATTCGTAGCTTTCTTACCCGTAAACTCGATTAAATTAAGCTTGGTATAGAAATGGAATGGTTCTTTAGCTCTAGCCAGAAGGGCCGTTTTTTTGCTCACTTGGTTTATGATTTCCTATCCTTAAAGTAGAAAGCCTATTAAGGAAAACCCCTACTTCGCCAACATTCTTGAGAAAGAATTTCGCTTTAGATTTCCTGGGCCTTCCAACGAAAACAGTAATCCCTTTTCCGTCCAGCGCGGAGAAAGCATCTTCGTCTGTCCTGTCATCTCCTAAATAGACGGAAATGGGCTTCTCTTGCTTAAAAGAATCGAGAAGCATAGAAGCCGCTTTCCCTTTATCCCAGATAATGGGAGGTCTTGCCTCAAGGACTTTCTTTCCGTAGGCAATTCTTATTTTCCCCTTTTCCATAAACGGCCTGAAAATTTGTCCAACCACCCTCTTTAATTCTGGCAAGTAAGAACTCTTTACCAATCTATAATGGATAGCCAGGCCTACTCGTTTATCTTCTAAAATTGTTCCTCTAATAGATCCAAGTTTTGCCTTCAGAATTTTCTTTAGCTCCCTCATAGTCCGGATTGATTTCGAGGCTTCGGGATAGATAAACCGTTTCCTTCTCTTCTCTATCTCCAATCCATGATTCGCGACATAAATTATGTTTCTTATCTTAATCCTTTCTTTTAAGTCAGAGAGAGACCTCCCACTTATAATGGCAACCCTGAATTCCTTCTCTTTGGCCAGCAATTTCAGAATTCCCTCCATCTCTGGAGAGAGTTCGGCCTCCTCAGGACGATCGACAATTGGGGTCAGTGTCCCATCGAAGTCTAAGAAGAGGAGAACCACCTTAGCCGACCATAATCTCCTCTCGATGTTTTGCCAAACATTGAAAACATGTTGCACAATACTTCTCCTGCTTTAAGACCTATTCTACAATTCGCTCAACCGGAGGATGAATTTTCCTGCCCATTTATAAATGTTATTCTCCTGGACAACCTTCTGCATCTTTCTTACGCGCCTTTTTCTCTCCTTCTCCGACATCCTAACCGCAGAGAAGATCGCATCAGCAACCCCTTCAGTATCAAAAGGATTTATCAGGATAGCATCTTTTAGTTCTCTTGCCGTACCTGTAAACTGGCTTAGAACGAGCATTCCCCTATGGTCTACATTAGCCATAATGTACTCCTTGGCAACTAAGTTCATTCCATTATGGAGAGAGCCCACCAGAAGGAGGTCGCAAGCGCGATAGTAAGCAAGGTGCGTTGTATAGTCGAGCCGGCGATTGATGAGGACAATTGGATACCAGTAGCCAGAGTGGTATTTCCAATTCACCTCTTCAGCCAAGGATTCGATTTCATCTATTAATTGCTTGTAAGTCTTGATGTGCAATCGGCTCAGCGGCCCCGTCTCAAGGAAGACGAACCGTCCCTGATACTCGGGATACTTCTCTAAAAATCTATCTACTGCTCTAATCTTTTCTAAAATTCCCTTGGTGTAATCGACTCTGTCTATACTCAAGCACAAGATTTCATAGGGCGGGTCTATCTCTTCCGGAAGACTTTTCATTCTCTCTTCCACTTCTCCAGTAGTAGCCATCCGTGAGATAGCCTCGGCATCCACGCTAATGGGGAATGGTCTTACTAAAGTCTTGTGGTTACGGTAAGTAACAGAGGATTCCTCACGGTTGACTTTCGCTTCCAGTTCCTGATTTACAGTATCCAGAAAATTGTGGCAATGGTAGCGAAGGTGGAATCCCAGAAGGTCGTTAGCTAAAAGCCCTTCCAGAAGTTTCTTCTTCTGTGGACATATCCTGAATACTTCTGGGTTTGGCCAGGGAATATGCCAGAATAGAGAGACAATGGCATCGGGATTTCTCTCCTTTATGACTTTGGCACATAGACTTAAATGGTAATCCTGGAGCCAGACGAACAGTTTCTTATCTCTGTTCTCTTCCAGAATAGCTTCGGCGAACCTCTGGTTGACCTTCTGATAATACTCCCAGTGGGAAGCATCAAAAACAGGCTGACGGTAAGCAATGTGGGACAATGGCCACAAAACTTGATTCGCATAACCATAATAGAAACCGTTCTCCTCTTCTTTGGTCATCCATATCCGCCTTAAACTATATTTCGGGTGCTCAGGAGGAACCATAATCTTATTATCTTTATCCACAACATCCTTATCAGCATCCCCACCTCCATAGGCAACCCAAACGCCTTTAGAGGCCTGCATTACCGGATCAAGAGCAGTAGTTAGCCCTCCAGTCGACTTCACACATCTGACTCTTTTTCCTGAATATTCGTGAACATAGGGCTCTCGGTTGGAAACCACAATAAAATCATAGCCACCAAATTTATCTTTAATTGTTTCCTCCAAGTCTTCTTTCTTCCACACCTTTATCCTCTCCCTTCATTTTGTGATAAGCGACAACGCAAGTTATTTTTTAGTTATTATACACTTATTACATCCGCCTGTCAACTTTTAACCCTCTTCAATTTATTCGTTTTCTTCTTTGCCTTTCTAATTTAATTACTGCATTTATTACTTCGTTGATTTTCCCATTTTCCATATTATCATACTTCATACTTCTCCTTGAATAGCTCTCTTTGTCCAGGAGTAATCTCACACCCATCTATGGTAACACTGAATAAGTCACTCAATTCCCAGAAAAACTGTGGAGAACCAGCCTCCTCAACTCGCTTCGGTTCATCTTTATAGAATCCCAGGTATTAAACCCGAGATAGATGTTCTTGTTAGGTTGTCCACATGGGCTAATACATAACATCCTTTCAAGTCATTATCTTCACGGGTTGTCTTAAAGCGGGAAGTAATCCTGTACTCACCCAGATTAAACAACCTTTTATAATCCTTTATTATATTCTTTATCTGCTTTTTCTTTCTCTCATTTATCATTCTTAAACCCCCATATATTAAAATAGTTCTTGCGAAAAAAAATGCCGAATACCTATCTGGACATCGGCAATTCTTTTAATCTGGTGGCGGGGGGCCGATTTGAACGGCCGACCTCCGGGTTATGAGCCCGACGAGCTACCAGACTGCTCCACCCCGCGTCCCTTTATTATATAGTAATTTCGAAATCCTAATTCCTATCCGGCTTTACGCACTAATCCCTGTGCTACATTCTCCGTGCCGGAGGCCGGACTCGAACCGGCACGGGTATTAAATACCCATTGGATTTTAAGTCCAAGGCGTCTGCCAATTCCGCCACTCCGGCAAAACCCCCTTTGTATTGTAAGAAAATAATTAGATTCAGTCAAGTTATTTTTCTTCCTCAGGCTCGATAAATTTATACTTGGTCTCTCCTGGTTTAATCAACCCGAGTTCTTTGCGTGCCAAGCTCTCAATATATTCGGGATCCTTTTTCACTGCTTCCAGTTCTTCCCTCAATCTCTTATTCTCTTCTTCCAAGCCCGTTATCCTCTGTTTTAACTGAGCAATCTCTTTATTCAAGAATAACAAAGTTTGAAAATTCTTATTTCCGAAAAGAAATATAAGTGCCCCAATTATGACAATTAAGATTAGTATCTTCCTATGAACTCTCTTTTTGTGGATACTTATCCGCATTCTCTAAACGCTAAATTTTATCATGGGGTTATTGTTTGCCACTTATAAAATTCTGCTTCTTCTCCCAATTCCTCTTCTATTCTCATCAGTCGATTATACTTGCATAACCGTTCCGACCTCGCAGGGGCACCGCTTTTAATCTGTCCAGCGTTGGTTGCCACTACTATATCGGCCAATATGTCATCTTCTGTTTCGCCAGAGCGGTGGGAGAATAGACAGGTATATCTCGCTTTCTTGGCCGTCTCCACAGTATCCAGCGTCTCGGTCAAAGTTCCAATCTGGTTGGGTTTAATCAGAATAGAATTTGCTACCCTTAGCTCGATTCCTCTGTTGAGCCTCTTCCTGTTTGTGACAAACAGGTCATCTCCGGTCAACTGTATCTTCTTACCCAACTTATTGGTCAAGAGTTTCCAGCCATCCCAATCGTCTTCAGCCAAACCATCCTCAATGAACATTACAGGATATCTTTTAATAAGAGATTCATAGAAATCGACCATCCCTGAAGCATCGTTTTCTTTCTCTTCTGCCTTCAAAATATATTTAGTACCATTATAAAAACAGGATGCCGCTGCATCAATGCCTATGTAGATATTTTCCCCTGGTTTATACTTCGCCTTCTCAATTCCCTGAACAATTAATTGGAGAGCCTCCTCGTTAGATTTCAAATCGGGCGCAAATCCGCCTTCATCCCCCAGAGCTGTCGATAGATTTTTTGCCTTTAATATCGCCTTTAAATGATGATAAGTTTCAACAGCATACCTCATCGCTTCACGAAAAGAAGGCGCACCAGCAGGTATAATCATAAATTCCTGGAGGTCAACATTATTGTCAGCATGTTTACCACCATTCAGAATATTTAAACAGGGAACCGGGAGAATTTTGGCATTGGGACCTCCTATGTACTGATATAGAGGCAATTCCACTGTCTCGCTGGCGGCTTTGGTGCAGGCAAGAGAGACGCCCAGAATCGCATTTGCTCCCAATTTTGACTTATTTTCAGTTCCATCCAACTCAATCATTCTCTTATCGATGGATACCTGTTCAGTGGCATCTAAACCATACAGGGCTGGACCGATTACATCATTTACATTTGCCACAGCTTTCTGGACACCTTTACCCAGAAATCTCTTCATATCACCATCCCTGAGTTCTATCGCTTCATGTTCTCCTGTCGATGCTCCAGAAGGAACAGACGCCCGACCCATTACACCCCC
>JBHIBS010000052.1:0-9494 GCA_046759165.1 bacterium | reverse complement strand
GAACGGGTCAGCGACGCCTGCGAGTCGGTGGGCAGGCAGGTTACCAACTGAAGGGAAAGGAGGGGAGTCTATGGATAAGAAATCGGAGCAACTTGGACTTATGGTTGATTGCGGAGTTGTGCCTGTAATTAGAGCCGAATCTCCTGAACAGGCTATGAAGATAGTTGATGCCATCAGAGAAGGTGGGATTAAGACAATTGAGATAACGATGACTGTTCCCAATGCTATTGGAGTGATGGAGAAAGTGGCAGAGAAATTTGGAAAGGAGGTGCTTTTAGGGGCTGGCACTGTCCTCGATGGAGAGACAGCCAGGGCATCTATTCTGGCAGGTGCTGAATTTGTTGTAGGACCCTTATTGAATGAAGAGGTCATTAAGATATGCAAGAGGTATACCAAAATTGCAATTCCGGGAACGATGACTCCCACAGAAGTGGTCCACGCCTGGGAGATGGGAGCAGACATTGTAAAAATCTTTCCTGCAGGGCAGTTAGGAGGTCCAAAGTATATTAAGGCATTGAAGGGTCCTCTCCCACACATTCTGCTTCTTCCCACAGGAGGAGTAAATTTAGAGAATGCTGGTGAATTCATTAAAGCTGGCTCCTGTGCCATTGCCGTGGGAACAGCCTTAGTTGATAAGAAGGCAGTGGCTGAAGGGAGGTTTGAAGTTTTGACCCAGAAAGCGACGCAGTTTCTGGAAGAAGTAAAAAAGGCGAGGGGATAAAACTATCTCCTTTCCAAAATGGTTTTTACATCCTAATCCTTTCCTACGGAGTTTACAAAAAGATTAACCCCTGTGACCTGACAGATTAACAGGGGTTAAATTTTTCATCTGGTAATTGGAGCTGACGGAGCGAAAGAGACTATGGAGAAAATGGGAATCCTGCTGAAAGGGAGGATAACGAAAACGAGAATAGTACAGTTGACCATCAAATAATTATATGGTATAATTTAAAAGGGTGGGGTAACTTTCTATGTCCAAAAAGATATTGGTACCTCTTATTTTGCTATCTATTTTCTCAATAAATGCTGTTTTTGGTCGGTTTACTTCTCGTCAGGAGGAAGACCTGTACAATTTTGGTATGAGCCTTTATCGGGATGGAATGTACAGACTGGCTGCGGAGCAGCTGGAGAAATTTGAGAGAAATTATCCTGAAAGTAAGAAGCTCACTGAGGTGAGATTCTACAAGGCTGAGGCTATGTTCAAGGAAGGAGATTATGTGGGAGCATTTGTTGGGTATGGCAAGGTTATAAATCTATCTCCGGGAACAGACTTTGCTCTCAGAAGTGCGATTCGTCTGGCTGACTGTAAGTATATGACTAAGAAGTACGCTGAAGCGATAAGACTGTATAAGGATTTCATCCGAAGATATCCAAAAAGCGACCTTGTGGCGGAAGCAAAATACTATACTGCTGAATCTTATTTCAATCAAAGAAAGTATAGTAACGCTTTTTTAGGTTACGATGATATTATTAGAAATTATCCTCAATCCAAGTATGTAGACTACGCTCACTATTCGAAGGGTTTCTCCTACTTTAAGCAAAAAAAATATTCTCGGGCACTGCCTGAATTCTCCATAGTGATTAAATCTTTTCCAAAAAGTAGTCTTGCTGATGAGTGCCAATTTTTTATAGGGGAATCTTGGTTTTACCAGGGGAATTACAGGTTAGCTATGCTTGAATACCGGAAATTGTTTAGAACCTATCCCCAATCCACCCATCTTCCTCAAGCCCAGTTTAAGATTGGGGAATGTCTCCTCCAACAGGGGAAGTTCTCTTCTGCCAGAGAAGCATACCAGAAAGTATTAAGTATTGCAGAATCCACTGGCCTCCGCGCAGCTGCCTTGTATGAGATTGGCGAGGCATTCTACCGAGAAGGGGAATACTCTGAAGCAATTATCGCCTATCAGAAAGCTATTAAAACCTATCCCCTTTCCAGCCAGGCAGTTAAGGCCCAACAATCTATTGGCTGGAGCTACTTAAGGCAGGGAAAGTTTGGTGAAGCCAGGAAAGCTTTCTCAGGGGTGATAACCAAGTATCCCCAATCCGACCTTGTGGTATCAGCTCGCTATATGATTGGCAATTTGTTCTATTATGAGAAAAAGTATGGAGGGGCAATCAAGGAATACGAAGGATTGGTGGAAAGTTTTCCTGCAAGCAATCTGGCTGATGACGCTCTTTACTGGAAAGGCTGGTGTTACTATAAGGAAAGTAGATACGAGGAAGCGATCGACACTTACAGAGAAGTTGAAAAGAACTACCCCTATAGCAATTTGATAGTGGAGGCAAAGTTCCAGATTGCAGAATCTCTATTTCGAAAGAGAGATTTCAATTTTGCAGGAAAGGTCTATCAAGAAGTTATAGACCGCTATCCTCAGAGCGGGCTGGTTGATGATGCCTATTTTGGACTAGGAAGGTCTTCTTATGAGAAGGGTAAATTCGTTTCTGCGCGCAAGGCTTATCAGGCAATCCTTAACGCTTATCCCAATAGTAACCTTGCTCCGCAGGCGCAGCTGGAGATAGGTAATTGTCTGTTAAGCCAGAAAAAGTATAGGGAAGCACATAGTGCCTATAGCTCGGCTCTCAGGAACTACCCCAAGAGCGAAATTGAAGACCGAATAAGGTTCCAGATTGGGTTGGCTTATTATAAAGAGGGTAAATATGAGAAGGCAATCGAAGCTCTCAGTATTTTGAGGGAGGAGTTTAAGGATAGCGAAGTCATTGACAGGGCTCTCTATTATATTGGCTGGTCGTACTTCAAACAGAAAAAATATGACGAGGCAACTCTCCTTTTTAATAATGTGGTAGCCAATTACCCTGAAAGTGGCATTGCAGCAGATTCTCTATTTAGAATTGGAGATGCATTTTATAATCAGAAGCAATATGAGGAGGCGATAAAGAATTATCAGAAGGTCATCGATCGGTATCCTGAAAAAGAGATAGCGGAACTTGCCTATTATGCTATTGGCTGGAGTTACCACGGCCAGGGAGAGGACGATAAGGCGATCAAAATCTATGAAGATTTCATCAAAAAGTATCCGAAGAGTCGTTTGAACGTAGAAGCGAGGTATCGGCTTGGGGAATACTATTATGGCGGAGATAATTTCAATGAAGCAGCAAAGATTTACCGCTCGATATTGGACCTCTATCCCAACTCACCCCTTGCTGACGATTCCCGTTATTGGTTGGCGTGGAGCTACTACAGGGCTGGCAACTATGACCAAGCAGCTAATACTTTCAGGAGCCTAATAGCGAAATATCCTGATAGCGACCTTGCCAGTGAAGCGCAGTTTCGCGTTGGAGAATGCTACTTTGTGGAAGGAAAATATGTTGAGGCAATAGCAGAATATGAGAGAAAGATCGCCAGACTCCCGGAAGACATTTTCTCCAGTGAGTCCCAATATAAGATTGGAGAGAGTTATGATAAGATGGGTAGAAAGGACCTTGCTGAGGAGGCTTTTCAGAAGACACTCCAGGAGTATCCCCAGTCAATAGCTGCAGCCAGAGTCCACTTGAGGTACGGAATCTTATACGAAGAAAATAAAGACTACAAGAAGGCAATGGAGGAGTATAGATTGGCTACAAGTTTAGCCCATAACGAAGTAGGAGCAGAAGCACAGAAAAGGATAGGTGACTGCTACCGTTTCCGGAAAGATTACCATAATGCTATCGTTGAATATTTGAAAGTGGTGTATCTTTATAGGAAATACCCATACTTTGCTGCCCCTGCACAATATATGGTGGGAGAATTAAATGGGAAGCAAAGGTTCTGGGCGGAGGCGCGGAAGGCCTACATGAAAGTCATAGAGGATTATCCAGAAACCGAGTGGGCAAGGAAAGCCCAAATAGAGATAGACAGAATAGCCGATAAATAAGATGCGGATAAGAAAAATTACCATTTTGATGGAAATCTCTCTTTTTCTCTTTTTCTGGAACCTCTGGGCTCAGGCTGAAGCAGAGAAGCCAACTGAAGAAAGGCCTGCCTTCGAACTCCCCGAAGTGGTAATTATCGGGGAAGACCAGTCGAAGGTCATTATAGGTGGTGAGAGAGAACCACTCATCGACCAACCCTTTTTGAAAAAGGTTCAAGTCGGTATCAAACCAATGAGAAAACTCTCTCCCCTATTCTTTCCTCCTCAGAGGAAGGACTTAAACATTACTGAATTTAGCTTTGCCTATGGAAAATTCGACTCTTTGAAAACTAACCTCAGTCACGGCAGACAAATTAAAGATAAAATTTACTATCTCTTTAGTATAGGAAAATATAAGACAGAGGGAGAATTTGCCGGCAGGCGTTATAATCAGGATAGTGCATTTTTAGAACTGGGTTTCAAACTTGATAGAAATCTTGATTTGAAAATTGGTACTTCTGGTCTCCTGAAAGATTATCGGCTGTCCGATTCTGCCGAGACTCAAAAGGTAGAACTGTTCAATCTGGAATTGGGACTGGAGAGGAGTATAGGGGAAGAGACCAATGTGGGGTGTCAGTTCTTTGGTCAAATAGGGCGCTTAAAAAATAACAGTAAAGCTAAAAGTGAAATAGGAGGAGCCGGGTTACAGGCGAGGATTAGTCTGGCGCAAAGGAACTCATTGAACCTTGAGGCTCGACTCTATCAACAGAGCCTTGAACTGAGCGGCAAGAGGAGGCATTATTTAGTTAGCTCCTTTTCCCTCACCGACGAGTTTCTTCTTTTCGATAGGCTATGGGTTAACTTAGGAGTGGAATATACAGAGAAAAGTAAACCTTTTACCTCCTTTCTCTATCCCACGGGCAGATTGTCTTACGAGTTGATTCCCAATTTTAACATCTGGATAAGATATAAACCGGGGCTAACAATTCCTCTCTTTGATGAACTTTATATAGACAACGACTATGTGGGTGTCAACTTAGACCTTCTTCCCCAGAAAAGAACATTTGCCCTCGAGGAAGGTATGGAGTACGAGTTCAGTCAGAACCTCTCTGGCAATATCTCCTTCTTTCAGAAAAGTTTTAAAAATTTCATTGCTCTTTCTGACGATGGCACGATAGGGAGTTTGCAAAATATCTCCAACGTATTCTCGCAAGGTATAGAAGCCTCCTTTGTGTACACCTTCGGAGAGAATTTGACTCAGAACTTGAGATATATATTTGAGAGAACAGAGGACGAAGACCAACCGGATGAAAAAGTGCCCTATAGACCCTGCCATTCGCTCAAAATTTCATCGCACTATTCTTATGGACCATTGGGAATAGAGCTATCAGTTCTAATGCAGAGCGAAAGATATCATGATCGCCTGGACTCTCTACCTTTCTACTGGACGCTGGGAACAGAAATCTCTTGTAGGATAGCAAAGCAGTTTCTCCTCTTTGTTCAAGGAGAAAATCTACTACAGGAGAAGTATGCTGAGAGGTTCGGCTATCCTCTCGACAATAGTAAATTTTTTGGAGGATTCAAACTAAAATTCTAATAATAAGATTCTTCTCGACAACGATCCGCACCGTTTCCCGACTCCGTTTCGGTTTCGGGACGGACAGGGTGACGAAAGGTAAACATTCTCGACCCACATTGAAAGGAGGTTAAAATGCTCAACTATTTTTTGCGCGGGGGAATAATGATGTATCCTCTTTTTCTTGCTTCGGTATTTGCTCTGGCGATAATCATCAATAAGCTTTATGTTCTTTCTCGAGCAAGAACTAACGAGAGGGAGCTAATGGGTAAAATCAAAAAGTTACTCAATCAAGAAATGGTCGGGCAAGCAGTGGCTCTCTGTGAGAAAACCAGAGAACCTGTTGCTTCTATATTGAAGGCTGGCTTGAACCAATATGGTAAGGGAAAGAAGGCAATGGAAGATGCATTTGAATCTCAAGCCTTGGAAGAGGTTCCCCGCCTGGAAAGTTATCTGCCTGCTCTGGCCACCATTGCAGCAGTATCTACTTTGATGGGGTTTACTGGCACAGTTTTAGGAATGATTCGTGCTTTCGATTCCATTGCTGCTGCCAGTGCTACCTCCCCGGCGATTGTAGCCTCAGGCATTTCTGAAGCACTAATCACCACTGCAACAGGGTTACTTATTGCCATCCCGACACTTCTCTTCTATCGTTATTTTGTCCATCGTGTAGACAGACTTGTTTCTGAAATTGAGAGGTACTGTAAAGAAGTGATTAGAATTTTAGTTCCCAGTTAGGTCAGTCACATTTCAGGCTGACCAAGGATTTGTAGGTACGGTTTTAACCGTGCAAAATCGGTACAGGACAAGATAAGGAGGCAAAGAAAATGCAGTTTAGAAAACCAAGAACTTTTAGCACGCGTCTCGATATCGCACCAATGGCCGATATTGTCTTTCTACTCCTCATCTTCTTTATGCTATCTACTTCCTTTGTTGTTCAGCCAGGCATCCAGGTTAAATTACCAAAAGCAGTTACCTCCGAAATTCAGTTGAAGAAAGACATCGTCTTAACCATCACTGCTGAGAACATAATCTTTTTAAATGAACAGCCAGTTACTCTGGATGAACTGGGTGAAGCGCTTAAGGCTGCTTTTGCTCAGAGGAGAGATAGAATCTTGATTATTAAGGCTGACCAGGAAGTTAAACATGGCTTGGTGGTGCAGGCGATGGATATTGCAAAACTGAGTGGAGCTGATCGATTAGCCATTGCTACGGAACCAAAATTACCCTGATTTTCAGGAGAAGGGAATGTTTGGAGATCGCAGTTTCAGGATTTCATTACTTATTTCTTTTATCTTCCATTTGGCAATGCTGATATATATTCCGATAACCCAACGCCAGAGAGCTCCGATTAGATTTGTGGAAGTCTCTTTAGTCTCATTACCGGCTATAAGACCTAGTGAACCAGGTTACCCGAAGTCTCCAGCTCTTGCTAAACATAGGACTCAGGTTAGTCCTGCTCCTGGAGTCGATATCTGGACACCAGGGGAAGGTGAGCCTTTGGCAATTCCGGGACCTGAAACGAAGATTACTCTAACAGAAGTCCTGGCACCTGAGCCCGAATTGGGAGAGAAGATATCGATGCTGCCAGGCGAAGATAGGTTCACCCTGGAGGGAGTCAAAATTTCGCCGGGACTTCCAGATAAAGGAGGCATTTTTGTCGGAAAGGGTGAGGCCAGAGATTTTGCCATAACTGGCCCTGTCTCTCGTAGAGGAATTGTCCGGCGGGTCTATCCGCAATATCCGAGGTGGGCAGAAGAGGCAGGGGTGAGCGGAGAGGTTCGGTTAAAGTTTTGGGTTTTGCCCGATGGATTGGTCAATAGAGTAGAGGTAACCCAGACTGCAGGGTATCCTGACCTGGACCAGATTGCCAGCCAGGCAATGAAGAAATGGCTCTTTGAGAGCCTCTCTCCCCAAGAGAAGCAGATAGTTCAGTGGGGAACAATCACCCTTAGATTTAAACTGGAATAATAGAAACCAGACCCGACACTAATTTCACTGGGGTAGGAACTCGGGATGGCAGCCGAGGCTACGCAGGATTTGTCAAGATTTTGTAGGCACGACTTCAAGTCGTGCAGGTTCTGAATTTAGATTTTGCGGAATGAAATGAGGAATATCCTATGATTGAGGGAAGAATCTTATTATTTGGTGATGAGCCAAAGACGGCTCAGGCACTAAAGAAGATCTTGGAGAAAGAGGCTTTTACATTTTCTCGCATGAAAGAGAAGGTCAATGTGAGAAAAAGAATTTTAGAATTCGGAGCAGAACTGGTTATTCTAAATTTTATATCTTCGGCCGAAGATAATTTTGAAATCTGTGAGGAGATCAAACAGGATAGAAGTTTTAGGAACATTCCAGTAATTATTATTACCAGTATTTCCAAGAAGAAGCTGCTTAGAGCCCTGGAAATTGGTGCTGATGAATGTCTGGCGACCCCCCTCGATTTCGATATTTTCTTAGCCAGATTGAGGGCAATTTTACGCCGAATAAGTTATAGTGAAGAACCCGAGGAAATCTTGAGGGGTAAAGATATTGTTATTAATTTAACTGCCAGGACTCTTTTGGTAAAGGAGAAGCCAGTTAAATTAACTCCCAAAGAGTTTGCCCTTCTTTACATCTTGATGAAAAAGAGAGGAAAAGTTTTAGAAAGAAGATATTTGATGAAAGGTGTCTGGGACCAGGATTATCTTGGAGACCCGCGCACAATAAACAAGCATATTGAAACCCTCCGCAAGAAATTGGGCCCTTTAGCTAGCCGACATATCGAAACGGTTAAAGGAGTAGGCTATATGTTTAGGGCCTAAAATTACCCAATTCTAACCTTCCAAATCCATTCTCCACTTACCATCAATCATAGCTTCCCACCATAAAATTTCGCCAGAAGTTCGCTTTAATTTCGAGAATTATAAGATAAGCTCATATTAGAAGGAAAAAGGGGGCTGTATACTGTTGAATCATATTTTAATAATAGTACATAGTAATATATGTCTTGGCCTAAATCTTCCAATGGAAGCCCGAGTCGGCTTTTTTAATTTCGGGGTGAAATCGGCCGGGTTGCCGAAGATATTTTCATTTTCACTTTTCTTAGGTTCCTTTAAGTCCATTTGATCCGAGTTGCCTATCAGGTTAACTCGGAATTTTTTTAATTGAGAGGCGAACTATGCTGCTTACTTTAGTTCTTTGCGGTTTGGGTAACGGTAAACTGGTGGGCCTCCCTTTCCCTACCCTTTCCGGTTTCGGGACGGGCCAGGGTGAGGAAGACACCAATTTGAAGAGTGCCCGAGCAGGTAAGACTAGGAGGATAACAGAGGTTAGTTGATAATGTCTCACAATGGTAAAAGAATCATTTTTATAGGGTTATTCTTAGTAGGTATCAATGTTCTCTTTTCCGTTTCACCAGCCTTTGGAGGCTGGTTATCAGGATGGGGAAAGCGTGTCAAAATTACAACAGATAATACTGATATAGATAGTGCACTCTCTAACTTTCCAGTTCTGATTTATCTTAGTTCTGCTTCAGGACGTGACAGTCCTAAAGACGATGTAACTTTCGTGTTTGACGAAGTTGGAAGCAATAGCAAGAAGATTGCAGTTACAACAAGCGATGGAACGACACAGTGCTATGTTGAGATAGAGAAGTGGGATTCTGTAAGCGAAAAAGCTTGGCTATGGGTTAAAGTTCCAAGTATAAGCAGCACTGCTGATACTGACCTTTATCTCTACTATGATAATACCCAGGCAGATAACACGGCTTATGTAGGGGATAAAGAGTCAACTCCAGCAATGGATGTTTGGTCTAATAACTTTGGTGGAGTCTGGCATTTGGATGAAGACCCAACAGCGACTCCGACGGACTGGGGCAAGACAGCGATAGCCACCTACAGTACTACAAGTAATCATAGCCGAGCAATGGGAGGCACTTCCCCCAATGTAGATAATATGAAGATTAAATCCATATCTATCTACTTGGGTGCTCAGACAGGTGATGTCCGATTAGCCGTTTATACTGGAGGTGATTTAGACGACCCAACCAATGCAACATTGCTATGGGACGCTGGCACCGTGAACCCTGG
>JBHIBS010000051.1:0-9543 GCA_046759165.1 bacterium | reverse complement strand
GGATTCCCTTTCAATTGACTTATTGCAAACTCCACTCCACCATCCGCAATATAGAGAGTAGCGTCTGACAATCTTTCTTGCACTAGGGATCTGGTTTCATGTGTACCTATGGTAACGAGGGCAACTCCAATAATGGATGAAACAAGCAGGAATTCAAGTGCCAACACAAGTGCTATTCCTCTCTCGTTTAAACAACTAACTTTTATCATTTTCTTCCTCCCTTTACTTTCCCTTAATTTTATATTTGCCATTGCCGACCTCGCTCCTTTCTGCACGTGGCGCGCACTTTCTTTATTACATACTCAATCCTTGCCTGAAAAGCTCCAAGGTCGTAGCTTTGTTCATCTTCCATTTTAAGTATACTCCAACAATGTTATGCTTAGGTTAAGAAAATGTTAATTTTTTGTTAATTTTTAAGGGGGTTTTCTTAAAGGCGCGAGACTATAACGCAGGGCTATCGCTCTGCCGGTACTTCAAACTTCTGCTTTACAGGGTAGGGGAGCTGCCTCGGAACTTCTGGGGGCTTCAGTGGAAATATCTCCACTTCTCTTTCTCTTGGCGGAAATACCCCAACAAAGCCCAAAAGGAAAAGAGGAACAATGAATAAGTTGTAAAGGTGAGAAGGGAAAATTGCTGGAGGGTAATACCTATCCGGAGAGTTATAAGATGAACTCTGCCAGGAGTAAGGCAAATGACTACGAAGACCTACTACGGCCAAAAAATTGCACGCATCTAATCAATGCCTCTTTGTCCCCAAGCCCTCCTGGCTTCAGAATGAACTTGTACTTTCCATCTAAAGTCCGACAGTAGGCAATCCCGGGTGATACAGAAGAAATAATTTGAAAGGTATCTATTCTTAATGCTCGACAGATACTGAAAGCAGTATCTCCGCCGATAATAATCAGATTACGAAAGAACCCCGCTTTGCAGAGTCCTGTTGTCAAATGGACAAGCGTTCTAAGGATCTTCTCTGGATCGAGCCTGTGGCTACTCCTTTGGGGATAGATTAATATGTGTTTAGCATCTTTCGCATCCGGTATTTCTACTCGATTTCGCTCGAAGTCTATAGCCACAGCCAGTAGACCCTTCTCTCCCTTCAACACTTCAATCTGTTCGGAGGTAACAGACTTGGCACTTCCCGAAATAATCAGAATAGGTTTTGAGCCCCCAGTTACAGTCTTAGATTTAACACCCCGGCTTGATCCCGATTTACCCCAGAATTTGACCAGCTCTCCAGCCAGACCGCTTGCTCCGCATACAGTCGTATAATCCGGGATTTCTCTGGCGATATTTTTCAAATCCCTTTGAATTCTTGCATCGTATACTTTAACTCTGCTATAGTATTTTGACATCCTTTTCAGTAAACTGGGTATATGAGCTTCACTCACTGGATTTCTCGGATCCCGAGCAAACTCTGTGCTGGTAACCAACTCTCCCCAGACATAGTGGTAACCGTCTATTGTAGTCCTTCCTATCCTGGGAAAGGCAGCACAAAAGGGAAGCTCTTTTATGTTCAACTCATCGAAAAGTGCATCGATTTCTGCACCGATATTTCCCCGCAAGGTAGAATCTATCTTTTTATAAATCTGTTTTATCTTTAATTTCCTGAAGAATCTCAAGACATCTTTAACCTTCTCATAGGCTGTTCGAGGTTCATCAAACCTGCTTCCAGTATTCACCACAAGAACGTCCCAGTTCACATCGGGCTTTAATCCTTCAGAGAGGCGTTCTAAGTTAGAAGCTCGGACAATTGTTCTCAAACCCCAATCTGCAAAATGTAATCCCACATCGCCACAGCCGGTCAAGTCATCAGAGATTACCCCAATCATTGGCACTCCCCTTCTTCACAAATCAGGTTTTATCCTGGGGAATAAAGGTTTACCTATTCTAATTTTTCGCCCCGACTTCAGCCTTCCCCATTCTGCTTCTTCAATTTTCTGATTATAGATCTTTTCTCCAATCCCCAACCGCTCCCAGATTCTTTCGGCTGTCTGGGGCATGAAAGGAAGAATATAGAAAGCAACCAGTCTCAAAGTCTCTAAAAGATTATATAACACAGCCTCCAGTCTCTTTCTATCAGTCTTTTCCAACTTCCAAGGAGCTGTCCTCTCAATGTACCTATTGGCATAGTCAATAACTTCCCAAATGGCTCCCAGAACACTGTTCAATTCCAGCTTATCATAACATTTCATGACTTTCTCAAAAAGTCCCTTCACTTTTTGAATTAGCTCTCTATCCTTTTCTCCCTTTCCACCCGGTTCAGGGACCCTACCTCCAAGATACTTCTCTACCATTGTCACGCTGCGACTTAGAAGGTTACCCAAATTATTTGCCAAGTCAGCATTATAGCGCCTGACAAGTGCCTTTATGGAAAAATCGCCATCCTGACCAAATGGCACCTCTCTCATCAGGAAGTAACGGAATGCGTCGACCCCAAACTGTTCAGAAACTTCAATCGGATTAACTACATTCCCGCGAGATTTGGACATCTTCTCTCCCTCAACAGTCCACCATCCATGCCCAAAAACCTTTTTGGGAAGTGGTATCTCCAGGGCCATCAACATTGCGGGCCAGATGATGGTGTGGAACTTGAAAATCTCCTTACCCACCAGATGAACATCAGCAGGCCAGAACTTCTCAAACTTTACTTTATCATCTAAATATCCACAGGCGGTGAGGTAATTTATCAGAGCATCAAACCAGACATAAACAGTGTATTTTTCATCAAAAGGAACTGGTATTCCCCACTTCACAGCCATGCGGCTCACGCTCAGATCTCTCAGGCCTTCCTTGACAAAATTTACCATTTCCGCTTTGCGGAAGGGTGGCTGCATGAACTCGGGATTCTCCTCAAAATAATTGAGCACTCTATCCTGATATTTGGATAGTCTGAAGAAGTAGCTCTCTTCTTTCAGCTTCTCTGCAAGTTTCCCGCATTCAGGGCAGTTACCTTGCTCAAGCTGTGACTCCATGTAGAAAGTCTCGCACGAAGTACAGTACCATCCCTCATACTCTCCCTTATAGATATCACCCTTCTGGTAAAGTTTTGTAAAAATTGCCTGCACCGTCCTTTTGTGCCGATCTTCTGTTGTTCTGATAAAATCATCGTAGGAAATGTTTAGCTTGTGCCAAAGTTTTTTGTCCTGAGAAACAATATAATCTGCCCATTCCAACGGCATCTTTCCTTTCAAACTGGCTGCCTGGGCTATCTTCTGTCCATGTTCATCAGTACCGGTGAGAAACAGAACTTCGTACCCAGCCCAGCGCTTGAAGCGGGCCACCACATCACAAGCTATGGTGCAGTAGGCGTGTCCGATGTGAAGTAGGTCGTTCACATAGAATATGGGAGTAGTAATATAAAATTCTTTGGTCATAGAGAACCATTAACTTTCCGACTTTCTAAACTTAAACTTTCCAAAAAATCCTACTGGAGATACTTCTTTTCTAGACAACTTCTTCAACATTCCATCCGCATATTCAACAACGACTTCTCCCCGTAAAATATTGACTGCTGTAACGACTCCTATTCCATCTTTGGTAGCGACTTTAGAGTTTACTTTTGGTAAGTTCTTTCTGCATTCGTGATAAAAATCGTTCTCATATGCCAGACAACACATCAATCTACCACAAACTCCAGAAATCTTTGCAGGGTTCAAGGATATCTCCTGCTCTTTAGCCATATCAATCGAAACAGGTCTAAAACTTTTCAGAAATGAGCCACAGCAGATTGGAAGTCCACATGGTCCAAACCCACCCAACATCTTAGCCTCGTCCCTGACTCCGATCTGAACCATGTGTATGCGAGTTTTCAATAGGTACCCCAGGTCTTTAATGAGTTCGCGGAAATCTACCCTTCCTTCCGCAGTATAATAGACAAACAATTTGTTACAATCGAAAGTATAGTCCACGCAGGTCAATTTCATCTTTAATTCGTGTTCTTCTACTTTCTGCATTACCTTTTGAAATGCCTCTCTTTCCTTCTTACCATTTGTCTTCACCACTTCCCAATCACTGGAATCCATCTTTTTTATTACCCGCTGAAGCTTCTTCTTACTGTGCTCAATCATTCTTTCAGGCGAGACAATCTCTCCCACTTCAATCCCGTTCTCTGTCTCCACCAGACACTTATCACCTATGGCGAGGTCTATTCCCTCCGGGAGGAAATCGAAAACATCCTTTGTTCTTCTTATCTGGACTCCCACAACAATTGGCATCTTCCCCTCCTTTCGCTTTAGTCGGTGACCTGCCTGCTCACCGACTCGCAGGCGTCGCTGGCTCGTTCCTCCTTATTCGTCGGAACAGCGACCCTCCTCACGCGTTCATTATGTTGAGCAATTTCAAGAGCATTCCATCTATTGCTAAATTCACATTGACATTCCTCTTAATTAAATTGACTGTTTCCATAACGATTTCTATCTTTTTCTTTCCCAGTATAGCTGGATTTTCAACAAATTTCCTGCCCAAATCTCCTAATAAAAAATTCAATAATTCCAGTGCAGACTCTCTATCTCTGGAAATTTCAGCCGAAAATCGAAATAGACTACCATAATCTCCAATCATAGAACCTCCCATTTCAAAAGTCTCCCTCAACCGTTCCACAAGCTCGGGACTCTTTCTCTCCAGATAGTAAAGCGCCCGACCAATGCTCCCTGAAGAAAGCCAGGCCAAAGAGCGTGCCTCTTCGGGTGTCACCTGGTACTGGTCCCCCAGTATTTTTTCTATTAAAATGCGAGGAATTTGCCTGAATAGTATTAGCTGACAGCGAGAGCGAACGGTGGAGAGAAGACGGTAAATGTTCTCAGTTATGAGGATGAGAATTACTTGTGGAGGTGGTTCCTCTAAAGTCTTCAATAGACAATTGGCAGCCTCTTCGGTAGCACTGGCAGCATCGTCTATAATATATACTTTCCAGTTTCCCTCCAGTGGCTTATAGGAGACCCTTCTCTGAAGCTTTCTAATCTGGTCAATAGAAATTGTAAGCCCACCCTCACGGGGACTAATTAACTCCACATCTGGATGTGTTCCATTTTCGATCTTTCTACAGGAATCGCAGCGATCGCACCCGTCTGAGTAGGAAGAACGGCAATTCAGGCCCTTAGCAAAGGCAATGGCAGTCGCCCGTTTGCCAACACCCTCGGGTCCCACAAAGAGGTAAGCGTGAGCAGACCTATTGTTCTCTATCGACTTCTTCAATATATTAACAGCTACTTCCTGCCCAACAATTTCAGAAAACTTCATTCTGTATTTTCTAATCTTCTAACGTTCGATCGGTTCCTGTTACAAAACTTTCCTTTGGAAAGAACTTTCATTATTTTACCAATTTTCTAATAACTTTTGCAACCTCTAAATGTGTCTTCTCCGGAGTCTCCTTCACTTTAACTAATTTAACCCGAGCAGGGTCTCTGGAAGCGATCTCAAGATATCCCTTTCTCACTCTCTCATGAAAGCTTATAGACTCCCGCTCCATCCTGTCCATCCTTCCTCCAGAGATTTTTCGGACTCTCTTTAATCCCTCTCTCACATCGAGGTCTAAAAGAATAGTTAAATCGGGCTTCAAACCAGATGAGGCAATCCGATTCAACTCATTAACCATTCTAATATTGAGCTTTCTTCCATAACCTTGATAGGCAAGAGTAGCATCGCTATAACGTTCACAGATGACTGTCTTGCCCTGTCGGAGTGCAGGAAGAATAAGTTCTGATGTATGCTGAGCCCTGCCAGCTTCATATAGAAGGACTTCTGTCAATTTCGAAATTCTACTTTTGGGATTCAAAATTATCCTGCGTAGAGCTTCGGCAATGCTCGTTCCACCCGGCTCCCTCGTGCGCACCACCTTATAGCCCTTCCTCTCTAAGTAGCGAGCAAGCAATAGAGACTGTGTGCTCTTTCCTGACCCATCGGGTCCTTCTAAGGTAATAAACAATCCCTTTTTCTTTCTGTTCATCCTTAAATTTATGCTTCCATATTGCTCTTATGGGTTTCTTAAACGAATTCTTTTGTCCAAAGTAATCGTCTGACCACCTGAAGTCAAAGTCAGAGTTGCTATGTGAACCACATATTGAGATTCATGAACGAACCAGATGCTCTGGAGATTATCGGTTATCAAAGTTGAGGTGACTCCGTTCACCACACGATAGAGCGCTGTCCCCGTTGCGCTTGGGGCTTTAGTAACATTATCTCCCCTGTAGAACGTTATGTTCTTGTTTCCTCCTGCGTCAAAAAGAACAAAATCTATGGCAGTGGAAGAGGAACCTACACCAGGAACTATTGCTCCCGGATCGGCGCACTGACGAATGTTCCGGCTCATCTCTCCCATTGCCACCCTTGCGTTCTGTTGAACAGAGATCTGGCGCCTACTCTGGTGCCAGATATCAAAAGTATTGGTAAAAAAAACCGCCGCACCAACGGCTAATATTCCGAGCAATGCCACCACAATCATCAGTTCAATCAGAGTAAAACCTTTTCCTCTTTCCATATCTTTCTACCTCCTCATTTTTTCGTAACTACTCCTTATTTTATGACACATATTTTCTCACTAGCATAAGCCCCTTCAGTCTCTATATGCACTATATATATTCCGCTGGCTACAGTTGACCCCTCTTCATTCTCTCCTGACCATGATTCCGTATCCGCCCCCAATTCTCTATTCTCGTTATCGAATAAGCTCCTCACCAGTTCACCCCTCAGGTTATAGATCTTTAGGCTAACTTTACTTGCTTTTATTATAAAGTACTTAATAGTCGCTGTGTTATCTCCTGCTTTTTTGGGATGAATCAGGTTGTTGGAAATATCCAGGAAGCGGACAACCATTATCCCATTACTCCAGCCCGACCAGTTGTTGCTATAGCCATAGCCACTCTGCGACTTCACTCGAGCCTCATATGTCTTATTATATTCACATCCTGAAACACTATAATTCTTAACGTCACCCACATTGCCATCAAATTTTAATTTTCCGTCTTCTTGAGACCTCACCTGTAACCTATAATTATAGATTGCCGTCTCAGGGTCAAGATTATTCTGAGTCCAGCTAAAGCGAATTGTAGTCTTGTATGTATACTCCCCCTCATCCGTGGGTGTCTCTGGTGGTGGTGGAGGTGTAGGATCTTCGAAATGGCGCTCTTCTGACCAGCTAGTCTCCGAAGATTCTTCCGACCAACTATATCCTAGGCTGGTATCAATAGTCTGTACGCTCCAGAAATAGCCCTTGGCATAAATCTGGAAACTTCTGGTATTTTTACTATCTTTCTTTTTAGACAAGAAATTACCCAACAAGGGAGTCCCATACCGTGCTGCTACCAGGTCATCGGCCCCGGATTCTGAACCTATCCTGATATTATAGTATAGACCGCTCACCGGCGTGGAAGAACCTCCAACATCCTGGCCATCTAGCCATTTTATTGTAAGTCTTTTAGTGCTGGTATCATATAGAGTCTCAAACCCACTAGTGTCTGGTGGTTGGGGAATCTGATTGGGTGTTTCTTCATCATTATAGTATATCTTTGAAAAGGGAGCAGGTCCACTTTTTTGTCCAGTCATAACCAGATCCAAATCTTTATCATCATCATAATCGGCCCAGGCGAGAGAGGCATAGCGTACTCCGTCAGTTGTCGATAAATTCTGACCTTCACTGAACGTCCCGGAATCGTTTTGATAAATTATGGCTACTCGGTTCTCCAAGTTATCCTGACCATTTACAGCTAAATCTAAATCTCCATCATTGTCACAGTCTCCCCAGGCTAAGGAGCCGTCCTGTACTCCAAGTAGACCCGTACTCGTGCTCACCCTTAGAACGTAACTGGGTGAACCATCATTGTAATATATTTCTAAGATCGCCCCTTGACCAGAACTGCCCATTAGAGCCAGATCCAAATCTCCATCATTATCGTAATCTCCCCAGGCAAGGGAACCATTTCCCACTCCGGTCAAAATTTGGCTGGCATCTTTGCTTAGCTCGCCCACTGGATCATTTTTATAAATTTCAGTAACAAGTTTACCGGTACCCTTTTTTCCGGCTACAGCTAAATCTAAATCTCCATCATTATCATAATCTGCCCAGGCCAGAGAGGCATCCTGTACTCCGTCAGCTATCGATAAATTCTGACCTACACTGAACGTCCCGGAATCATTCTCATAAATTATAAGATGGCGAAAAGGTGAAACACTTGTATTATAACCCGCTAAGGCTAAATCCAAATCACCATCGTTATCCCAGTCACCCCAGGCAACAGAACTATACTGAACCCCTATTAAACTTTCACCGGAATTAATAAATGTTCCCTCATCGTTACGATAGACAATTGAAACAGGTTCTACTGCTGCACCAGGTAGTCCAGTTACCAATAAATCGAGATCCCCGTCGCGGTCATAGTCGCCCCAGGCGAGAGAACCTTCACTTACACCAGTCAAGCTTTGATGCAAGGTAAAATTGTAGCCAGGGCTTCCACTATTCTGATAAATTATACAGTATCTATTTGTCCCATCATATCCAGTCAAAACTAAATCTAAATCTCCATCATTATCATAATCTCCCCAGGCAACGGAACTCTGAAATACATCAGTCAAACTTATGTCCAACTCGTGAAGCGTCCCTGCTAATCCGATGCCGTTAGGCAAAACCCAGAAGACTATGGCTAACCCTAAAATAAAAAAAATTTTTTTTGCCACCATGTTCATAGTTATTTTACCAATTTAAGATTTCAGAAACGTGCAGTAAATGAAACCCGGTGGTTACTTCCCATTTTGCTTTCCATCATTCCCCAACCGTAATCCATCCCATACCCTTTCCAGTTAAACCCTGTGCCTGCAGTGAAGGAATCTAAATCATAGCCGATTTTGTATCCACTACGCAGGGCAAAGATATTCTTATACCAATATTCTACTCCCACATTCACCCGAAAGTCATTATCATTGGGCTTCACTGCTTCTACCACACTGGTAAGACTGTGTTCGCCACCAAAATTCATTCTATAAGCGCCACCGAACCTAATTGTTAATGGCAGAGGGTCGCCTTCCTCTTCAAACTTTAGTTTCGTCCCAAGATTTTGCGCTGCTAATCCTATTCGCAACGAGTTACCCCCAACGCGCAACCTGCAAAGTGCTCCAACGTCCCCCGCATAAGCCATTGCAGAATAACTCTCCACCAGAGTGGAGTGGAGAATCTTTACATTTATTCCTACCGAAATTTCATTTGGTGCTTGGGGCTCAAAGCGTAATCCCCTATATCTTCTGGGTTTCTGTACTTTGCTTCTCCAAATCGGATAACCATAGCCCAGAGTAACCAGGTAATCCTGCTCTGCTACAACAGTCTTCCCCTCTGGATCGAGCATCATCTTCCCAGCCTGCAATGTCACGATGCCTATTGCAAGAGTTCCATGAGTAACGACAGGAGTTCGGGTTCTCCTTCTACCTTTCGCTGTCAACTTTCCACCCGATTTAAGAGGATGAGCGTACCCGATAGACCCATACCAGGTATCAGTTAACCCTTTCAAATAGATAGCAGAAATTTCGTGCTTTCTGATTTGGGATAATCCGGCAGGATTC
>JBHIBS010000050.1:0-11416 GCA_046759165.1 bacterium | reverse complement strand
GCGACGCCTGCGAGTTGGTGAGCAGGCAGGTCACCGACTGAAGTGAAACGAAAGGAGGTGAAACATGCGTAAAATTGGACAAACCTTGCGGGTTCTAATCCCCGTCATTGCCTTGGTAGCTTTAGTGGTATTTATGACTGGACTTGGGAGACGAGGGAGAATGACAAAAAAAGCATTCGTGGCCGCGTATGACCAGTGGGAAGAAGCCTGGAGCACGAACAACCCGGACCTACTCGAGGCAACGATAGCTCCCGACTGTGTCACCCACATTCCTCCCGGTCCAGATTTTATAGGCCTCGAGGCCTATAAACAAAACCTTAGAGATACCCTCAGCACCTTCCCCGACTTTCGAGCCACGCATCACGAATATCTCCTCGATGGGAACTGGGGCGCTACGCTGTGGAGCTGGACGGGCACACACAAAGATACTGGCAAGCGGGTGAAAGTAACAGGAGCCTGCATAACTAAATGGGTGAACGGGAAATGTGTCGAACATTGGACGTTTGCGGATAACCTAGGCCTTATGCAACAGCTCGGCTTTAAGCTCGTCCCTGCGGAGGAGTAGGGCGGGAAGTGAGGAGAAAGAAAAATGAAAATGTTAGAAAAACCGATAAGCAGAAGAGGTTTTATGAAGAAGTGTTTTCAGTTTGCTGGCACCGCAGTCCTCGTGGCCATTATAGTGGCCGGTATAGCCAGACTTCCAGGCTTGGATTTGCCCCAAGCAGAGGCAGCAGGAAGGGGAGCGGTAGTCTCGGCTGCTGCCGGCTGGAGTACTAATCCCTCTCCCAGAAATGCGGGTAGAGAGGCGGCAGCGATGGCCAAAAAGACGGTCAAGAAGCCGACATTCGCGATAGTTTTTGCGTCACCGCCCTATAAGGATTTCGAGAGCGTTTTGGCTGGGGTATCCTCCGTCATTGGTAGCAATGTCCGCACGGTAGGGCAGACCACAGGTTATGGTGGGGGTTATAGCATCGGTCCTGCCGGGTTCATTCCCAAGTCTGTAGTCGTTCTCTTATTGGAATCCAAATATCTCAAAGTGGGCATTGGCCTAGGCACAGGATGCAAGGCGAATCCCAGAGAAGCGGCTAAGAAGGCAACCCTGGCTGCCATAAAGGACCTGAACTATAACCCTTGGAAGGATCTCCGGAAGGTAAGACCAGGTCCAGCGCTGCTCAAGCACGCCCCTTATTCAGTGTTGATGATGGACGACGGTTATGCGGGCGTGGTGGATTACGAGATCCTTGGGATACAGGACGTGATCGGTTGGGCCCCGCTAGTCGGAGGTTGCGCAGGGGATGACGGTACCTTAGGGAAGTCGTTGCTTTTCTTTGGCGGTAAGGCCTATAACGACGCAATCGTCATCACAATCTTTTCCGGTCCCGTCAAGATGGGCTATGGTTGCGGCATTTCTTATAAGCCAGTGGCTGGAAAATTTGGGGTAGTGACCGGAGGCGATGGCTTCCGCCAAATCTATGAGATCAACGGAAAACCCGCAGGCAAGGTGTGGTTAAAGTGGACAGGTGCCCCCGAAGAGCATATCCTGACCAAAGGCATGCCTCCCTATAACCAGTGGAACCCCATCGGTGTGCAAGAGCACCTCTACCCCGAGTGGATCTGGATCAAAGATCCCTTTATGTACATCAAGGAAAAGGATGGACTGGGGGTGGGTGGTATTACCCCGCTTGGTACAACGGTGCACTTGCTCGAGGCTACTCCAGATACGATCATTGAGGGCAACATCAAGAGCCTTAAGGATGGCTTAAACTATGAAGGGATCAAGAAAGTGGCAGCCGTGATCGGATTCAACTGTGTGGAGCGCATGACTATCCTCCAGACGGAAAAAGGCAAGACAGAGGAAAACTTCGATAAAATCATGGACCTGCTCGGGCATCCTGCTATCGCAGGAAACGCTGGAGCCTGGGGTGAACAGATGTTTGCTCCCACTGGCAATATTGGGGCGCAAAATATGACCCTCTCCACTTTAATCATTAGTGATGAGTTGCTGAGGTGAGGCAGGGGAAGAACCGAGCGATCAGGCTCAGGTACAAATCGAGGCACACACAAGTGGCGTGCAGCTAACATTTAAAGGATGCTCCGCAGCTCGATATGTAGGCGGCAAGTGAGCGTATAGCCTACCTTTCCGTTGAGGTAGGTTACGAATCGTCAAAGTTGGCTGTCGCCACATGCCTAACACGGGGTTGCCGACTTCGCGTGGCTACGTCCAAATACCTCCTTTCTGCCGGCGACTTCGGCAACCCCTGAACCGTTACCTAACCAATAATTCTTACTTCACTTTTGGGAATATCTAAGATTATAATCTAACCTCGGTTTCGTAAAACCGTAGGTTCTGGGTTCAAATCCCAGCTAGGCTCATTTTATATGGCTTTTAAAAGGAGCATATTGAAAATATAAGAAAGACGGTTATACGACGGGCAGGCTAAAGAAAGGTGAGGCTCTGAATGAAATAGTAAGGGCTAATCCTTTTTTTATTTTTAAGGAGGCTAAAATGGGTAGAGTAAAACCGACACTAGAAAGAGAAAGGGAAAATTAAAAATTAACAATATGGGTGGAGTAATAATTTCAGAAAAAGGATTTATAGCAATGATGGCAAGGACTGCTCTCATAAATTCTAAGAAAATCAGCCAGCAAAAGAACAAGGAATGTGAAGTAAGTATAAGATGATTTATTTTAATAATGGGAAAACCTATACACTTTTGATTAAGATAAATAATGAATTGAATATTGAAGGCACGATGTTAAACGGAAAATATATAAATAACGGCCGCAATGGTCTGAACCACAAAAGTGAAAAAAGCTTGAACCATAACTGCGGTTTATATAGGCGGTTATACTCTTAGCAAATTCATTAAAGCAATTGATTATTATAAATAACTCTAATGACCAGTCAGAAAAATTATTTCGGGCGGGTTTTCGGACTGATTTACCGTCAGTCTTTGACAACTAAATAACGCCGTATAAGACCATGTATATGGATCCCGGTTGAGTTTCTGGATCTGATTAAATAAAAGAGCGGCAGGAATGGGGAAAATGAAAAGGTCATCCATCTGTTTCAAAAATAAAAAAAATACTTGACAAAATTTCAGCAATGTAGTATAATTTCATAGTAGTCGAAATATCGAAATAATGGAGATGAAAGACTATGTTTCATTTCGCCGAAATATTTAAAGCTCTTTCAAATCAGAACAGACTCGAGATTTTCCGTTTGATCCGTTCTCTGGAGGACCGTTCTCAGCAAGACCCTTCAAGAGGTCCTTGCTGTGTGGGAGATATTTGTAAAGAGTTTGAAGTCTCGCCATCGACAGTTTCCCATCACTTGAAAGAGCTAAGAAATGTGGGTCTTATCAATGTGGAGCGGAAAGGGCAATTTTTCTACATCTCCATCAATAGAGAGGTATTCTTGAGCGTAAAAGGATTTTTCGAAGAGTAGAAGAGAACCAAAAATTTTTTGTCCAGGTACTTTGATAGTTATCGAATTATTAAACTAACAGAGAGCGGGACTTCGCTCTGGTGAAAGCAGCACAAGAATAGGAGGTGATAGCCATGATAAGAAAAGAACGCAGAGGAGAATTAGTTCCCTGGAGACCATTCGAGGACTTGTGGACCCTCTCAGACAGGATAAATAGATTCCTGGAGGAGAGATGGGGGAGGTTTGGCTTCCTTCCCCGCATGAGGTCCATCTTTGGTGATAGTAAGTGGGCTCCAGCGGTTGACGTTGTGGAAGAAGCCGATAGGTTCGTTGTGAAAGCCGACCTTCCAGGCCTGGAGAAGGATGATGTCAAGGTCTCTGTGGAAGACGATGTGTTACTCATTCAAGGTGAAAAGAAGACAGAGAAAGAGACCAAGAAAGATGATTACTACTATAGTGAGAGAACCTATGGTAGTTTCTACCGGAGCATCCCTCTTCCAGCGTCGGTAACCGGAGACAAAGTTAAAGCATCCTACAAGAAGGGCGTTCTGGAGGTCAGCTTGCCAAAAAGTGAACAGACAAAATCAAAACAGATCGATATAGAAATAGACTAATGCATCGCGAAGTCCCGCTCTCGAACACCTTCTATCTGCTCGAGCAGGAGGATGGCATCCCCATACCCGTTTTGCAAAAGACCGTAAATTAAATATGGAAGTAACCGACGAAGCTAAAGAGATTCTTATAGAGCGCGGCTTTGACCCCTTCCTCGGCGGCCGACCATTGAAGCCTACCATCCAGAAGTTAATTCATAACCCCTTTTCCCGCAAAGTCTTAAGACGAGAATTCAAAGCCTTCATGCTTAACCTTCCATCTGTTTAGGCATCTTTTTCTATTATATTATTTTCCTTGACATTAGCATTTCTTTAGATTATTATCTAACTAATTGCACTATTTTGCTTCGAACCACGGGAATGATGTACAGGCTCAATTTATTGAGCCGGATTACTCGACAACCGTGGGTAGCCCCCCACCTTCATCGGAGCGTAAGAATTCATCTTATATTTCCATCAAGACCAACATTGAAAGAGCAAGCCTAAAAATCAAACAGGTAGCCAGATATTTGCAGGTTAACGAAAGCACTATTTATAAATTAGCCCAAAAGGGAGAAATACCGGGCTTCAAAGTCAGTGGTATCCCGAGATTCTGGAAAGAGGACATCCGAGCCTGGAGAGACAAAAATGCTGACTGCCCGCCTGAGAAGGGAAGAGTAAATAAACTTTTGATTTAACTGTTCTCTGAAGAATTTAAAGTGAAAAAGAAGTGAATAAAGATAGTTCAAGGAGAAAAATCGAGAAATAAAATTGTCCAAATTTGGAAAAATTGAGCAAGGGATGCTATTGACAGCTCTTGTCAAGCGAGGTTGTGAGACAAAATGATAAAAATTGGGACGAGCGGATTCTCTTTTCCAGATTGGCGTGGCGTAGTTTATCCCAAAAATATTCAACCCAAGGTCATCCTTCAGTACTACGAGCAGGAGCTCGGGTTCGATACCGTGGAGATAAACTTCACATACTATACGCTCCCCGGCCTGAAGACCATAGAGGGATTGGCAAACAAGACGACGGAAAAATTCGACTTTGTAGTGAAAGCATTTAGGGGTATGACTCATGACCCTTTCGACAGTCGGCTTGAAAAGAGACCCGAAATGAGTGAAGTCAAGGAGACATTTGAGAAATTTATATATTCGATGAAGCCCCTAATTGAGAGTAAGAAGCTCGGGGCAATTCTCTTGCAGTTTCCGGTCTTCTTCTATCCCCGCTCTGAAAGCAAGAACTATATTCTTCAATGCAAGGAGTGGCTGGGTGATGTGCCTGGGGTAATTGAATTCAGGAACCGGGCTTGGGCAAGGCCCGAAACATTCGCTTTCCTCAGGGAGAACGACCTACCCTATTGCATAGTAGATGAACCAAAATTACCCAGGCTTATGCCTTTCGTTGAAGAAGTTACATCGAGTATAGGCTATATGCGACTGCATGGAAGAAACCAGAACTGGTTCAACGTGCCAACTTCGGAGAGGTATAATTACCTCTATTCTGATAAGGAATTAAAAGAGTTCGTTGACCCAATCAAAAGGATTCACCAGAACACACAGAAGGGGTACATATTTTTCAACAACTGCCACGCAGGCGCAGCAGCGAGAAATGCCCTCCGAATGAAAAGTTTCTTGAGTGATATTGTGGAAATGGGGGAAAGAACAAAGGAGCTACTTCGGAGAACCTTCCTGCCTGAACAGCGGGAGCTTTTCGAAGAAGAGAAAGAATGAAGCCCCGGGTCACTTTCTTTTGGCCTGGAAAATTAACCTAGCGTCTCAATTTCACGGCGGGTCACTTCTCCACTCCTTATGAATTATGAGAATAAGAAGATACATTTTCATCTATATTTTCGTTTTTTCCTTTCTTTTTCCATTATTAGCTCCTTCCAATCTTGCGACGGATTCCGAACAGCCAACACTTCTCATCGGCAGTGACTATTTCCCAGCCGTTCATAACGCACTCAGTCAAGCTCAGCAATCGATTGACGTAGTCATGTATTTTATGATTATGGACCCTGAAGATTCTGCAAATCCTGTAAATGTCCTCATTGATGACCTCATCGAAGCCAGAAAGAGGGAAGCGAAGGTAAAAGTAATCCTCGAAAATGAAAAATTTAAAGAGAGTCACCTTGCATTTGAAACGCTTCGGAGAAATGAAATCGATGTTTACTACGATAGCCCAAAAACCTACCTCCACAGCAAAGCCATTGTTATCGATTCCCGAATTTGCATCTTCGGGAGCGCAAACTGGTCGAAGACAGCTTTCTATAACAATCATGAAATATCGGTCATTATCGATTCAAAAGAAATAGCTCAAGCTATTCAGAAATCCTTATCCGGGATAATCCTCCAGGAGACGCCCCCAGTTCCTCAAGAGAAGGAAGGACTTCTCCTTCCAGAAGAGTTCCTGCTCTCTCCTGTAGCAGGCAGAAGGCTGGTCAAGGACAGAGCCAACAAAGCCTTCGACCTCTACTTACTTTTCCTAAGAGAAAGCCAGATAACCAAGCGTAATGCCTTAAGGTTCGATTATGAAAGATACGCCTGTCTTCTCGGCTATAAAGCTCCACCATATAGTAAGGAAAGGGAGTACTACTATGAGAAGTTGAGGCGTCCTTTAAAAAGACTTCAGAAAAGATATAAACTCATAAAATACAATGCCCGTAAGAAGGAAATCATTCTCCTCAAACCACCCACTCAGGACTATTTCGTCCTTCCTTTCAAACACTGGGAATATAGGCTTCCCGAAAGACTATCCCTGAGAGCAAAATATCTCTATCTAATTGCACTTCTGGAAGCCAGGAAGAGTGCCAAGAACCCCTACTGGTTCCGAAGCCAGGAAGACCTTTCCAGAATTTATGGCCTGAGCGAATACACTATCTCCTTGGGCTTATTGGAGTTGGAAAGAGAGAATATCATTGAAGTCATGCGGGGAGAGAGGACAAAACAAGAGTTTAGCCAGAGGCTGGCCAACATCTACCAGGTAAACTGGCTTATCTCACTTGAAGAATTCCAGAGGAGAATCGATGCATTAAAAGAAAAATATGGTGGCGAGATTACTTCCCACGCTCAATCTCTATCCAGCCAACTCAACGAGCCTAAGGACCTCACGAAAATCGAAATCTACATCCATCTCATTAAGGAATACGGTTATGAGGCCGTCGAGAAAGCAAATGAAAAGGCCTCTGGCTACAAAAAAGGTTCTGCACTTCGCCATATCAGTACCACTATAAAACTACTCCGAGAATAGACCGCTTAATCTGCTCGCCTGGCCTTCAGGGTCCCGGGTAGGGATGGAGCCCCAATGAAAGTCGGTAATTGAGCCGAATTTTATTTTACTATCGGGTGTTAATCATTTGCAATTTTGTGATTGATTTTTTCTTGGGAAATCTACTATAATTACTCCATATTTTTAGGAGATAAAGCAAATATGCACGACTTGATAATTTTAATTGCTTCTTTAGCAATCATCCTGATTCTTTTCAAATGGAAATTGAATTTGGCTCTGACCATGATAGTAGCGGCGCTATTTCTGGGTATTGCTTACAGGTTTAGCCTGGTAGAGATTTCAAAAACTTTCTATGCTGCCTGTCTATCCAGGGAGACTCTGGAGATTGCTGCCGCTCTATTTCTTGTGATTATCTTCAATTTATCTATGAAGGCAGCATATACTTTTAGGAAAATCATCGATAATATGAAAAATTTACTTTTAGATATAAGGTGGATTGTTGCCATTATCCCAGCAGTGATTGGTTTTCTTCCGATGTTTGGTGGAGCGCTCGTTTCTGCTCCGGTGGTAAAGGAAGTTACGCAGCAGATGGGTATATCGAATGAACGAAAGACTTTTCTCAATTTCTGGTTTAGGCATCTCTGGGAGTATACTCTGCCACTCTATCCGGGAATTTTAGTGGCTGCCGGCATTCTGGGTGTGCCTGTCTACAAGATAATCGCAAGCAATAGCATTTTGACAGTGAGTGCAATTATTATAGGAATAATCCTGGGTATCGGGAGATTGAAGTGGAGACCTGAGCATTCAGGAGAAATTGTTTCCGGGAAAGGTCGAGCACTTCTCCATTTTCTCTTCAACCTATCGTCGATTATTCTGGTGATGGTTCTGGTCCTCGTTTTTAGATTAAAAGTATTCTACGCTCTCTTTGGGGGAATAGTGTTCACAATCATCAGCAATCGGATACCAATTAGGATGATTCTAAGCTCTGTGGCGAGAGAGAAATACGGTATGATTCTTCTCGTTTTCAGTATTATGATTTTTAAGAGCATGTTGGCAGCTACGGGACTGATAGAACGCCTGCCCCTTTTCTTTAAGACTGCTGGTATTCCCCGATACTTAGTTATTTCTTCTCTCCCCTTCATTGTGGGTTTTTTGACGGGAATGACCATGGCTACTGTGGGTATCACTTTTCCTGTTGTTCTGCCCCTTTTTAATGGTAAGTTGTCACTTATGACTTTTTCTTTTATGTGTGGCTTTGCCGGGGTCTTATTGACACCTGTCCACTTCTGTCTATCGTTGACCAGAGAATATTTCCAGGCTGATTGGCTGAAGCTCTACTATAAAGAATTGGCTTTCCCAGTATTTCTGATGATAATGATTGGCTTTATTTATGCAGTAATAATGTAGCTGTAGAGCGAAGCTCTGCTAAATAATCTTGTCACTGCGAGCGACTGAAAGGAGCGTGGCAATCGACCCGAAGGGTCATTGCGAGGGCGAAGGCCGCGGCAACCTCGTGCCAAATTACGAGATTGCTTCACTTCGTTCGCAATGACACTTGATGTCAGGTCACTTCGCTCCGGCGCAATGAGAGCGCTTTGCTGCTATAAAAAGGAGAGGAAAATGATGAAGGGGAAGCAAGTTATATTGAAAAAAGAGTTACTGGAAGATTTCACAAGTGAAGTTTTGAAAAAATTGGGAGTGCCCAGTTCAGATGCCAGGATAGTTGCTGATACTCTGGTTACCGCCGACTTAAAAGGAATTAGTTCACATGGGGTTTCTCGCCTGAAGAGATATGTGGATGGGATAAAGGCAGGAGGTATCGAACCAATTACCAAAATAAAAGTGGTAAAAGAGACACCGCTGAGCGCTTTAATTGATGGCGGAAATGGTCTGGGTCAGGTGGTAGCATACAGGGCTATGAAGAAGTGTATCGAAATTGCGGAAAAGGCTGGAGTGGGCTTCGTCGGCGTGAGAAATAGCAACCACTTTGGAATCGCTGGCTACTATTCAACAATGGCTTTGGAGAAAGATATGGTTGGCATTTCTCTCACTAACGCTCGTTCTTCGGTCGCTCCCACTTTCGGAGCGGAGCCTGTTCTGGGGACAAATCCTATAAGTGTGGCTGTGCCCACTGGTGGACCATTTCCATTTGTGCTGGATATGGCAACGAGTATCATCCAGAGAGGAAAATTGGAAGTCTTGGAGAGAGAAAATGAAGAAATGCTTTCAGGCTGGGCTATAGACGAAAGGGGCAAGACCCCCACCAATCCGAAAAGAGTTACTGAAGACATAGTTGTGAGAAAAGCGGCGCTACTTCCTCTGGGAGGAATAGGAGAAGAGTTAGGTGGACACAAAGGATATGGACTGGGTCTCCTTGTAGATATTCTCTGCGCCTGCCTCACAGGCGCCAATTTTGGCCTACATCTTTCACGGTTAAAGAAGGGAGGATATAATCTTGGCCATTTCTTCGGAGCAATTAAGATAGAACTTTTCCGCCCAGTAGATGAATTTAAGAAGACGATAGATTCGATGTTCAGGGAAATAAAAGGGTCTAAGAAATTTCCGGGGAAAGAGCGGATCTATATTGCTGGGGAGAAAGAATTTGAGATGGAAACTGGGAGAAAGGAGAAAGGGATTCCGGTATATCCTGAGGTATTTGAATATATGAATTCCTTGAAGGAGATGCTTGAAATAGATAAAGTTGACATTGAATCGTAGATTATTTAATTGATTATTTAAAAGAAAAGATATAAAATATCCTGAAATGTACAAGAACATGCCAGTAAGAATAAAAGAAATACTTCTCCTTTCGATTTTTATAACTATTTTTTCCTTCCCTCCACTAAGCTCCCAGTCTGTAAATATCTTCTCTTCAACTACCGGGGAAAAGGTAGAATCTTTAAAGCAGATAATTAAAGAGGCCGAAAACCTCTATAATCGGGCAGTTATAGCCTACGAAGAGGGAAATATTGACCTCGCAGAGAATCTTTATAAACGAGCCTTGAAAGAATTGGCGAGGTCCAATTTGGATGCTGTTCTGAACTATCAATTGAAAGAGGAATATGATAATCTGTTCGGTAAATTGGATGTGCTTCTGGAAGAAATGGAGAGAAATTCTAAATCGATTCTCGACGTTTCTAAAGAAGAGCTAAAAAGAACAGAAAATTTGGAAGGCGACAAGCTAAAAGTAAATTATACCATACCCATAGATATTGAAAATGATTTAGTAAAAAAATATATACGGCTTTATACTAAAGGAAAAAGAAGAAAAGCAATTGCTGGAGCACTGGAAAGGTCAGGAAGATACCGAGAGATAATCTTTAGAATTCTGGAAGAATATGAGCTTCCTCGAGAACTGGTCTATTTACCTTTAGTGGAGAGTCTCTATAAAGTGAGCGCCTACTCTCGAGCTCGGGCAGTGGGTCTCTGGCAGTTAATGGCAACCCCTGCCAGAAACCTGGGATTGGTTATTAATTATTGGATAGATGAGAGGAGAGACCCGGAGAAGTCCACCCGCGCTGCCCTAAAATTTCTCAAGGACCTCTATACTTGGTTTAATGACTGGCATTTAGCTCTGGCTGCTTATAATCGTGGCCAAAGAGGCATTGGCAGCGATCTAAGATTTTCTAAGGCTGTTGACTTTAACCAATTAGTAGAGAGAGAGGCATTACCGAGGGAAACGGAAAAATTTGTTCCCAAATTTATGGCATGTGTGATTATTGCAGAAAATTATCAGGATTACGGATTTTCCTTAAATTTTGAGGAGCTTTTAAGGTATGATGAGGTAGTCTTGGATAAGGTGATTGACCTGGGAGTTATTGCCAAGTGTACAGGCACTACAGAAGCCAAGATAAGAAAATTGAATCCTGCTTTACGAGCTTGGTGTACTCCAAAGAACTATTCCAATTTTAAGTTAAAGCTTCCTCCTGGCACAAAGGAGAAATTTCTTACTAATATTGCTAAGGTAAAGGATTTAACCCCTGGAAGGGGAGTTATTCGCTACAGGGTGAAACGTGGAGATATTTTGGGAAGAATTGCTCGAAAATATTATACTACTATCTATGCCATAAAAAGAGATAATAAAATAAGAAATATTAATAAGATCAGAAAAGGACAAATCCTGATTATAAGACCTGGGAGAAAATACTTCCTCAAATAAAATCAAAAAAAG
>JBHIBS010000049.1:0-11432 GCA_046759165.1 bacterium | reverse complement strand
CCCTTAGCCACTTGGGTACCGCGCCACTTTTAAAAAGCCCTTATTTTCTCAATGTTATTCTCAAGTCGGGTTTTTTCGGTATTACAAAACCCCCACCCTACCAACTGAGCTACGCCAGCATCTATCAGACCTTTATTTTTAAAGGGCTTTTCTTAACCTGCTGTTTCTTCGCTCTCAACAGAGAGCTCTTGTGACCAAATTGTGACTACTCTGGACTTCAAGACCTCCGTCGCTCTCTTTTCTGGAAAATTCTTACTAAACCTTAACAAAATTTTTGATAATAATCAACAAAAAAATTAGCTGAGAATAGTTGTAGCATTTAGATATTATGGACTATGCCTAACCTTGCTCAATAATATCAGAAATTAATTTCAGATCATTGTCAACAAAACTGAGAGTCTCTACTACAGAATAATTTTTCTTCCATTCCTCAAATAAATCTTTAAATAGATGTGCGGCAGTAAAGATAAAGTTCGGGCTTATAAGTGGAAATTCTAATGTTGGAACCCGATGAAACCTATGTAAAGGATTGATACATCGACGTAAGTTACTATCTCTTAGAGAAATCCACTCTCCATGTACATCGGCACTTGTGGGCGAATATAAAAGTCTATATAGATCCTTAAGTCCCACTTTCTCAGCAATTTTATAGGTATCCAACCCACTCCACCCCCCTAAATCTATTGGAAGGAGTTCTTCCCAAATTTCGGAATTTATTGAATCCTCTAAAGATTCCTTTAATGAAGAAAGTGGGGAATTTTTCTCTTCAATATTTCCCAAAATCTGCTCAACATGAAGCTTTAAAAGTTTCTCTTTCCCTAAACCATATTCCTTAAACCTTCGATATAAGCCCAAGTCATTATTGAAAAGCAGCCATTTAAAGGAAATCAACGTATCTGCCATACAACGGAGGATTATTCTTGCCAAATCTGCAGCCCATAAATAAGGACTTGTTACCAAAACCACAAAGAGTCTATACTGCCTACTTAACAAACCAAATAATATTTCATCCTTATCAGGCGTATATAAATCTACTTGGGCTTTTTTAAATATCTGTCTCAAAGTCGTAGTTAATTCAGATACCATATTTTTTGTTACAGACAAAATTTCTCGGATTGTTTTTTCCGTATCCTGTGCTTCAGATGGATATTCTGAAAACTCGCATACACTTATTTGGTAGTTATAACGCCAAAAATAAGAGCCCCAATCATAAAATTCTTCTCTGTGCATGATAATCATGCTCATAGTATTTCTGGCAAAGGACTCAACATGTGCCCTTTGCTGCTCAGGACATTCTGGATATTTTGGTATCCCATCCAAAAGTTCTTCCGAAACATTTTTAGTTATTATGAATAGTTTGTTATGTTTGAACATCCTATTCAATGGTACAGCACGGCGTAAGGAGGAATGGTGGGACTTACCATCCATTAATAGACGTACCGCTCGTTTTAATTTCCCTAGCGTAAATTCAAGATTAAAATCGTGGGCATCCTTCCACTCGTCGATGATAAGCCAATTCATGGGGCATTCTGAATACAGTAGTAGAATATCTCCAAAAGGTTCAAGTATTGCTTGTTTAACTAAGGGTTTAATTTTTTCTTTAGCCCTTTCCTGTAATTCTTTAGGAATTTGTTTAAAGGACGAGACTAAACCAAGTAGAGGATCGTTCTTATCTGGATTAAATTCATCTAATAGGTCTAAAGTTTTATTAAAGTAATGTAAGGCAAGCCCTCTATCATAGCTATTCAGAAGAGAGTCAATCCAAAGAAATTCGGGCAATTGCTTTGGAATCCAAGCAGCATCTTTTATCGGTCCAAGTTGACTAAGCAAAGGGGGCAGAAGTTTTTTCCCGACACGTTTTTGGTCTTCAAAAGGATTCCTCTTTTTATTCTTAGCTCTTTTCTTTCCTCCTTTTGTCTTTGCTTTTACCACTCGCTATCATCTCCTTTTCTCTGCTATAGCCCTCTTATATCTTTGCATTTTGTCTTAGTGTCAATATACCAAAAACGCCCCGAAAACGCAATAAAAAAACCGCCTCACTTGCGTTTAGCGGTCTTAAAAGTCTATGATAAAAGCAAAGGTGCCTTTAGAACGAGTTATTACTGCCGTTAACTTAATGCCCGGTTATCTTACTTGGTTTACCTTTATCGTCTCTAACGTTAAGCCTGTTTCGCAACTGAATCTTTTTAGAATTCTCGCTCCAAGGAAATTTCCCGTAAAGGTGCAGTCCGTTCCTTCGGCATTAGGCAAGAATTCCATCCTTTTCAGTTCTCACTCAGTCCAAGAAATGCGTCTTGAATCTCTAGGATTTGAACCCTTCGTCATTCTCTAGAAATTCTGCCGGAAGAACGTTGGAGGACAGTTTTAACTCGAGCAAGGAGTTCATTGGAATAGAAAGGTTTGGTGATATATTCGTCACCACCAAGGTCGAATCCTTTAAGCTGGTCTGCTTTCGTTCTCCTTACGGTCAACATAATAATTGGAAGATGCTTATATAAGGGATCTCCTCTTATCTTTCGACATACTTCCCAACCATCCATCCCCGGCATGACAATATCCAAAATCATTAAATCTGGTGCTTCGCTATAGACCTTCTCCAGTCCTTCTTTTCCATCCGAGGCAGTGATTACTTTAAAACCTCCCCGAGTCAAGATGCGCTTCGCGAAATCCAGCATATCCTGCTCATCATCCACAACCAATATTCGCTCTTTAACCATTTTCACTTCAAATGTAATGTTAATTCTATTTTCTGTAAGGCAAAGATATGGTGAATTTTGCACCCTTACCTTGCCCCTGAGCCCGCTGCTATTGCTGGTTACCGCCGTTTAGTCTAACTTGTTCATATCAGAATCAGGTTCCGATATCCTTCCAATTTGTTGGTATATCCGAACCAAGTTCACATGTATTACGCAATCCTCTCAAGTATTATTTTACCTTCCTTCCTTTATTTATATTTAAGTTATCCAACGGACTCTTGATTCTGCCTATGTCCTCGGTGGTAACATGAATATAGATTTTAGTGGTCTTACTGCTCGAAGGACTGCCAAGAGTCGTGGACGGAAGATGTTTTTAAATCTTTGCTACTGCAGACAAATTTGAACATTTATTTATTTTCTTCGCTCACAGCTTGTTGCGGTTCTTCTTTTGAATTCTGACGTTTCTCTATAATTTTCAAATACTCTTTAAGCAAACTAGATGCAAAGCAAAATACAAAAATGATCCCAAACAAACAAGTAAAGTGCCCTATAATTGTTTTAGCTGTATCTGGTACCTGAAGGGCTAAATTCCGTCAAAGTAAGCAAAGGTACATGTGTAAAATAAACAGCAATAAAAGACCCTGTTATTCCTTTTCTCACTTCCCCCTTATCTAAAGCAGGAGACTCAGATAAATAATTGACAAGCATTAGTATGCCAAAGAATGTAATTGTGGCCACTCTACCAACCGGCCCTGTGATATGAAGTGTTTTCGATGCTCCAAGATACAGAAAAAAATGTCAAGAAATACAATAACAATAGCTATTATAGTTGCTTTCGCCATTTTTTCTTCAATACTTCGCTTCCTTTCTTATCTTGCTCAGCTTTTTTTCAACACATTCTTACCGACCTAATTAATCCGTTCACGATTTCACTTAATGTATCCAGCGTAACCGAAGTTCGCCGCGGGCCTCACAGCCCCCTAGTAGGTCGTTGACCCACAGACCATCGCTTCCTCTGAGTCTCGTCCCAACACAGCGGCGAATTTGGGCAGAACGAATTGAAGCTCATTAGATAGAGTTAGACGACATTATCTTTCTTGACAAAATCTCCTTCCGTTGATCATGTTCTTTATTATGCTCTATCTCCAAAACCACTACGAAAGGATCAGTTGA
Organism: bacterium; assembly: GCA_046759165.1. GTDB lineage: Bacteria > UBA6262 > WVXT01 > WVXT01 > WVXT01 > JBHIBS01. The sequence goes on along the minus strand of JBHIBS010000049.1, from coordinate 7,563 downwards.
GAACTTGTCTGCAATCTTCCTAAAGTTTGTACCCAAATAATGTGCGGCTCCAGCAGTACCCGTCGGTCCTCAACCATCTGCAACTATGGTTACCTTATTTCTATCGTGAAGTTTAACCACAATGACGTAGTCCTTTGCCCTAGAACCACTCCATCTTGCATTTTTGGTTCGGTCGATAATCTCTTTTGCATCAGCGCAGAATCGGATTGTGGAATCAGTCAAGGCATTCCCACTCTCTCTGTTTGGATAGAGGACTACCGATTAGAAGCAAATTGCACTCCCAATCAGAATCCCGAAAAAAGATGGATATTTTAGAATTAATTGTATCCTTTCTGCCGCCTTTTCGTAAGAGATTATCTATGAGTGTCAATCCCCAGGCATCATGAACCATTGTCATAAATTTCTCCCTTGGATTATATGAGAAATCAATAAACTTTCCCTTCATATCCCTATACTATTCAGATGAAACGGTGGAAAGGACTAGTAGGCTATGTTCATCTGTCACCAGACCTTCAAGCACTTTTGAAATTGGTCTTCTAAACTGTAAGTATTCACTCAATTTTCTTCTTAAGAACTAAATAGTGATGCCCTGAATCGCTCCTACAAATGATGAAATGATGTGTTGCATAGGTCCTCCTTTCATAAAAATCGCCAAGGATACCCCAACCCTTGGGTTTGAGAGTAATTGGGGATCACCCTTCTTCCATAGGAAGTCTCTAGGCGTAAGCTGACCCTTAACAAAGTGGGAAAATTTAAGTCGCGGTTCTGCCCAAGGGACCCGCCCTTTAGGGCCAATTTGGGAGTACATCACTTTGAAGCCTTTCCGATATAAAGTACTGAATAGGGCGATTTGGAAAAGACGTTTAGAATCCTATACGTCATCTTTATCAAGATATTAGGAACAAATGGCCCTAACTTTGTGAAAACATTTGAATTCTTCCTCGATATTTTTTCAAAACCACTAACTTCAATTCCATTGCTATTTAAGAGCTTGATGCATTCATCTAGCTTATATTCTTTATGATAGATATTCAGTGATTCATTATCAATGTTATATACATCTTTCAAAGAGTGAACACACTCGATATTGTTCTTCTTGGTAAATGGAACAGTCAATAGGAATTCAAATTCATGTTTATTCCTGATTACGACTCTGAGAAATTCTCTTAGTACTATCTCAGGTGCTAAACAATGCTCTAATGTTTCCAGGCTTATGATGAGGTTAAACGATTCTCCTTTAAATGGCAAATTGTGGACGTCTGCAACTATGAAGTCGGCATTCATTTTATTCTTATTCCCTCTGCATTTCGCGAAGGATATTTTTGGCCAGCTTAAATCAACGCCGATCAGTCTAACTTCCCCATTTGATATGTTTTTTAAGAAATACTCAGCGAATCTCCCATCTCCACATCCTGCATCCAAAATCAAACGTGCATCTTTTGGCACTCTCGATAAACATTTTTTATATCTTTCAATTCTGTAAAACTGCTTGATATGATTATCGATTTTACCCGTTGTGCTCTCGATGGAAGATTGAACTAGCCCAACGTACTCTTCAGCTTTGACTATATCAGCTAAGTTGATGTGTTTGTTCGTCGCGCGATCTCTTTGATTCCGCATTCCTACAATATCCTCTCTGAATTAAATTAACCATCACCAAATCAATATATTAGAGGCTACTAATGAGTAAGAGATAATTTGTCGCCCAATAACAAAGTTCCTGGCATGGTCATGATAAGTAATGTCACCTAACGTGTTCCGGGCTGCCGAAGTCCCTGAAGGCGATTTAGACGAAGTCCAGCGAAGTCGGCAACGCCGTGACAATTATTACAGGCACGGCCTTCGGCATGGCTTGGAAGAGGCTTCACGATCCCTAAAGAAGCTATTCTTATGGAGCCTACTTTCTGCCTGTTTGAATTGTTAGCATCGCGGAAGCCTACTGCAAAAATCAGAGCTACTATTAAAACTATGATTAGATATTTTCGTTTCATCATTTTCGTTAAGACGGCGGGATATTTAAACTTGACCTCACCTGTCCGTTCGTCAAAAAATCACCTAGAGCTGCCTTAATTTCAGGAATGTTCCCTGAAAGCATCAGGTAAGTTTGTTCAGAACAGTTATCACGGTCCAGCCTAATTTATCTATGTTTTTTATTAACTTACTCCTCCTTTCATACTTGCGCTACTCTTAACAATGCTTATGAGTTCGATAGGTTTCTTTTTGTCCGACTCTTTTCTCTTATCGTCAATATAGTAAAAAACAGCCCGAAAAGGCAATAAAAAACAACCGACTAACGTGTCTGTTTAGCACTTTTAAGCTCTTATTATTGCCGTTAATTTAGCCTGATGTCCAGTCATCGCACTTGGTTTGCGTTTATCGTTTCCAATGTTACGCCCGTTTGGCAAGTGAATCTTTTCACCGTCCTTGCTCCAAGGAAAACATGGCCAAAGGTACAAGCCGCTCCTTTCGGAAAGGTGCTTCCTGTTTTCAATTCACAAAGATTAAGTTTATAAATATCAAAAAATTATTAAAGTTCTTCTAATTTATTCATTATACTTGCAAATCAAGAGCCGTAAATTTCCTCGATATAATATTACTATTTACCTTCCTGTTTACAATTAAAAAAGCATCCCAAACGGTAATCTACCTCTTCTGATTTAGGAACTAAAGACTCTGGATAAACACTTCTCTCTAAGTCTATAGAAAAAATCAGAAATATGCACACCGCTCATTTCCTTAACATAGTATATTGAAGAAGCATTTATTATAATTGCCTATCCCTGTCTTAGATTCTAAAACGATCGTGGCTTTAAATCATTGAAATTAGGAAATCTTAATTTATAAGAAGCGGACAATTATAGTTCTTTTGCTATTTTTCATAATTTTAATATACAATTGTAATAATTCCTGCATTTATTCTTCCTGCAGTAACCTTTTTTTCGTCGACTTTATAAACACCCGGGTGGGAAAAATCATAACTGGATCTCTCTAAGCTTTGTGAAGCAAACGAAAGCGCGAAAGTAAAGAGGATATTAAAATAATCCCAACCAGGAAAATGGAAATGATTTTTCCCACGGTTCCAGTCAGAATGAATAAATACTTAAATCCAAATGTCCAGCTGACTATTCCGATTAACATGGATGGTATCACCAGCAACATTATCCTTTTGGCAGGCATCCCCATTAAGAAGCCAATAATCGAACCCACCACTGCGCCTGTCCAGGGAAAAGGAAGCCACACAAAAAATGGTAATCCCCAGTTACCGATTTTTATTACTTTCCTCTTTTGTATTTCGGCCAACCTTTTAGTAGAACTTAACATCCCACCTAAGATTCTCGGCTCTACCCCGTGTTCATAAAATGAGACAAATAAAGGATAAAACACAAGTAACCAGATCGAATTAAAGGTGAATAGCAAAATGGTGATTAACAAAGGATGGAATTTCAATTCCATTCCAGCGAGGATAGCGCCTGCCCTACCCCCAACAAGGCTAGCAGTTATTATGGCTGTTATTTTTCCAAATAATTCTGGATAGATTATCGCTGACAAAACGATCAAGATAATCTCTAGTGCGAAAAAGAAGTATCCCAATCGAAAGATAAATTTTTCGGCTGGTTCAGAGAATGGCAATTTTTTCAATATTTTCTCCGTTGTTAAAGTTATCGAGCTAAATTTTGGACTGACAAATAGTCTACGACATATTTAACTACCCCATTTATGTCGATCCCTTGGAAACATTTATGCAATAAGCATTTTTTTATTACCCGCTGAGCGGAACAAGTTATATTTTTACAATCAGGCTGAGCTTCGAATACTTTTGAAGGTGCATCCTGACTTGCTAGTATATATTCAGGTTTAAAAGAGTCGTACCCATATATTTTCGGCTCAGTAGCTCCAAATATACTAACGACTGCTGTACGGTTTTTAAACGGACATTTCAAATTAGCAAAAATTTTTCTAGCAGCAGCAATATGCATCATTCCAGTATCTCCACTGATGAATACCTCACAGCCATCAACTAAGGATGCACAAATATCAATCGGCAGTTCTTTGGGAACGATGATAACTTTCTTCCTTAACGAATATGGAATCCTGTCCAAAAGCACCATTTCTATCTTAGAGAAGGTGAAGGCGGACCCTAAGAGCAAGAAATCAAAGTTATTGTAAAAGAATATTTTTTCGACTAATTCTAGTTGTAAGTGTCTAGGAATAAAAGTGTATGGATTTGATGCATCCGGGTTAAAAAATACTATCTTATCTCCTGATGATAAACCTACTGATTTCATAAATTCTTTCCTTCTTATAAATACATCTTCTGGTAAATAAATTTTGTTTCCCGAGTAAGTATATTTTGGTTTCTGGGGCCTGATTCTTACTGGTAACATGAAAACCATATCATTTATGTATTCAATAAGCTTATAGACAAAACCTGCTTTCTCTGCTTTTGTGCTTTGCGCTCTGACTATATGAGCTACCAATCTCATTGGAAATATGACCGGACAACCGGCACACTTAAAATCCCGGTTGGAAAGAAATGGACACAAATTTATAATCAGATCGTAAGAACGTTCCCGCACCAAATTGCGCAATAGGATACGGTCATTTTCTGAAGGTCTGATACGCCCGTGTAATAAGGGGAAAGTATTCGATATGTTAGGATTTTCAGCTATGAGCGGATGTGCCCTATCACTATAAACATAGTCGATTTCACAATCAGGGAAATAATACCTTAACACTTCTATGCAGGATTGAATATTGACCGTGTCGCCAATGTTTGCATCAGAAATCACTAAAACTTTTCTCATACTCTTTGTTTGATTCAAACTACTTGCCTCTTTTCTCCGTAGATAATTGCTAAATTGGTCACTATGGGCCAGCAGTTCAATACCCCTACTAGCCCCTTTTGATGAAAGTATCGGTAACCATTTAACTATTTGTTCAAACACCTGCATAGCAATTTATCTATCATTTAGGACAATTTTAAACTTCGATGTCCTTTACCGGAATGAACCGGTCATTATTGGGTTCCATTGTTGGCAAAGTCAATCTATATAACCCAGACTCTTTAATTTTCTTCTCACTTCCCTTCTTTCTTTTTCGCTATAAATGTCTTGATTATTACTGTTGATAATGTCTTGTTTTGACCACCGGTCGTTAATTTCTTTTTCTCTTCGATTTATTAAATCATTAATTGTCTCCTTGAGCCTTTTTTTCATATCCTCTGCAATAGATATGTTCTTGTTCACGATATTGATATTTTCATTGGGGTCCTTTTCTAAATCGTATAACTCTTCGCTTCCAGCGTGGATTTTGTGACAATAACGACACAGCCCTGAGTCGCCATTCAATGCAGTGATATATTTATACCTTTTTGTTCTTATAGCTCTCTTTTTTTGAACATATGATTCCTCATTGTAAACAAATGAACGGATTTCAGAAACTCTATTTTCAATTAGTGGTATCAAACTGGTCCCATCAAAATTTAATCCCTTATCATCAATTTCCAGAATTTCCAATATTGTGGGAAGTAAATCAATGTGCTGGACGAAACCTTTTACTCTTTTAGCTTGAGGGAAAAATTCGGGATAATGCAAGATTAAAGGAACATGCGTAGTCTCTTCATAAAGTCCGTGATGGTCAAAGAAAATAGCATGTTCGGTTAGGCTATCTCCGTGGTCAGATGTGATGATGATTATTGTATCTTCCAGAACCCCTGTTTCTCTTAATTGTTCAAACAATCTTCCTATCTGCTGGTCAATATAACTTACTGCTCCCTCATACTTGGCAATGAGCACTTTTTTGCTGTCCGTGCCTCGGTAAGTCAAGTTTCCTTTAGGACAATTGTAGGGTGTATGCGTATCCCAATAATGGAGAAAAAGGAAAAATTTCTCTTTTTTCACTTCTTTTATTAACTGTATACCAATTTCGGTAACAAAGCCAGCATCTTGAATTTTAGCTAATTCCTTGCTAAATAAAAAAGTATCAGTGACATTCTTAATATCTTCGACTAACCAATGGAACTTAAACTTTCTTTTACCTATATAACATCGAAAAATTCCTATATGACCAGTTAGATATCTAAAATATAAAACAGGTAATCTTACAGCATAATATTTCATTTTTTCCAAGAAGCCGCGCTTGAATCCATAACCATAATGTTCAAAACCACGTTTGAACCATCTTCCTAGCCAATCAACAGTCATCGATTTATATCCATATTGATGTAGCACTTCTGCCAATGTCTTTGTACCTGTTAAGTTAAATGTGGTAAGTTCCTCCCGTGTTATTTTATCACCGTGATTGGTAATTCCATGAGATATTGGATACTTCCCAGAAAGGATGGATGTAAGAGAGGGGTCAGTTGAATTCCAGCAGCAGTATGCATTTTCAAAAACGATACTTTCCTGAGCAACTTTATCAATATTTGGGCTCAATTCATTACTATCTCCGTAACAGCCTAAATTTCTGGCCCGTAAAGCATCAATTACTATTAGAATAATATTAGGAAACTGTTTTTTCCTATCCATCATAAATCAATCCAAATAACCTGAATTTCTAACTCTTTTTTAACGATGTTAAGTGCGTTCTAAAGAATGCTTTTCTAATTAGCCGTAGAACCTGGTCGAATCATGATATATCGATATTCTTTTATTGATTTCATAAAAAGGATGCAGGGGTCGATTTATTTGGGCCGTTTTCTTTGTGCGGAGTCCCTGCGAAAGCAAGGATAACTATGTGTACTTTCTTAATTTGGGCCTTCTATCCAACTTCTCCGCTAATCTCTTTAACTATTATCCCTTCCCTTTCGAAAAGGAGCTTCCTCTTTTCACTTCACAAGGATTAAGTTTATAGATATCAAAAAATTATTAAAGTTCTTTTAATTTATTCATTATACTTACAAAATCAAAAACAGAAAATTCCTCCAGTATAATATTAATATCCACTTTCCTATTTACAATTAAAAATGCATCCCATTGGGTGTGTTTTCCTGTAAAGATTGATTTATCTGTTAATTTATCTGCTTTGATATTTGCCTTCAAGTTAAAACCTTGATTTCCAACCAAAATCAAATCTGGTGCTTGTTCCAAAAATGGGCCAGAATAAATCTTCTCTTTTCTGTATATCTCTTTTATTACCTTTTTATTATCTATCTCTAATGAATTAAATAAAGCTTCTAACTCTTTTAAAATTCTTTCTTTATCCTGTACATCAACACTTCCACAAGGATATTTGCTTTTTAGATTTATATAAATCCTTGCAGGGTCAAGAGCAAATGCCTTTGTAGAGTAATCGATACCGCTTAGCTCTAGTTCCCTATTTTCTTTGTGTTTTAAGAGACCTTCTTTTCTCAAAAGATAGCTTATGTAAACATCTTTATCAAGTCTCTCAAAGCCGTGGTCAGAGAGCATAATTAGTAAATCCTTTTCGTTGGTTCTTGAATTAATTTCACCAACTACTTCATCAATCTTCTCAAAGTGCTCTAAGAAATCTTTGCGGTATTTGTGGCCTCCATTCTCATAAGCATCCCATAAAAAATGCATAAGTCTATCTGTTCCAGTAAAT
>JBHIBS010000048.1:0-11507 GCA_046759165.1 bacterium | reverse complement strand
TATGGTGTTACTGTTAAAATTTTTCTTGCCTGCTCAGGACATTGAGCGATGAATTTTAGTTCATGCTCAGTTAATGGTTTCTGAGTATGTACATTAGCATAGCGAGCAAGTTCTAAAATTTTTGTTGCTTCTTTATCATCTTTGAATTCTACTTCCAGTTTACCATAGACATTCCTGAATCCTTTTATCCCACCGTATTCACCAGTAGTAATCTGTCTGCCTGTTTCAATTATCTCTGGTTCACCTCGACCCAGCTCTTCAAAATCATAAAGTTCGTAATTGCGCCGATCTTTTAATGCTCCGTCAGCATGAATTCCTGACTCATGGGCAAAGGCATTAGCACCAACTGCTGGCTGGTTGACCGGTATGGGAACGCCAAAAGCATAAGAAGCATACTTGGCAATTTTCCATGCTTTTGCAAGGTCTACTCGTTCATCAAGTACATATTTATCCTTGAATCCACTCGATTTCCTTATAGCCAGAATTACTGAAACCAAATCTGCATTACCAGCTCGTTCTCCCATTCCATTAATGGTAGTATTGATATAGGCATCCACTCCGGCATCAATAGCCCCTCTTACGCCAGCTATCGATGTAGCCACTACCATTCCTAAATCATTATGACAATGTAACTCAATATCTATTCTAACTTTTTCAGCAAGAGTTTTAACTCTTTCGTAAATGGTGAACGGGTCATCAAAACCTAAAGTATCACAATACCGAATACGGTCTGCACCTGCTTCTTTAGCTGCCTGAGCAAATTCGATCAGGTATTCCATTCTGGCACGCGAAGCATCTTCAGCATTTGCTCCAATGCTTTTAGCACCCAATTCACGAGCTCGTTTAACTGCCTTAGTCATCTCCTTGATTACTCCTGTATGGTCAAGTTTACCTCTAAACTTATGCTGTATCATCTGGTCAGAAGTCGAAATAGAAACATTCAAATGTTCTAATTTAGGTACTTTTTCAAAGGCAGTGTTTACATCCTCTACTGTAGCGCGAACCCAACCACTTAGCCTGATAGGTTTAAGTAACCCAATTTCTGCCAGCTCTAAATTAGCGTTTAAGTAATTTGTCTCGTGATGAGTAACCGGGAAACCAAATTCTGACTGAAAAATACCCAGTTCATTAAGATAAATATTGATCAGGGTTTTCTCCAATTTAGCCAGTCCCAGTTTAGCTGTCTGTACACCATCGCGGTTAGTGACATCAATAATATAAATTTTATTTTTAGCCATGGCTCCCTCCTCTTAAATAGATAATTCTTCCTCACAGGCTTTAACACCTTTGCCTTTTTCAAACTCATAACCCATTTCAGATAAAACTATCTCTAATGCTGAAATAGCTACTATCACATCAAATTGAGTTATGTAGCCCATAGTGGCGATTCGAAAAATTTTACCTTTTAGTTTTTCTTGCCCACCAGCGATAGTAACTCCATATTTGTCCCGCATGGTTTTAACCAGTTCTGTTCCATCTATACCTTCAGGAACCAAAACCGCAGTAACCGCATCACTTGAAGCAGTGGGAGCAAATAACTTTAGCCCTATTGCTTCGACTGCTTTTCTGACTGCTGAGGCAAGTTTACGATGTCTCTCTAACGCCTTATCCAATCCATCTCCTTTTATCCGCTTTAGAGATTCTGCCAACCCAATTATCAAACTTATTGCTGGAGTAAAAGGAGTATCTGGTTTACCGATTAGTTTCCTGGCTTTAAGAAAGTCGAAGTAGTAGCAATGCCCTTTTGTTTCCTCAACTAGTTTCCGGGCCTTGGGACTCAAACTGACAAAACTGAGTCCGGGAGGAATCATCAACCCCTTTTGTGAACCTGCTACGACAACATCAATACTCCATTCATCCGTCTTAAGTTCGATTGCACCCAATCCGCTGATAGCATCCACCACCAGGGCAGCATCATATTTTCTGACTATCTCACCAATCTTCTTGATATCATTTACCACGCCAGTACATGTCTCGCAAAGAGTAGTGAATACTGCTTTGATATCGGTGTTCTCTTTCAACTTTTGGTCAATTTCGTTAGGAGCAACTGCTTCTCCCCATTGGACATCAATGGGGATAAATTCGATGCCGAAAGCCTCACAAATCTCGCCCCATCTTTCACCAAACTTCCCACCCCTTACTACCAATGCTTCATCCCCGTAAGATAAAAGATTCTGGACTGCCCCTTCCATTGCCCCTGTGCCTGAGGACGCAAAAATTAAAACATCGTTCTCAGTTTGGAACACATACTTAAGTCCCTCTTCAACCTCTTTTAAGATGTTCTGGAACTGTGGTGTCCGATGGTGAATAATCGGCTTAGCCATTGAAAATAATGCTTCAGTCAATACAGGTGTTGGTCCCGGTGTTAACAGATAATTCTTTTCCATTGAGTTCACTTCTCCTTTCATAAATTTTTTACAAATTCTTCGAATCTATCCATACCCTTTGTAATATTTTCCATTGATGTAGCATAAGAAAGTCTTAAATAATTATCTGCTCCGAATGCTGAACCGGGGACAACTGCTATCTTTGCTTCCTCTAATAAAATTTGAGCCAGAGAAACAGAATCCTTAATGATTTGACCTTTATAACTTTTTCCTAAAAGTTTAGAAACATTAGGAAAAACATAAAATGCGCCTTCTGGTTTACGACAAGAAATACCTTCTATGGAATTTAATCTTTCCACAATATAGTCTCTTCTTCTAATGAACTCATCTGCCATTAATTTTTGAGCTTCTTCCGGACCTTCTAAAGCAGCAATACTTGACTTCTGACAGAAAGAAGTTGGATTGGATGTAGAATGACTTTGCAGGCTGGACATTGCTTGAATTATTTCTTTTGGTCCACAAGCCCACCCAATGCGCCAGCCAGTCATTGAGTAAGCTTTAGAAACTCCATTTATAACAATAGTCAGTTTCTTTATCTCCGAACTTAACGAAGCTATACTTATATGTTCAGCATCATCATAGATGATTTTTTCATATATCTCGTCTGAAATGCAATAGATACCCGCTTCTACCAATACATTAGAAAGTAACCGTAATTCTTCTTTTGAATAAACTGTTCCCGTAGGATTATTCGGACTGTTGAGGATGAACAGTTTGGTTCTGGATGTAATCGCTTGACACAATTGATCCGGTGTAATTTTAAATGCATTTTCTTCAGTAGTATCAACAAAGATAGGTTTTGCGCCAGCAAGTTTTATTTGTTCCGGATAACTTACCCAATAAGGCACAGGCAAAATAACTTCATCCCTTTCATCACAAAGTGCTTGAATAGCATTATATAGTGAGTGTTTTGCTCCACAGCAAATAATTACTTCTTGTGGTTCATAATCCAGACCATTATCTCTTTTTAGTTTCTTACAGACTGTCTCTTTTAGTTCTGGAATCCCTGATGCAGAAGTATATTTAGTGAACCCGGAATCTATAAATTTTTTGGCTGCTTCCTTGATATAATCCGGTGTGTCAAAATCTGGTTCACCAGCACCAAATCCGATTACATCAATCCCATCCTGTTTCATCTTCTTTGCCTTGGCGGTTATAGCCAGAGTTAGTGACGGGCTAATTTGACTTACCCTTTTTGATAAAGACATAACTTGGTTTTTCCTTTTTCATCTCATTTCTTTTTTACTCTGTTGTGCAATTAAACCTGCAGCACAGCCAGCACCAAAACCGTTGTCAATATTAACTACTACTAACCCGGGAGAACAGGATTGTAACATTGTCATCAATGCAGATTCGCCTTTTCCTCCATAACCATAACCTATCGATGTAGGCACACCAATAACTGGCACATCTACTAAACTTTTTACCACTGTTGGCAATGCTCCCTCCATTCCAGCAGCAACAACAATAACACTTACTTCTTCTCTCAACATCTTTTCTAAAGGAGAGAAAAGTCGATGCATACCAGCAACTCCTACATCATAGGCATAAATTACTTCACAGCCTAACTGTTCACAGGTCGCCCTCACTTCTTCTGCAATAGGAATATCAGAAGTACCCGCAGCGATAATTCCTACTTTTCCCCGAAACTTTTTCTCCTTATATCCCCTTTTAATTAAGATTACCATACGTGCCTTTTCATAATGTTTCAGTCGATAACCTTGAGCAACTCTTTTCTTGATCTCATTAAAACATTTTTTATCTGCCCGTGTAGCGATTGCTTTACCTTTCGCCTTTGCCATATTTATCATAAGTTTTGTCACATCTTTCCACTCTTTACCTTCAGCGAGGATAAATTCCGGTATACCGCTACGTTTCTCTCGACAAATGTCAAGCCTAGCTAAATCTTTAATGTGCTTAATGTTTCTCATTTAACTCTCACCTCTCTATCTCCCATTTCTTGACCAAAAAATATCGGTAATCGCTATTATTAAAGTATCCTCTTCTTTCACCACAACTCATCGAGCAATACTTGTTGCTCAATTTTTTCAATAGTATTGATATCTAAATCAATGATATATCCTCGTAGAATTCGGTCAAGCCATAAACAAGAAACATTACAGCATAAAGTATTGCCAACTTTTTCTTGACCAAAGGAGTCATGGATATGTCCGAAGATATGAAAGATCGGCTGCTTGTCTTCAACTAATTTTCTTATTGATGTTGAACCAGCACATAGACCATTATTTAATTTATCTAAAATATTCTTCGCGGGGCCGTGAGTCACAAAAATGGTCTGTTCATTTACCTGTCTTTTTATACCTCTCAACATGACTGCCAATTGTTCTTCAGGCAATTCGTTATTGGTATTCCATGGAGTCGGTAAAACATACTGAAATCCACTCACCCGCCATCTACCTAAATTGTGTGTTTTTAAATTCAGATTAAGTATTCCGAAATCTTCAAGAACCTTATCCCAATCTGAACTTGGTATATGGTCATCGTTTCCGATTAACAGGAATATAGGAATATTTGCCAATTGCAGTAGTTTACATATTTCTTTTAACTTCTCTTTTTGTTTTGATTGAATCTCAGATAATTCGCATGAATTTCCAGATTGTTCGACGAATCCCAGCAGGTCTAATCTTCTCTTTATTTCAAACTCATTTCCCTTGATTAGTAATTCGTCTTTTACAGGGAATACAGAGCTAATCTTATACCCTGAATTTTTCTTCAATAGTTGGTAAAAACCTTTAGGAGCAATATCACCAGCAATAATTAACGCATCTACCTGTTTTTTTCTTACTATTTTCAAAGCAAGATGAATTAATGCTTTATTGCCATGAATATCGCTGGTGACGAATATCCTCATTTTCTATTTCTCCATCTTAATAATTTTTGTTTCCACAAAGTTCGTATATACCCTTCCCTTTTGGAAATCATCGGTATCTAAAACCTTTAAATGAAAGGGAATAGTAGTCTTTATTCCCTCAATCGTATATTCGCTTAATGCTCGTTTCATACGTAAGATGGCAAATTTGCGATTTACATCATGGACAATTAATTTGCCAACTAAAGAATCATAATTTGAAGGTATCTTATATCCTTTATACAAATGAGAATCTAATCTAACACCCGGACCTCCGGGAACAAGATAACCTGTAATTACACCCGGTGAAGGAGCAAAACTGTTAGTGGAATCCTCAGCATTGATGCGACATTCTATAGTATGACCATTCATTGTAATTTCTTTTTGTGAATATTTTAACTTCGTTCCAACAGCAATTCGGATTTGTTCTTTTACTATATCTATACCGGTAACCATTTCAGTAATCGGATGTTCAACCTGAATTCGAGTAGTCATCTCCATAAAATAAAAGTGTCCTTTCTTATCCAGCAGGAATTCTACTGTGCCAGCATTGGTATATTTCACTGCCTTGGCTGCTTTAATTGCCGCTTTGCCCATCTTTTCTCTTAATTTCCTATTCACTGCTGGTGAAGGAGTTTCCTCAATTAATTTCTGGTGTCGCCTCTGCACCGAACAGTCTCTTTCACCCAGATGAATAATATTTCCATGATGGTCAGCCAATATCTGAATCTCAATATGCTTCGCCTGTTCAATATATTTCTCTATATATACTTCAGGATTACCAAATGCAGAAAGTGCTTCTGTCTGAGCCATTTTAAGTAAAGAAAGAAGACTTTGTTTATCACAGGCTATTCTCATTCCTTTTCCACCACCACCAGCAGAAGCTTTAATCATCACCGGGTAACCTATTTTATCCGCTATTCTCAACGCTTGCTGGTCATCCTCTATAATCCCTTTTGCTCCAGGCACTATAGGCACTCCTGCTTTTCTCATTGTCTCTCGTGCTACCGCTTTATCACCCATTTCACGTATGGCATCGTGTGGTGGACCAATAAAAACCAAACCACTCCCTTGACAAATCTCAGCAAAATGTTCATTTTCTGAAAGGAAGCCGTAACCAGGATGAATAGCATCTACATTAGATATTTCTGCCGCACTCATAATAGATGGAATATTTAGATAACTATCACTACTTGGTGGAGGACCAATACAGATTGATTCATCAGCAAGTCTAACATGAAGAGATTCTCTATCAGCCTCTGAAAAAATAGCTACAGTCTTAATTCCTAACTCTCTACAGGCACGAATAATCCTTAAGGAAATTTCGCCTCGATTAACGATTAACATTTTCTTGAACATTTTTTATCCTTTGCTGCAAAATTTGTTTGGCTTGTTTTAATGCTTTTGCTCGATGACTGATTCTATTCTTTTCCTCTGGTGAAAGTTGCGCTGAAGTTTTTTGATATTCTGGCACAATAAAAAGTGGGTCGTAGCCAAATCCATTACTCCCTTCTGGCTTAACTCTAATCAGTCCTCTCCAACTACCTTTAGTTACTTCTACTTCGCCCTGTGGAGTAGCAATAGCTATAACACACTTGAAGGTAGCTCGGCGTAAATGAAGAGGTACTTCTTTCATTAACTTCAGTAACCTCTCGTTATTCTGGAATCAGTACAACCTTCACCAGCAAAACGAGCTGCATCCGCTTATTTAGCAATCCTTTCTAATTCTCCTTTTAATCTTGTGCTTTTCTGTTAATTATTTCTTTGCCCGTGGCTTTAGGCACAGAAATTAGTCTATCTATCATAACGATTCCTTATTTTTCCAACTTACTAATTCCTTGAGTAGAACTTTTGGGAGACTGAAGCCTATCATCTTATAACGACCAAGGTTATCAAATTCTCTTATTTCAATATAATTTTCTGTATACATAGTAAATTCACAAATTTTTGTCTTTTCCTTTATAGGGAAACGTATATTTTTATTCTTCCTTAGCCTCTTCCACCAGGAAATTAACTCCTTAACCACCTCTTTGGGCAATTTCCAGGACCGATAAGAAGAATCTCGGGGAATATCAAAATAACGAATCTCTAAATGTCCATTGGGAAAATTCTTAAATTCAATTCTATAATCTCCATAATTAGGGGACTTTTGCATTATCCTACTCCGCTCTCCCACCAGAGATAGAGCCGCCTTCTCTTGCTGTGGATAATCTTTTGTTCTTCTCTATAACTGTTTGAGCTATCTCTTCTTTATACACTTTGATTTTTTCTCTTATTTCGGGATATTTTACTCCTAAAATTTGTGTGGCTAAAATTCCCGAGTTCTTGGCTCCAGCTTTACCGATAGCCATTGTGGCCACAGGTACTCCAGATGGCATCTGAACTATAGAGAGAAGCGAATCTATTCCGCCCAAACTTTGACTCTCTATAAGAACACCAATTACTGGTAAATGTGTCAAAGAAGCAATCACCCCTGCTAAATGCGCCGCTCCTCCAGCACCAGCAATAATCACTTCTAATCCTCTTGCTTCAGCATTAGAAGGGTATTTATGTGCTTTCAGTGGTGTGCGATGGGCAGAGATAATATTGATTTCACAATTAATACCAAACTTATCCAAAATTTGCGCTGCCTCCTGCATTACCGGTAAATCTGAGTCACTTCCCATAACAATTCCTACCAGAATCTTCTTATCCATCTTTGCTAACCTCCTTGTTGGTTTATCATTGATCTTTCCATAATCCAAATCGCTGCCTCATAGAGGTTATGGGCAATAAAATCTGGTTTAATGGATAATTCCTGCACATGCTTTCTACCGTGACCAGTTAATAAATAAATAGAACCTGCTTTTGCCCTATGAGCCATCTCTATATCATGGGGGTGGTCGCCGATAACATAAGACTTCTTTAAATCAATATTATAATCCTTTTCTGCTTTTCTTAAAAAATATGGCTTGGGTTTGCGGCAGAGACAATCTTCTTCTTTTGTATGGGGACAATAGTAAACCTTTTCTATTTTAATACTCCTTTCTTTAAGAAAATTTAGAAAGTAATCATTCAAATTTAAAAATTCCTCTTCGCTAAAGATATTTTTACCAATACCTGATTGATTGGTAATAATAAACAAGAGAAAATCTCCCTTTAAAATCCTTATGGCCCCTAAAGCTTGGGGAATAAAAACAAGTTTATCCTTGGAGCAGATATCCCCCAAATCTTGATTTATTGTTCCATCTCGGTCTAAGAATATCGCTCTGTTCATATTTTTATCCTAAAAATCTCCTTAACCTTGCCGTCTCTTCAATTAACTTACTTATGTCCTTCCTTCCTTCTAAAAATAATAAGACATTTGAAGTGAGATTTTTATAAACGAGCTCTTCCATCGGGAGCGTAGTGCCGAGGATACATTCCCGGTGACAGAATTTTATTTTGTTTGTAAATTTCAACCGTGGGGATTATCTTTTTTAATTTTTCTTTGCTCACCCCTCCTGGGCGCAGTATATATGGAGGCTCCTGTGCCAAATCTAAAACTGTTGACTCTAAGCCTATGAACGTCATACCACCATCAATAACTATATCTATCCTGCCATCAAGATCATCCAGAACATGCCGTGCACATGTTGGAGAAGGCCTGCCAAAAAGATTGGCACTCGGGGCAGCTATGGGCGTTTGCGATTCTTTAATAAGCGTTAGGGCAAGTTCATTATCAGGTATTCTAACCGCCACTGTATCCGAGCCCGCACTCACTATATCAGGCACCATGTCGGATCTCCTCAAAACAAGTGTTAATGGCCCGGGCCAAAATTTATCGGTCAATTCCATTGCCATATCGGGAACATCTTTTGCCAATTTGAATAGATCGTCTCTCTGTGAAATATGCACAATTAAAGGACCTTCCAATGGTCTATTTTTGGCCTCGAAGATTTTAACTACTGCGTGAGGGTTTAATGCATCCCCACCTAGCCCATAAACCGTCTCTGTGGGAAAGGCAACCAAACCACCTTCTCTTATTACCCTAGCTGCTTTCTTAATTTTGGCCGGCTCTATATTATTAAGATTAATTTCTAAAACTTTTGTGTTCATCTTGAAATCTTTAGTATTTTATATCTTAAAATTCCTGCGGGAATCTCAATCTCAATTGTCTCATTTTCTTTACGACCTAACAACCCTTTGCCTACAGGAGAAGTTACCGAAATCTTGCCTTGTGAAAAATCTGCCTCTAATTCTGATACCAAAGTATATTGAAGTTCTTCTCCTGTGTTTAAATCTTTAAGTCTTACGGTCGCACCTATGCGCACTTCATCCTTGGAAATATCTTCTTCATCAATAATTCGGATACGACTGAGTTTATCTCCCAATTCAGCAATCCTTTTCTCATTCAAGGCTTGAGCTTCTTTAGCAGCATCATATTCAGCATTTTCGCTTATATCACCATATGACCTTGCTTGTTCTATTTCCTTAACTATTTCTTTACGCCGCACAGTCTTTAAATATTCCAACTCCTCTCTTAACTTCTCATAACCTTCTCTACTTAAGTATGTCTCTTTTCCCACCATTTTACTTTCACCTCCATTTTAGTTTATGATTTTCCCTTAAATTTCTCCTCCAGATTTTCATCAAGTGAAAATAGTATTATCCTTTCTCCTGTCTCGGTATTTATATCAGAATGAATGTTGTTTACTTTTGCATTTGTTAGTTCCTTAATTATATTTCTAAGTTGTGGTTTAATGTCTTCGATTAACTTTTCCTTCAACTCTTTTATTAATTTAGCTCCTTCCAAATCCTGTATTAAGTTTCTCTCAGCATGAGAAAGCGCACCTACGAATCTCACAAGAATAGTGTTATCATTAATTCTTGTAGTTACATTTTCGGTCACTTCACCAATCTGCTTCTTCAGGAATCTACCCACTTCCTTACCAATTGCTAATTCGATCTGGTCTTTTGTTTTCTCCACTGCGGAAATTCTCCTTTCTCTTTTCAATTTATAATGTATTCTATAAACCGCACATTTAGTTCTACAGAAATCTTTCCGTCTGCGTTCAGGAGGTTTTGCACTTTCATCCTCTTCAATATATGAACAGTGCCTTTTGTTTTTGAAAAGGGGACAACAGATCTCCCTATTTTCATCGTTTAAATCTTGAGTTTTCATAGCTTTTCCTTTTTTCTCTAATAAAATAAAAAAAAGCCAACACTCATAGTCCCCTTTAACAGCAGGACTATAAATATTGGCCTGCTTTACAACAAGCTTTTTCCCGATAAACCGGGAGGCCGCTTCTTGTCTAGCCTTCCATAAACCTAATTAATTGTAGTCTATCAAAGTAAAAAATAATTGTCAAGTCCAAAAGGAATGCCGGTTATACTAAGCATCAGGGCTTAACCCATATCGCTCGATTTCCTCTTGCTAAAATTAAAACAACCGTCCTGCTCCGCAGAATCACATTCTGATTCGCTAATGCTGAACATTAAGGCTTGCCGTATGAGTGTCAAACTATTTCCCAGTTAAAGTTAAGAGCTAATTTTTCCTTCTAAATTTTTATCTACGGTAAAGACAATTATTCTCTCCCCAGTTTTAGTGCTTATATCAGTATGCATACTAATTATTTGGCTACCTGTTATGTTTTGAACAAGTTCCTCTAATATATTCCGAGAATTTTCTAATAATCGAAGTCTTGTTTGTTTAACTAATAATTTTCCTTCAACATCCTTAGCCAATCGTTTCTCCGCAGTAGTTAAAACTCCTTTTAACCGAATAAAAATCATATCTTTGATAACATAAGTTCTTGCTTCTTCCGGTCCCCGTCCCATGTGTTCCATTTCGAACTTTATCATGGCTTCACTTATTTTAGCCTCTATTTGTCCCTTTGTCATCTTTTTTATTTTTTCCTTCCCCTCATATGATGGAGTACTTATATCATATAATTTCATCAAAGTCAACAAATTATTTGCAGTGGTATTGTGAATTTACTATGCTTAAAGAAAAATTGAGCAAAAATTGAACGATTATGGCTAATTTGTATTTATCGTTTCTAATGCTACGCCGGTTTGGCAGCTGAATCTTTTCAGTATCTTTGCTCTGCGGAAATTTCCCGTAAAGGTGCAAGCCGTTCCTTCGGCATTAGGCAAGAATTCCATCCTTTTTAGCTCTCACTCAGTCCGAGAAATGCGTCTTGAATCTGTAGGATTTGAACCCTTCGTCATTCTTTAGAAATTCTGCCGGAAGAACGTTGGAGGACAGTTTTAACTCGAGCAAGGAGTTC
>JBHIBS010000047.1:0-11591 GCA_046759165.1 bacterium | reverse complement strand
GGTTAATTTGTAAAGGAGGGATAAAAGATGGTAACTGGAAAAAGTAAAGACCAGATTATCCAGACAATTGAGAAGATGAGCGTGCTCGAATTGTCTGAGTTGGTAAAGGCTCTGGAAGAGAAGTTCGGAGTTAGCGCTGCCTCTTTGGCTCCAGCCGGAGTAGCAGCCGGAGCTCAACCGGAAGCTTCTAAGGCTGAAGAGAAGACTGAATTCAGTGTTATTTTGACAAAACCTGGTGAAAAGAAGATTCAGGTAATAAAGGTTGTGCGTGAGCTTACTGGTTTAGGGCTGAAAGAGGCAAAAGACTTGGTAGATAATATCCCGAAGGCGTTGAAGGAAGGGATAGATAAGAATTTGGCAGAAGAAATCGGAAATAAACTAAGGGAAGTTGGAGCAGAAGTAGAAATTAAATGAGAAATTATAAAATGAGGAGGTCGGTTAACTTGGCAAGGAAAATAAATTTCGCACAGATTCCCTCAATTATGAGTATTCCTAATCTCATTGAGGTGCAAAAGACTTCCTTCAGAGAATTTTTGCAGAAGGACGTCCCGCCAGAAAAGAGGAAAAGGCAGGGTCTTCAGGCGGCTTTCTTGGATATCTTCCCTATTGAAAATGTTGACCAAACTCTATCTTTGGGATTTGTGGAGTACATCTTGGAAGGATCTAAGTACGATAAGAGGAAAGCGATAGATAAAGACACAACGTATTCCATGCCTTTAAAGATAAGAGTAAAGTTAGTTATCAAGAAAAGAACCCGGCAAAAGCCAATCATTAAAGAGCAATCAGTATACCTGTGTAATCTTCCTTGTATGACCGATACAGGAACCTTTATTATTAATGGTGCCGAGCGTGTCGTGGTCAATCAATTGCACCGCTCGCCTGGAGTCATCTTTGAAGAAGATCAGGAACCGGGGACCAAAAAGATAAAAATCTCATCTTATGGTAAAAGGCTCTATATGGCCAGTATTATACCATATCGGGGAGCCTGGGTGGAGTTAGAATTCGACAACAATAATGTACTTTTTGTTAAAATTGATAAAAAGAGAAAATTTCCAGCGAGTGTGCTCCTGAAGGCATTGGGTTTGGAAACTAACCAGCAGATTTTGCACGTGTTCTATAACACTGAGGTTATTCAATTAAAAACCAGTAATTCACATAATACAGAAAAAATTATTTTATCTCTGTTAGGTAAGATCGTTGCTTCCGATATAATCGACAAAAAGACCGGAGAGATATTAGCGGAGGCCAACGAGCAGATTACTTCGGAGTTAGCAAAGAGAATAATGAAGGCAGAAATTGGGAAGGTTGAGGTCTTGAAATTTGATCCAACTATTAATGATATAACTATTCATGAAACGTTAAAAAGGGACAGAATTAAATCGCAGGCTCAAGCAATACTGGATATATTTCGCAGGCTACGCGCACAGGAGTATATTACGGAAGAGTCAGCAACGGCATTCTTTGATACTTTGTTGTTTAGGACCATCAAAAAATACGATTTATGTAAAGTTGGGCGCTATAAGATAAACAAGAAACTGTCTCCTGTGCTGCAGAAGATGAGGTCTGAATTACCTACTCGACTACAGGAGGCTATTTGTCGCAACAATTACTATTTTGGAACTAAGGAAAGCAACAAATTGGAAATTCCCGCAGAGACAGAGCGAACCCTTTGTCTGCAGGACATTTTGGCCACAATTAAGTACTTGGTCGATTTAAATAATGGAACTGGTGGAGAAGTGGACGATATTGATCACCTGGGGAATCGTCGTGTCCGTTCGGTAGGTGAGCTTTTGGAGAACCAGATAAGAATTGGACTTTCGCATATGGCTCGCCTGGTTAGGGAGAGAATGAATATGCAAAGTAATGAAGCAATAACTCCCCGGGATATAATCAATACTGCTCCAGTGGTAGGAGTTATTCGGAAATTTTTCGGCACCAGTCAACTATCTCAATTTATGGATCAGACAAACCCTCTGGCTGAACTTACTCATAAGAGGAGGCTCTCTGCCTTGGGACCTGGGGGGCTGAATCGCAAAAGGGCCGGTTTTGAAGTGCGCGATGTTCACCATTCCCATTATGGTCGGATTTGTCCCATTGAGACCCCTGAAGGTCCAAACATAGGTTTGATTACTAGTCTATCACTTTACGCCCGGATCAATAAGTATGGACTTATTGAGACACCCTACCGTAAAGTAGTCAGGGGAAAAGTGACCGACCAGATTGAGTATCTCACTGCTGACCGAGAGGATGAGTATGTAATTGCTCAGGCAAATGCTCCCGTAAATGAGGAAGGCGGATTTAAGAAAGACCTTGTAGCCACGCGCTGTCGGGGAGATTTTTCTCTGGTATCCCCAAAAGAGATAGATTTTATGGACATCTCACCGAAACAGCTTATGGGTGCCTCGGCCGGATTAATTCCCTTTTTAGAACACGACGATGCTAATCGCGCCTTGATGGGTTCCAATATGCAAAGGCAGGCGGTTCCTCTTCTTACTTGTGAGGAACCGCTGGTCGCTACGGGCATTGAGGAAGCTGTAGCCCGGGATTCTGGAGTGGTGGTGACGGCTCGGCGGGCTGGTCGGGTGGAGAGCTTGAGCGCGGATGAGATTATAGTTTGGTGTGGCAAAGATGGCAAAAGTGAAGAGAGGCCTATAGATATTTACCATTTGAAAAAGTATAAGCGGAGTAACCAGGATACATGTGTAAATCAGATTCCGACTGTTAAGGTAGGTGACCATGTCAGGAAAGGTCAAGTAATTGCTGACGGCCCGGCTACCTGTCATGGAGGGCTTGCTTTGGGCAAGAATGTTCTGGTGGCTTTTATGTCCTGGGGTGGATACAATTTTGAAGATGCAATCTTAATTAGTGAAAGGCTGGTCAGTGATGATATTTTCACCTCAGTTCATATTCAAGAATTTGAAGTCGATGCCCGTGATTTAACAATAGGTTCAGAAGAGATAACGCGAGATATTCCTAATGTGGGAGAAGAGGCCTTGAAGAATCTAGATGACAACGGTATAGTTCATATTGGAGCCTATGTCTATCCTGGAGATATCCTTGTGGGGAAGGTTACTCCAAAGGGCGAGACCAGGGCTACTCCGGAAGAGAGGTTACTAAGGGTGATTTTTGGAAAGAAAGCTGAGGAAGTTCAAGATGCTTCCTTGAGGGTCCCTCCTGGGGTAGAGGGCAAGGTCTTAGATGTCCAGGTTTTTACACGTAAGGGGAAAATTTCGAAGGATCGAGAGGCAAAGATTTCGAGGGACGTGGACCAGAAATATAGTAAACTGATTTCCGATCTGAGGCAAAAGAGGAGGAAGGCACTTCGCGGTGTGAAGAAGTTAACTAAGGAAGAAAGAGAGAAAATCGATAAATTAGTTGAATTCCAAATAGAAGAGCTTAAGAAGGATAAGAAGAGAGCACAGGAGAGTCTCCATCAAGGGGACGACCTACCGGTTACAGTTAACAGACTTGTGAAGGTTTTCATAGCAAGTAAGAGGAAGATCTCCGCAGGTGATAAGTTGGCGGGCCGGCATGGAAATAAAGGCGTCGTGGCACGCATTCTACCTATTGAGGATATGCCGTATTTGCCCGATGGGAGTCCAGTGGATATAGTCTTGAACCCATTGAGCATTCCTTCCCGTATGAATGTGGGACAGATCTTGGAGGCAGAACTGGGCTGGGCCGCCCATGAGTTGGGCATGCAGATGATTTCACCCATCTTCGATGGAGCGAGGGAAAGAGATATAAGAGGTAGGTTGAAGCAAGCAGCACTTCCTGAGGATGGTAAAATTACCCTCTATGACGGCCTGACCGGCGAGCCTATGGAGGAGAAAGTTACGGTGGGATATATGTATATCATGAAACTGGCACATTTGGTAGAAGATAAAATTCATGCTCGTTCTATTGGTCCTTACTCACTTATTACCCGACAGCCCTTGGGCGGGAAAGCACAGTTTGGTGGCCAGAGGTTTGGGGAGATGGAAGTCTGGGCAATAGAGGGATACGGCGCAGCTTATACTTTAAAGGAATTTTTGACCATGAAAAGTGATGATGTCACTGGCCGCACCAAAATGTATGAGGCGATTGTGAAAGGAGAATCGATAGAGGAATCAGGAGTGCCCGAATCGTTTAAGGTATTGGTAAAGGAGCTTCAGGCCTTGGGTCTGAGTGTGGAACTCCAGAAATAAAAATCAAATTTGTAGTTCTGAATTTTAGAGGTGAGCCAAATTGGTTAAGAAAGCGAGAATAAAAAAATTTAGAGAAAAATTGGACTACACGGATTTTAGGTCGGTACAGCTACATTTAGCTTCTTCGCAACAGATAAGAGGCTGGTCTTATGGCGAAGTTAAGAAGCCAGAAACGATCAACTACCGCACTTTCAAGCCAGAATGGGAGGGTCTATTTTGCGAGAGAATTTTTGGGCCGGTTAAGGATTATGAATGTAGTTGTGGGAAATATAAGTGGTCCAAACATAAAGGAATTATCTGTGATCGTTGTGGAGTGGAAGTTACAGAGGCTAAAGTGAGAAGGGAAAGAATGGGACATATAGCATTGGCGATACCGGTTGCGCATATCTGGTTTTTGAGAAAACCCCCTTCTCGAATTGGGATGCTTTTGAATATGAAGCTGGGAGATTTGGAAAGAATTATCTATTATGCCGCTTACGTTGTAATTGATCCTGGGAAAGTGCCAGGCCTGTTTAAAAAGCAACTTCTCTCACAGGAAGAATATGAGAGATACAAAACAGAATATGGTGAGAAGGCATTTAAGGCAGAGATAGGAGCATCGGCAGTAAAGACTATGCTTAAAGAAGTAGATTTGGTTAAGATGGCCGAGGATTTGAGATCAAGAATAAAGGAAGAGATAGCCCAAACTACTAGGACAAGGATGGTGAAACAGCTGAGGATAGTCGATGGCTTTATTAAATCAGGGAACAAACCGGAGTGGATGGTCCTCGACTGTATTCCGGTGATTCCGCCAGAACTTAGACCATTAGTTCCTCTGGAAGGAGGAAGGTTTGCTTCTTCTGATTTGAATGATTTATACAGGAGAATAATTAATCGGAATAATAGGTTAAAACATATTGAAAATCTCAAGGCCCCCGCAGTGATGATCCATTCTGAGAAGCGCTTGCTTCAAGAAGCCGTGGACGCTCTATTTGAAAACGGAGCTCGGGGTAAGACAGTTAATGGTCCTGGCAATCGGCCATTGAAATCTCTCTCAGATATTCTGAAAGGGAAACAGGGGCGCTTCCGCCAGAATTTGCTTGGGAAGAGGGTCGATTATTCTGGTCGCTCTGTTATCGTCGTTGGCCCCGGTCTGAAGATACACCAGTGCGGCCTGCCGAAAGAGATGGCTCTAGAATTATTCAAGCCCTTTATCTTAAATGAGTTAATCGCTCAGGGACACGTGACAACTTTGAAGAGCGCTAAAAAGGAGCTGGAAAAGCGGACCCCAGTGGTTTTCGATATTGTGGAACAGGTCATACGTGACCATCCTGTTCTACTTAATAGAGCCCCTACCCTTCATCGGTTAGGAATTCAGGCCTTTCAACCAGTGCTGGTCGAAGGCAAAGCAATCCAATTACATCCTTTGGTTTGCGCAGCATTCAATGCTGATTTCGACGGTGACCAAATGGCAGTGCACGTGCCCTTGTCTGCTGAGGCTTGCATGGAAGCAAAGGTGCTCATGTCAGCAGCAAATAATATTCTTTCTCCAGCTAATGGGCAATCCATTGTAACGCCCACACAGGACATAGTCTTAGGGTGCTGTTATTTGACTAAAGAGAAGAAAGGAGTAAAAGGAGAGGGACGAATCTTTGCCAGTGTGAATGAAGTTATAGTAGCCTACGAGGAGGGTGAGGTTGACCTTCACGCCCGGATAAAAGTGAGAGGAATCAATAAGATTAGAGAACGGGAGGATTGGGGAAAAGAAGATTTCATTAACTGGGACAGCTGGGAAGACTATACGACTGTGGGCAGAATTCTATTCAACCAGGCCATCCCCGAGGAACTTCGTTTTGTCAATACAGTAATTGATAAGAAGAGCTTGGCAGATTTAATCCAGAAGTGTTTCCACCGACTGGGCAATTATAGGACATTGGCTTTGCTCGACGAGATAAAAGCATTGGGTTTTAAATATGTTACCAAATCTGGAATTACCATCTCCATCGATGATATGAGAACGCCTCAGATAAAGGAACAGTTGTTGGAATCGGCCAGAACTCAGGTGAAGAAGATTGAATCAAATTATAGCCAGGGTTTAATTACTGAGGCGGAGAGGTATAATAATATCATTGATATCTGGACCAGCGTGACCAATAGAATAGCGGATACTATGTTTATAGAGTTGAAAAACCAGGGGCTGGAGGTGGCTAGGAAGGGGAATCCAAAGTTCAATTCAATATACCTTATGGCTGAATCTGGAGCACGGGGTTCCGTTCAGCAGATCAGGCAACTTGCCGGTATGCGAGGGTTAATGGCAAGGCCCGAAAAGAGAATTACTGGCAAAGTGGGGGAAATTATAGAATCTCCGATTGAATCTAACTTTAGGGAAGGACTCACGGTTTTGGAATACTTCATATCCACACACGGGGGACGCAAGGGCTTAGCCGATACAGCCCTGAAGACCGCAGATGCTGGATACCTTACTCGCAGGCTGATCGATGCTGCCCATAATGTTGTAATCTGTGAGGAAGATTGTGGCACAATGAATGGTGTCCGCGTGAGTGAATTAAAAGAGGGCGATGAGGTTATTGAATCCTTAAGTGAGCGGATTGTGGGGCGTATGAGCATTGATAGGGTCGCCCATCCTTTAACCGATGAGGTCGTTGTAGAAGCAGGACGGATAATCACTCCGAAGATAGCTAAGAAAATCCAGGAAGCTGAGATCGAACGAATTAGAATCCGTTCAGTTTTAACCTGTGAGTCCACAAATGGCATTTGCTCTAACTGCTATGGCATAGATCTGACTACAGGAAAGCTGGCTGAAATTGGCTTAGCTATTGGGATCGTGGCAGCACAATCTATTGGCGAGCCCGGGACACAGCTAACTCTTAGAACCTTTCATATCGGAGGGACTGCTACAGGACCTGTGAAAAAGTCATCGATCATAACTAAAGATGATGGAGTAGTTAGATACCATTATATACGCACAATAGAGAATAAACAGGAACAGCTGATTGTGGTTAGTCGTAATGGCGAGATAAGTATTAGACCTTTAAAAGGGCAAAGTAAAGAGCAGTATCAATTAGTTCCTTACGGTGCGCGCTTGAAAGTTAAAGAGAATACGAAAGTTAAAAAGGGAGAGTTGCTGGCAGAGTGGGATCCTTATTCCATGCCGATTATTTCCGAAGTTTCTGGCAAGGTTAGATTGGAAGATATTATTGATGGTGTAAGTCTGCACGAGGAGATAAACCGAAACACAGGTTTAAAGGAAAGGATAATTATTCCCTACCGTTCTGAGAAACTCAGACCCCGGATAGAAGTAGTTGATGAGAATCGAAAAAAATTGGCGACTTACCTTTTGCCCATTGATACGCACATTGTGGTTGAAAACGGAGTGGGAGTTTCTCAAGGAGATGTTCTGGCCAAGATTCCCCAAGTCGATTACAAGCCTCGTGATATCACTGGTGGACTGCCAAGAATCTCCGATCTATTTGAAGCCAGAAATCCCAAGAACAGTGCAGTTATCTCCGAAATTAGTGGTGTGGTAAAACTGGGGAGTACTAAGAAAGGAGCATTTAAGGTGACTGTTATCCCCGATGTAGGGGAACCTAAGGAATATCCGATACCACCAGACCGCCATCTGGTTGTTTACGAGGGAGACAGGGTAGCGGAGGCAGCTCCTTTAACCGACGGTCCAATCAATCCCCGTGACATCCTCAGGGTAAAAGGAGATAAGGAGGTACAGGAATATTTAGTTAATGAGATACAAGAAGTGTATCGGTTGCAGGGAGTGAAAATTAACGATAGACACATTGAAGTTATTGTACGCCAGATGCTGTCCAATGTTCGCATCGAAGATAGCGGGAATAGCGGCTTTCTTGTGGGAGAGACAGTTAAGAAAGCTAAAGTTATAGAAGAAAATAAGAAGATTAGGGCTAAGCGTAGAAGCCCCATTCAGTACCGTCCAGTTCTTTTGGGTATAACTAAGGCTGCTCTCTCTAGTGATAGCTTTATCTCTGCTGCGAGTTTTCAGGAGACAACACGGGTTTTGACAAATGCCAGTCTGTCTGGCGAGAGTGATAGTTTGCAAGGATTGAAGGAAAATGTCATAATAGGGAGGCTAATTCCTGCAGGGACAGGAATGTCTGACTATCAAAAGGTGTTGGGAACCTGACGCTGAAAGCATCATCTACAGAGCTCAATAATGTCTGAAGTCTGAGACAAAGGGGGGCGAGACGGGGGACTAAAGATGCCTACAATTAATCAGGTAATAAAAAAAGGCAGAAGAAGGATCAAGAAGAAAGCAAAGACACCCGCCTTAGGCGGGTGTTCTCAAAAGAGAGGAGTCTGTATTCGTGTTTATACTACGACACCCAAGAAGCCCAATTCAGCACTGCGAAAAGTGGCCCGGGTGAAACTGAGTGACGGCATGGAAGTGACTGCTTATATACCAGGGATAGGACATAATTTGCAAGAGCATTCCATAGTTTTGATTCGAGGGGGAAGAGTGAAGGATCTGCCAGGGGTCCGTTACCATGTAGTGCGGGGCACCTTAGATACTGCCGGGGTAATCGACAGAAGAAAAGGGCGCTCGCGATACGGTACAAAGAGAGTAAAGACTGCAACACAGCCGGCTTAAACAGGAGGTTCAGCCCTTGCCAAGGAAAGGAAAAGTAAGAAGAAGAGAAATAGAGCCAGATCATATTTACAACAGTTCGATTTTAGCTAAATTTATAAATAAGATAATGTTAAAGGGAAAGAAGAAGGTAACTCAACAGATTGTTTATCAGGCTCTGCAGACTGCGGGAAAGAAACTTAACCTTTCCCCCATGGACGCATTCAATAAAGCTGTAAGTAATGTGAAGCCTGCCTTAGAAGTAAGAGCAAGAAGGGTTGGTGGAGCCACCTATCAGGTTCCGGTTGAGGTAAGACAGGAACGGTCGGTCGACTTAGCAATGCGTTGGATAACCCAGTTTGCCAGACTACGAAAGGGCAAGCCTATGTCCGAAAAACTGGCTGAGGAGATAGTTGCAGCTGCAAATAATGAAGGCCTGGCGGTGAAGAAGAAGGAAGACCTTCACAAAATGGCTGAGGCCAACCGTGCTTTTGCTCACTATCGCTGGTAAATACTGCAGTCTTGGAGCCTAGAAGTTCCTAGGCTAAAAGACTGAATTAATTAATTGGAAGGGAACTTGGGCTGTTAGAGTTTTGGGCTTTTAGACTCTCAAGCTCTTAGGCTATGTTTGATTATGGAGAGAGATTTTCCGTTAGAAAAGGTGAGGAATATAGGACTTGTTGCCCATATTGATGCTGGCAAAACTACAACTACTGAGAGAATTCTATATTATACTGGAAAGATTTATAAGATGGGCGAAGTGCACGAAGGCACAGCAACAATGGACTGGATGGAGCAGGAGCAGGAGAGAGGTATTACAATTACTTCGGCAGCGACTACCTGCCACTGGCGGGATTGCCGGATAAATATTATTGATACTCCTGGACATGTCGATTTCACCGTAGAAGTGGAGAGGTCTTTGAGAGTACTGGATGGATGCATAGTGATTTTCTGCGGGGTGGAGGGGGTTGAGCCCCAGTCAGAGACAGTTTGGCGGCAGGCAGATAGATACGGTGTTCCCCGCATAACTTTTGTCAATAAGATGGACCGCGTGGGGAGTGACTTCTTCTGGGTAGTAGATAGGATGAGGGAGAGGTTAGGGACAAAAGCTTATGCGGTGCAAATACCTCTTGGTAAAGAGGAGGATTTTAGCGGAGTCATCGATTTGATCAGGATGAAGGCTCGACTCTATAAGGGAGAGGATTTGGGAGTAACTTATGAGGAGATAGATATTCCGCAGGAATTTCTTCCCTTGGCAAGAAAGTATCGGGAAGAGCTCCTGGAGGCTCTCTCGGAAATGGATGAGAGCTTTTTGGAGAAATACATCCATGTTAAGGAGATAGGGAGTGATGAGATAATTAGAGCTCTCCGCAAGGCAACGCTTGCGGTTAAGATAGTGCCTGTCTTCTGCGGCTCGGCGCTGAAGAATAAGGGAGTTCAGATGCTTTTAGATGGGGTGGTGGATTATTTGCCTTCCCCAAAAGATTTACCAGCCATATCAGGGGTTAATCCTCGGACCCAAAAAGAGGAGAAGAGAGAACCCAGCGATGAAGAGGATTTCTGCGCTTTAGCGTTTAAGATAATGGCTGATGCCTATGTGGGAAAATTGACTTTTCTTCGTGTCTATTCGGGGACACTAAGAGCAGGCTCCTATTTATATAATGCTGCTAAAGATATAAGGGAGAAAATAAGTCGTATTCTGCGAATGCATGCTAACCATAGAGAAGGCATCGGGATGGTATATGCCGGTGATATTGCCGCAGTGGCGGGGCTTAAGAATACTATTACTGGAGATACCCTTTGTCTTCAGCATCGTCCAATAATTCTGGAGCCCATGCATTTTCCTGAACCAGTTGTTTTCCTGGCTATCGAGCCGAAAACTAAAAGTGATGAGCAGAAGTTGATTGCAACTTTAAATGCCTTGGTAAATGAAGACCCCACTTTCAAAGTAAGGCTCAATCGCGAGACGGGCCAGACCATAATCTCCGGCATGGGAGAACTCCATCTGGAGGTTCTTGTCAATCGGATGTTGAGGGAGTTCAAAGTTGAAGCAAATGTGGGCAAGCCCCAGGTAGCTTACAAAGAGACTATCACTCAGCCTTTTAAACAGGAAGGGAAATACATCAAGCAGACAGGTGGTCATGGGCAGTATGGGCATGTTCTCTTAGAAGTGGAGCCCCGGAAAAGAGGCTTTGGATTCCAGTTTATTGCCAAGGTAAAGGAAAGGAGAATTCCCAAAGAATACATTCCTTCTGTAGAGAAGGGAGTTCGTGAAGCAATGGAAGCTGGCATGCTGGCTGGATATCCAGTGGTTGACCTGGCAGTGACATTAGTGGATGGTAGTTTCCATGAGGTGGATTCCTCTGAGCTGGCATTTAAGAACGCTGCTGCCATAGCTCTACATGATGGAATGAAGAAGGCTTCCCCTGTTCTATTAGAACCGGTGATGAAATTGGAGGTCGTGGTGCCTGAGAAGTATTTAGGAGACGTGCTTGACGACCTTAACACTCGCCGGACAAGAATAACAAAGATAGATAGGCGAAGTCAAATGAAGATAGTAGATGGTTTTGCGCCCCTGGCAGAGATGTTCGGATATGTTACCAGTTTACGGTCCATAACGCAAGGTCGGGCAACCTATAGTATGGAGCCCTCCCATTATGAGGAAGTTCCAGAGGAGATTACCAGAAAAATTATTGAAGTAGTCTAAAATAAGAATAACTCGATAAGTTTTAAGTTGATAATTTAAGGGGATGGGCAATAGTTACTTATCAACTTATAAGGATATGAATATATCAAAGAATGTAGAAGGA
>JBHIBS010000046.1:0-11621 GCA_046759165.1 bacterium | reverse complement strand
GAGAAATGAACTTATGTCGAAATTAGAAGAATTGGAAAAGTGGAGAAGGGTAACAATGGAAAGCGAGGAGCGGTACCGCACGCTCGTTCAGAACGTACCCATTGGGGTTTATAGAACTACACCCGGACCCAAAGGAAAATTTCTGATAGCAAATCCCACCTACCTCAAAATGTTTGGCTTAGGCTCAGAGGAAGAGCTCAAAAAAATAAGCGTGGCTGATGTGCACATAAACCCCAAGAATAGAAAGGCATTTTCAGACAATCTCTTAGCCAAGGGAAGGGTTGATGGGGTGGAACTACCATTACGAAGGAAAGACGGGACTATTTTTTGGGGATCGGTTACCGCCAGGGTGGTGTACAATGAGAATGGAAAAAACCCTTATTTTGATTGCACGATTATAGACATCACCGAGCGCAAGAAAATAGAGGAGGAACGGGAGACCTTAATCAAAGAACTGAAAGAAGGTCAGGCATTGCTTAAGAAGCAAAAAAAGGAGGTAGAGGATTCGCGTAAGGCAATAAAGAATGTAGCTGAAGACCTTGTGAAATCAAAACAAATTTTAGAAGAGCAAAAGAACACCGTTGAAAATATAAATAAGGAACTCGATGATTTTACCTATATTATTTCACACGATTTAAAAGAGCCATTAAGGTCTATTGATGCCTTCTCTAAATTTATACGGGATGATTACAAAGACAAATTAGACGAGGAAGGCAGAAATTATCTTGAACGCATAAGGGCGAATACCGGCAGGATGCAAAATCTTATTGAAGACCTCCTCGAGATTTCACGCCTTGAGAGAAGAAAAAATCCCCTTGAGGAAGTTGAAATAGAAGAACTCATAAATGAAGCTAAGCTCAGGCTTGAATATGCAATAAGACAGAAGAATGTCGAGGTTGTCGTTAGAGATAAATTGCCGAAGATATTTTGTGACCACGTAAGATTAGCAGAGGTCTTTGTCAATCTAATTTCCAATGCCATCAAGTTCAATGATAAGGCAAGACCATGCATAGAAATCGGCTGTAGCCAAAAAAGTATTTTTTACGAGATCTATGTTAAGGATAATGGACCAGGAATAGAGGAGCGATATTTTGATAAGATATTTGAAATTTTTCAAAGGCTGGGAAAAAGGGAAGATCGGGAAGGAACTGGAGCAGGCCTGACAATAGTAAAAAAGATAGTAGAGATGCACAAAGGCAGGATATGGGTGGAGTCCAAAATAGGGAAAGGCTCAACATTTTATTTTACTATACCTATGAAAAAAGAGCTTATTTTAGGTAAGAAAAAGATCGGTGAAATTCTAATAGAAAAGAAACTGGTAGCCGAAGAGGAGGTTAGAAAGGCGTTAGAAGAACAAGAAAGGATGGGTTAAGAAACACACAGATGATCAGTGATTTAAGGAGGTGTTAAAATGGCAGAAGAACATAAGATTACTAAGATACTGCTGGTTGAAGATAATCCTGATGATATCCAGATAACACAAAGAGCCTTAAAAGAGGCAAAGATAATTAATAAACTTTGGATACTAAGGGATGGACAGGAAGCCTTAGATTTCTTGCGACACAAAGGTCAATACGAAGATCCTACGGCTGCACCCAGACCGGGACTGATACTATTAGATATAAATCTGCCCAAGGTAAGCGGCCTAGAAGTTCTAAAGAATATAAAAGAAGACTCCGATTTAAGAAGGATTCCTACTGTAATGCTGACTGTATCCAGAAGAGATGAGGATATAATAAGAAGCTATAACTGTGGTTGTAATAGCTTTATCCAGAAGCCGGTTGAGTTTGAGAAATTCGTGGAAGCGGTCAAACAAATAAGCCTGTATTGGGGATTGCTGAACATTGCTTCCCCTGATGGGTTAGAATAATTAGTTTCCACTGGAAAAATGAGTAAACTTTGATTACGGTGATTCAATATAGATTATAGAGATTGATGAAGTCAGGCAGGTTTTTTAGAATCTGTGTATAGAATAAAAAGGAGTTTCAATTTATACCAATGAAGATACTGCTGATTGAAGATAATCCAGACCATGCCTTGCTTACCAAAAGGGTTTTGGAGAAGGCAAGCCAAGGCTACCAGGTGAATTCTGCAAGGGAAGCCGAAGAGGGATTAAGGAGGATAATCGAAGAAAGTTACGATTTGGTCCTCTGTGACTATCGCTTACCCAGCTTAAGCGCCTTGGATGTACTAAAGAAAATGAGGGAAAAAGGACAGGATTTGCCTTTTATCGTTGTTACTTCCTCAGGATCTGAAAAAATCGCGGTTGAGTTAATGAAGGAAGGTGCGTATGATTATGTAGTCAAAGATTTGTCTTATGAAGATACCCTGCCTATAGTTATTCAAAGGGCAATAGATAGATATAATGCAAAAAAAGAAAAGGAGAGATTAGAAAAAGAATTAAGAGAATCCAATGAAAAGTTAAAGGAGATGTATACGATAAAGAGCGAATTTACATCCATGGTCTCGCATGAACTGAGGACTCCCCTAACAGCTATTAAAGAAGGTATCACTATAGTGTTGGATGGCTCAGCTGGAGGGATAAACGCTGACCAAAGGGAATTTTTGAATATTGCCAAGAGAAATGTTGACAGGTTAAAGCGCATTATTGATGACGTGCTGGATTTTTCAAAAGTAGAGTCGAAAAAAATGGTTTTTAAAATACAGAGATGTGATATTAATGAAATAATAAATGAAGTAGTAAATACTCAGAAAGCGGTAGCAGGAGAAAAAGGTCTTTATTTAAGAACCGGGTTAGATTCTAATATGCCAAGGATAGAATTCGATCTCGATAGGATAAGTCAGGTGCTCAACAACTTAATAAGCAATGCAATTAAATTTACCGAAACTGGTGGGATAACTGTTTTAAGTACTAAAGACCAGGAACAGAATATTATACAAGTCTGTGTTAAAGATACTGGAGAAGGCATAAAAAAAGATGATTTGCCAAAATTATTTCAGAAATTCCAACAGTTAAGAAGAGCTGGTCAAAGAAAAACTGGAGGTACAGGGTTGGGACTGGCCATATGCAAGGAGATAATAGAACAGCATGGAGGGAGGATATGGGGTGAATC
The DNA here is from genome assembly GCA_046759165.1 of bacterium. Classification (GTDB taxonomy): domain Bacteria; phylum UBA6262; class WVXT01; order WVXT01; family WVXT01; genus JBHIBS01. The sequence continues at coordinate 8,547 of JBHIBS010000046.1, read as the reverse complement.
TGAATATGGCAAAGGCTCTGAATTTAAATTCATCTTGCCGACTAAAAGGAGATATAAAATTTTGGTTATTGATGATGAGGAAGTAACCCTGGATATCTGCGAAAAGTTTTTGAAAAAGAGCAGATACATTATTCTGCGGTCCAAAAAAGGAATGGAAGGTCTCAAGGCAGCTCAAGCAAATACGCCTGATTTGATAGTGCTAGATATAAGACTTAATGATATAAGTGGTTACGAGGTTATAGGTCGGCTGAGGAGTAATAAAGAGACAGCAAGCATTCCTATTTTAGCTATATCAGGTTATGCAGATGAGATTGCGAAAATAGAAAACCACAAAGAAGAATTGGCCTTACCCTGGATTATAAAACCGTTTAATAATGAGGAATTTTTGTTGAAAGTAAAAGCGCTTTTGAGGAAATAGTGTTAAAATAGTATACTGTATTAGGCGCCGGAAGAGAAACCAGATATGAGCGAGAGAAAGTGTGTGTTGCTTGTAGATGATGAACCAGATATCTCGAAAACTGTCGTTTTCAGATTGAAAAAAGCTGGATACCAGATTATAACTGCAGAAAATGGCAAAACGGGACTGGAGTTGGCAAGAAAAGAAAGACCAGATTTAATCCTACTTGATCTAAGAGTTCCGGTGATGGATGGCTGCGAGGTTTGCCAAAGGCTAAAATCAGATGATAATTTCAAAGAAATTCCGGTGATATTCTTGACCGCAAGTATGGTTGACAAAATAACAGACAAAATAAAAGAATTTGGTGCAGAAGACTACATAATAAAACCATTTGAATCAGAAGAATTGTTAAATAAGGTAAAAAAATATTGGATAAATAAGCGATTGGGAAGCGAGGGAAGCAAACGACATTAGAGGGCTTGTATGGATAAAAAGAAGATTTTAATAATTGAAGATGAACAAGACGTGGCAAAACTATTAGTGGCCAGGTTAAAGAGCGCTGATTATGAAAGTGTAGTTGCCAGTGATGGATATCAAGGGGTGGAGTTTGCCCATAAAGAGAATCCCGATCTAATTATTCTGGATTTGATGTTACCTGCAGGTGATGGTTTGACGGTTTTGAAGAATATAAGGCTCTCTGGACATACCAGAGAAATCCCCATCGTTGTTCTTACAGGTATTAAGGACGAGAAATATAAAAAGAAGGTTATAGATAAAGGTGTTGAGGCGTATTTGGAGAAACCATATGAGCCCGATACGTTGATAACAACCATCCAAAATATTTTAAAGAAATAGGAGATTCGGAGTGTCTGTTGAGACAAATGCGTTTCTAAATGTGCTTCTTAAAGAAAATTTAATAACCGAAAAACAACTCAACGATGCCAAAGATAAGCAAGTTGGCGCTAAAAAGCCCATTCAGGAATTATTGGTCGAAATGGGTTTTATCAAGGAGGAAGATTTAATCAAGATTTCGTCAAAAGTTTTCGATATGCCCGTTCTGGATTTAGGCAAAGAAGAGATAGACCCCTCGGCTACAAAGTTAATATCCTGTGATGTAGCAAAGCGCTATGGGATCTTCCCTGTGCGCAAAGAAAAAGACACGCTTTTGTTAGCAATGAGTAATCCTCAGGATATCATAGCCTTAGACGATATCAAGATTATGACCAATATGAAGATAAAGCCTATCTTGAGCACAAAGAGCGATATCGCTAATTTCATTGAGAAGTACTATCAGTTAGACGATACCCTCTATGATCTCCTGAAGAATATCGTAGATGATACTAAAATTGAATTAGTTAGAGAAGCCAAAGCAGAGCAGGAGGTCTTTGAAGCTGAGACGCTTAAGGGTAACCGATCACCGGTAGTAAGATTAGCCAATCTTATATTAGGCGATGCGGTAAGGGGCAGGTGAAGCGATATCCATATTGAGCCTCAGGAGAATTTCGTCGAGGTAAGATATAGGATAGATGGTGATTTGAAGAATATTATGAAAATCCCAAAACACCTCCACGCTCGTCTTACTGCGCGCATAAAAATCGTGGCAGAGCTGAATATCGCCGAAACCAGAAAACCCCAGGACGGCAGGGCCAGAATATTAGTTAATGGAAGAAAGATCGATTTAAGAATTTCCACAATACCCACATTTTACGGTGAGAAAGTGGTATTGAGGATATTAGATACAAAGGAAGCCAGAATCGAGCTTGATAAGATTGGTTTCCAGCATGGAGAACTGAATGTATTTGTAGAGGCAATCAACAGACCTCAGGGGATGGTTTTGGTCACCGGCCCTACAGGTTCTGGTAAGACCTCAACCCTTTATGCGGCATTAAATTTTATAAAAAGCGAGACAAAAAATATCATTACCATTGAGGACCCGATAGAATACTTAATAAATGGTATTAATCAGATACAGATCAATCCTGTAAAAGATGTCACTTTTGCCAATGGGTTGAGGAGCATTTTGAGACAAGACCCCAACATAATCTTGGTTGGAGAGATAAGGGATAACGAGACAGCCGAGATCGCCTTCAGGGCTTCTTTGACAGGGCATCTGGTCTTCTCGACACTGCATACAAATAATTCAGTTTCCACAATTACCAGATTGTTAGATATTGGATTAGAGCCGTACTTGATAGCTTCTTCTATTATTTTAATTGTTGCCCAGAGGTTGGTTAGGTTTATATGCCCTCATTGTAGAGAGGAAGATATCCCCGATAAAAAGTTGATAGATAAGTTCAGGATTTATATAAATGAATTCGGCATAAAAAAATTCTATAAAGGCAAGGGCTGTGAAAGGTGTAATTTTAGCGGTTTTTTTGGCAGGATTGCTATTTTTGAGATATTAAAGTTTGATGAAAAAATAAGAAGTGTTATTTCTAATAAGTCTCAAGAGGATTTAATATTTAAAGAAGCAAAAAAGAGGGGACTTAAGACATTAGCTGAATCTGGAGTCGAAAAAGTGGCAAAAGGCGTAACCACGTTAGAAGAGGTTGCAGAAGTCACCAGTGTTATCGAAGAGGCTAATATTATTGAAAAATCTATGGAAGTCAGAGAAAAACCAAAAATACTTGTTGCAGATGATGAGGAGGATATTCTAAAAGTTTTAGAGAAACGTCTGAGTGATACCGGGTACAAAGTTGTTAAGGCAGGAAATGGCAGGGAGGCGATTGAATGTGCATTTCGCGAAAAACCGGATTTAATAGTGATGGATGTTATGATGCCTGAGATGGATGGTTTTGAGGCAACGAAGATATTAAGATCAAGGCTTGAGACGGCGATTATTCCCATATTGATGTTGACGGCAAAGAAAGATAAGGAAAGCGAACTGAAGGGGTTAGATCTTGGTGCTGATGATTATGTAACTAAGCCTTTTGATAAAGATAAATTATTGGCGAGGATTAAGATGCTTTTAAGAAGGAGATATTGAAGAAATGATTATGGATAGATATTATTTAAAAGAGGAGTGGAAATATGTCTATAAGGATATTACTAATTGAAGATAACCCAGACCATATCTTATTTACTAAAAGGATTTTAGAGAAAGCGGATGAAGACTACCAGTTGGATTCTGCAAACCAAGCCCAAGAAGGTTTAAGAAGGATAATTGAAGAAAACTATAATTTAATTCTCTGCGACTATCGTATGCCCGGCTTAAGCGCCTTAGATATATTGAAAGAGATGAGGAATAAAGGCAAAGATTTACCTTTTATTGTAGTTACTGCTGCAGGAAGTGAAAAGGCAGCGGTAGATTTAATGAAGGAAGGAGCCTATGACTATATCCTAAAGGACTTTTCGTATGAGGAGACTCTACCTGTTTTTATTAAGAGGGCCATTGAGAGATACAACGCGAAGAAAGAAAAGGAAAGAGCGGAGGAAGCGCTGAAGGAATCTGAGCAGCGGTACCGCACGCTCGTTCAGAACGTACCCATTGCGGTTCTTAGAACTACACCCGGACCCAAAGGAAAATTTCTGATGGCAAATCCCACCTACTTCAAAATGTTCGGCTTAGACTCAGAGGAAGAGCTCAAAAAAATAGCTGTGGCTGATGTGTACATGAACCCCGAGGATAGAAAGGTGTTTTCAGACAATCTCTTAGCCAAGGGAAAGGTTGATGGGGTGGAACTACCATTACGAAGGAAAGACGGGACTATTTTTTGGGGATCGGTTACGGCCAGGGTGGTGTACAATGGGAGTGGAAAGAACCCTTATTTTGATTGCACGATTATGGACATCACCGAGCGCAAAAGGGCGGAAGATCAATTAAAGAAAAGAATGCGCGATTTGGAGATATTCCAGAAAATCGCGGTCGGAAGGGAAATTAAAATGATAGAGTTGAAGGAGAGGATAAAGGAGTTGAAGGCGAGGCTGGGGGAGAAATAAGCGCAGATTAAACGCATAAGGAGTGAAATTAAATTGAAAAAATTAATTTTTGGAATTATTGCTATAGCAGTTTTTCTGTTCACGATTTTTACAGGGATATGGGCAAAAGAAAGAGGAAGACCAGTAGTAAGCGTTGGTTATGGGTGGAGCACAGAAGAGAATGAAAGGGCAGCAATGAAGAAGGCAGTTTCTATGGTGAAGAAACAATTGAGAGGGGTAAAGCCCGAGTATGTCCTTCTCTTTTCTACTGTCGGCTATGATTCAAAGAAACTTCTACAGGAAGCAAGAAGGCTTTTTAGGGACAGAGTACAAATCCACGGCGGGACTTCCTGCGGGGCGGTCTTTAGTCCAGGTGGTTTTCATGTGGGTAAATCCGGCTCATTGGCCCTCTTGGCTGTAGCTTCTCCCAAGATAATCTTTGGAGTGGGAGGTGCATCCTTAGAAGTGGCGAGATCGGCAAGGGAAGCCGGAACGAAGGCAATTATGGAAGCAATTGAGAATGCAGGGAAGAAGAGCGGAGATCGCCCAAAACTGGTTTTGATGACAGCAGCACCAGGAAGAGAAGAAGAAATTCTTCTGGGTATCAAGGATTTAATTGGTAAAAGAGTTCCTGTATTTGGAGGTAGTGCTGGAGATGATGATGGTAGTGGAAAGTGGAAAGAGTTCGCCAATAGTCGTGTATACGGTAATGGCGTTGTCTTGACCGCAGTCTATACAGACCTGAAAGTTGGTTGGGCATTTGAAAGTGGATATCGGATAATGGAGAAGAGTGGCATTGCTACTAAAGTTAAAGCGAGGATTATTTATGAGATAGACCGCAAGCCAGCAGCCCAGGTTTACGACAATTGGATATCTGGAGAGCTTACTGCGGTTCTCAAAAATGAAAAAGGGAAAGTGTCTATCGAAGCAAAGACTGCTTTGTATCCCCTGGCAAAAGTTATCCGCGGAAAGACCGGGGAAATATACTATATTTCCATGCATCCTACACCATTTGGATCTTCCAAAAGATTTCTCGAGGTGCATACCAATGTAAAGGAAGGAGATGAAATTTTTCTTATACGGGGTAGCTGGGAATTACTCCTCAACAGGGCAAGGACAACAAGCCTGCAGGCAACGGTAAGAGCAGGAATTCTTCCACGACACATAGCGTTCGGAATATCTTTCTCCTGCGCTGGCACGATGTGGGCTATACCTCCAGAAGAGAGGCCAAAGATCCCACTTTTGGTTAAGGATGGTTTGGTGGGTGCTCCTTTCATTGGTACTTTTACCTTTGGAGAGCAGGGCTTCTTACCCGGAGTGGGAAATGTACATGGAAATCTGGTAAGTGCAGCGGTTGTGTTTAGCAATAAATGACCTTCCCCTCACCTTAACCCTTTCCCCAGGGGGAGAGAGTAGGGAAATGATGCAGGGAGGAGTGGATGGCGAGATGAGGAAAACAGGTAATCGTGATTTCAAGAGAAGGTCAAGTCTTTTTATTAAGATCTTTTTTTTGATGGCTGGTTTAGGCATTGGAATATCGATACCGAGTATCTTCATATTTATGACTCACGAGATGAAACAGGTGAAGGGTATTTTGACTGAAAACAACAAGCTCATTGCCGAGCTGACTTCCGTGAATGTTCAGTCTGGCTACTTTTCACAGCAGTGGCCTTTTGGATTCCTTAAGAAGATTAAGGATAACAAGAATATCATTTACTGGAGAGTAGTCAAACCGGATGGGGAAATCTACTTAGCGGATGATGCAGAAGTCTGGGGGAAGAGGATTGACGATGAGGCTGTGGCCACAGGAACCATTTTGATGAAAGAGGACGTTCTTCCCAAGACTGGAGAGAAGATAGGAGTAATAGTTACACCATTGGATATAAGGGAGAATGGCAGACAGTGGACTTTTTGGTTGGGGTACTCACTTAAACCAATTCTTGTTGCAAGAAGGAAAGCTTTATTCATTGGTCTGGGCGTGGTGCTCGCAGTTATTATACTTACTACCTCTTTTGCTTACTATTTTTCTAAGGGGATTACCAGACCTGTAAGACAGTTAGTAAAGGGAACGAAAGCCATATCTAAAGGAAATCTCAACTATATGATAAGGACAGATTCCCGGGATGAAGTTGGAGAACTGGCAAATTCGTTTAACAGGATGGCTCGCGATTTAAAAAGAACAACTATTTCTAAAGACTACTTTAATAACATAATCAGGAGTATGATTGACACTTTGGTTGTCCTGGACGGGGAAGAAAAAATTAAGATGGTGAATCAAGCAACCCTTGAGCTCTTACAGTATAGAAAAGAAGAAATGATTGGAAAGCCTGCGAGTATACTTTTTGCTGAAGGGGAAAGGGTCTTCAGGAGAGAAAAATTAGGAGAACTAATCAAGAGTGGTAAAATCAGGAATTTTAATACTACTTATTTAACCAAGTCGGGAGAAAAGATTCCTGTTAGTTTTAGCGGGTCCGTAATGAGAAACCCTAAGGGAGAAATTGAAGGGATTATCGGTGTTGCTAAAGATATCAAAAAGACTCAGAAGCTCATTTCTGAATTGAAAGTAGCGAATTTAGAACTTACCAGGAATAAGGACGCAATGCTCAATATGTTAGAAGATTTAGATGAGTCGTATAGGGAGTTAAAAACTCTCCACTCTCAGCTTCTCCAGGTGGAGAAGATGTCAGTAGTGGGAAGATTGGCAGCTGGAGTTGCTCACGAGATAAACAATCCGCTATCTGGAGTTTTAGGCTTCGCTCAGGTACTTCTGCAGGAGATTCCAGAAGGAAATGGCTGGCGGCGAGATGTGAAAAAGATTGAGGAAGCCGGCAGGCGGTGTAAGAAGATTGTTTCCAATCTTTTAACTTTTTCCAGGCAGCAAGATTTCAATTTAGAGTTTGCTGACATTGGAGAAGTAATTGATTCCACTCTCAGCCTGTGTGAGAATCAAATCTTATTGGAGAAGGTCAGGATAATTAGGCAGTATGGGGAAAACTTACCCAAATTGAGAATAAGCATTCCTCAAATAGAGCAAGTCTTTATCAATCTGATTACCAATGCGATTCAGGCTATGCCCCAGGGAGGAGAAATAAAGATTTCTACTGGCCTAGGAAATGGAGGAGATTCTGTAGAGATTTCTTTCGCTGATACTGGAAAAGGTATCAAGAAAGAGAATTTACCTCAAATATTCGAGCCGTTCTTTACCACCAGAGAAGTTGGGAAAGGCACTGGATTGGGGCTTTCAGTAAGTTATGAGATACTGAAGAAACATAATGGCAATATCAGAGCAGAAAGTGAAGGAGAAGGTATGGGAGCATGTTTCAGAGTCATTTTGCCGGTTGAAAAGAAGGGATATGAAATTTAAAATTTTGATGGAGGAAAAATGGCGAGAGAGAGAATACTAGTCGTGGATGACGAGATAGAAACCAGGGAAGTATGTCAGAGACTCTTCAAAAAAAAGGGTTATTGGGTAGAGTTTGCGGAGGATGGTCAGAGAGCTCTCGAAATGATGCGAGATAAGCACTTTGAAGCGGTACTCGCCGATTTAAGAATGCCCGGTATGGATGGACTGACACTATTGAAACGGATAAAAGAGAAATATCCCAAAACAGAGGTAATTATCGTCACAGGCTATGCAGCCACAAATACAGAGGTTAAGGCAATGCGCATCGGTGCTTATGATTATATTGGAAAGCCATTCGATATCAATGATTTGACTTTAGCAGTTAAAAGATGCCTGAAGAAATAGAGGCTAATGAGGGAGGTGGGTATACTCAAAAGAGGTCGTGGCTCTTTATGAAGTTAGTAAGGCAATGTGTTCGGTTACGGTTCTGGGCAAACTGCTTGAAACCGTTTGGAAAAGTTTAAAGGAGAGAATTCGAAGTTATTAACAATATCTGCCACAAACGGGTGTTTGGCTATTGAAAATGCAAAGCTCTGTGAAGGGCTGGAACAGAACAAGAAACATTTAGAGAGAGCTAATGAACGGTAAAGAATTGGATAAATTGAAATCTGAGTTTCTGTTTAGGATTTCCGGCGAGTTGAGGAGACCATTGACTCAAATTCAGGGGACCATAGACTCTCTGGCAGCCACACTACCAAAAGAAGTAGCAGCAAACAGAAAAGGGAAAAACCCCGACTGTACCGGGGCGAGTTACCCAACTTTTTGATTATTTTGTGAGTCAGGAGATCTTCTATTGGAAAGAACATCTCAACCAGATGTCTTCTTGTTG
>JBHIBS010000045.1:0-11856 GCA_046759165.1 bacterium | reverse complement strand
GGATTTTAAGTCAGGCTATCCAGCGTTGTGCTGTGGAGCATACTGCGGATATCACGGTTTCCACAGTTTCCCTGCCAGATGATGAGATGAAAGGCCGCGTGATAGGTCGGGAAGGTAGGAATATTCGGGCTTTTGAGAACGCCACAGGAGTAGATTTAATAATTGATGACACTCCGGAAGCTATTACACTTTCTGCCTTTGATGGCGTCAGAAGGGAAATTGCACGGGTTGCTTTAGAAAGGCTAATTGCCGATGGCAGGATTCACCCGGCAAGAATTGAAGAAGTCGTAGAAAAGGTAAAGAAAGAGATGGAAATCCATCTGAAGTCAGTGGGAGAACAAGCAGCATTTGATATCGGCGTTCAAGGTCTCCATCCGGAAATAATTAGGTTAATAGCTAGGCTTAAATATCGAACCAGCTATGGCCAAAATGTTCTCCAGCATTCTTTAGAGGTAGCTCACATAGCTTCTGTATTGGCTAGTGAGTTAGGCGTAGATGCGAAATTTGCCAGACGGGCCGGGTTGATACATGATATAGGCAAATCTATCGATCGCGACGTGGAGGGAACGCACGCCCAGATTGGTGCAGATTTGGCAAGAAAACATAACGAATCCTCGAAGATGGTTAATGCCATTGCTGCTCATCATGAAGACTGCCCGGCTCAGAGCATAGAAGCAGTGCTGCTGCAGGCTGCTGATGCAATCTCTGCTTCCCGTCCAGGTGGAAGGAGAGAATCGCTCGAATACTATTTAAAGAGGCTGGAGAAGTTGGAAAACGTAGCCAATTCTTTTCGAGGAGTAGAGAAAGCTTATGCCATTCAGGCCGGACGAGAGGTAAGGATTATTGTGGAACCAGAAGATGTGGAGGATAATATGGTACAAAATCTTGCCAGGGAAATTGCTAACAAAATTGAAAAAGAAATAGAGTATCCTGGCCAGATAAAAGTTACCGTTATCAGAGAGACGAGAGCCATCGAGACCGCAAAATAAGACGCAACATTTGTGAGTGTGCTTTTGACCGTGCAAAACAGGTTATGCACAGACTGAATTCGTGCGTATAACTAAATAAATCTGAAATTTTGAAGGAGACAAGGTGAGAATACTGTTTATTGCTGATGTAATTGGTAAACCGGGTAGGCAGGTAGTGAAAAATATTCTCCCCAGGATAATAAGAGAGGAAAATATTCAATTTGTGATTGCTAATTGTGAAAATGCAGCAGGCGGTTTCGGTCTCACTCCTAAGATTTCTGGTGAGGTATTTTCAACGGGTGTCGATATAATTACTATGGGCAATCACGTATGGGCAAGGAAGGAGATTTCAGAAATAATCGAAGAAGAGAATATCTTGAGACCAGCAAATTTTCCGCCGGAAGTCCCGGGAAAAGGTTGGGCGATCATTCAAGTAAGTAATGGAATAAAAGTTGGTATTATAAATCTTATGGGTAGAGTCTATATGTCTACCCTAGAGTGTCCTTTTCGTACAGCTGACAGGATCATACAAGAAATCAGTAAACAGACAAAGATAATCGTTGTGGATATGCATGCGGAAATCACCTCAGAGAAAGTTGCCATGGGCTGGTACTTAAATGGTAAAGTGAGTGCGGTAATAGGTACTCATACTCATGTTCCTACTGCTGATGAGCGAATTCTTCCGCAGGGGACAGCTTATATTACTGATATAGGAATGACCGGCCCTCTGGATTCAATCATCGGGATAAAGAAGGAGATTATCCTGAAGAAGTATTTAACCCAGATGCCGATCAGGTTTGAAGTGGCAAGAGATGATTTAGTTTTTGCAGGAGCAGTGGTGGAAATCGATGAGAAGACAGGAAAGGCAAAAAGCATAAGGAGAATTGCTAAACCATTTGGGGGAAGAGTAGAAGAGAATAGGGAGTGAAAGGTGGAAGAGCCTAGAAAGATTTATAAAGTATCGGAGATAAATAAAATAGTAAGGAATATCCTGGAAGGCGAATTTCCTGAGATTTGGGTTGAAGGAGAGATATCCAATCTTACCTTCCATTCCTCAGGGCACCTCTATTTCAGTTTAAAAGACGAAGATGCCCAGATAAACGCCATCATGTATAAGTGGCAGGTTAGAGAACTGGAGTTTATGCCAGAAAATGGAATGAAGGTAGTTGCCAGAGGAAAGATAAGTGTCTTCGTCAAAGGTGGGAGATACCAGATTATTGTCTACGGTCTCGAACCTATAGGGATAGGCGCATTGCAACAAGCATTCGAACAATTGAAGCGGAAACTGGAAACAGAAGGTCTATTCGATGAAGCGCGCAAGAGACCGATACCCATGTTACCTCAGAAGATTGGCATAGTTACATCACCTACCGGAGCAGCAATCCGTGACATCTTGAATATAATTGAGCGCAAATTTGCCAATGTACATATTTTAGTCCATCCAGTCAGGGTCCAGGGTGACCGTGCAGCCGGCGAGATTGCGGAAGCAATAACCTATCTTAACCAAGATTTTCCCTCTCTGGATGTCTTAATCGTGGGAAGGGGTGGTGGGTCCCTAGAAGACCTTTGGCCTTTTAACAGAGAAATTGTTGCACGGGCTATCTATAACTCCAAGATTCCTGTAATTTCGGCTGTTGGTCACGAAGTTGATTATACCATTGCTGATTTCGTTGCCGACCTTCGCGCACCCACGCCTTCAGCCGCTGCGGAATTAGTGGTTACCAATAAAATTGAGTTGGAAAAGAAGATCTTGCTTTTGACTTCTAAGATTAAATCGTCGATGGAGAGTGAATTGGATGAACGCACCAGCCAACACAGACGCATTGTGGAGAGTGGAATCTTTCTCCATCCTGAACAACTATACTCCCAATTTCAACAGGAAATAGATTACTATCTAGAGAAAATAGTTTCAAAGTGTACCCATTTTTTGGATTTCCAGAAAGAGAGGTTAAATTCAATTGCTGGAAAGTTAGATGTTCTGTCCCCGCTGAATATTTTAGCCAGGGGATACAGCATCACCTATAAATTGCCAGAAAATGAAGTTTTGAAGAAAACATCCCAAGTTAAGATGAAAGATAGAGTAAAAGTTAAGCTACACCAGGGCGAAATAATTTGTACAGTAGAAGAAACTGAAACGCCAGAGGGAACAAAGATAGAAGGACCAGACAATTGAAAGGAGAGGAAAATGGAAGAGATTAAGTTCGAAGAAGCAATAAATAGATTGGAAAAGATAGTTCAAGAGTTGGAGGGAGGAGAAAAGTCTCTTGAGGATTCTTTGAAATTATTTGAGGAAGGCATAAAGTTATCAAAATTCTGTTCAGCGAAACTCGAAGAAGCGAAAAAGAAAATTGAGATCTTGACGAAATCTGAGAAGGCAGAGCTGGTAGCAAAACCGTTCAATTTGGAAGAAGAGGTCGAAGAGAAGAATAATAACTCTGATAATCCGAGTTCTACGGAATAGAATTGCTCCGATGGGCTGCTCAATTGAGAAATACTTAAAGGAAAAGAGAGTTGCTATTGAGTCTACTTTAAATAGACTCCTTCTTTCTCCCAAGAAATATCCAGCAATAATTCATCAGGCTATGCGCTATGCTGTCTTTGGAAAGGGAAAACGCCTGAGGCCCATTCTCGTTATTGCTGCAGCAGAAGCTTGTGGAGGGAAAGCCTCTGCTGTCCTGCCTGTTGCCTGCGCCATAGAAATGGTCCATACCTATTCTCTTATTCATGATGACCTTCCGGCAATAGATGACGACGACTATCGGCGGGGAAAATTATCTTGTCACAAGAAGTTCGGAGAAGCTATGGCTATTTTGGCTGGCGACGCATTGTTGACCAGAGCCTTTGAAGTTTTATCCGGAATGAGATTCCCCGAAGATGGAGCTGTTCAAGCAAAGGTAATTGGAAAGATCACTCGAGCTATAGGAACGGAGGGCATGCTGGGGGGACAGGTGGAGGATATTCAATCTTTAAGTTCAGGAACACAAGCGGAAAAGGAGAAGAAATTAGCTTACATCCATTCGCACAAGACTGGTACGCTAATTAGTGTGGCATTAAGAGTGGGAGCGATGCTGGCAGGTGCTTCTACTGGAGAGTTGAAAGCGCTCGACAAATATGGTAGAAGTTTCGGATTAGCCTTTCAGATTACTGATGACATCTTAGATAAGAAGGAGAAGAGAGAGTTAACTTATCCTCGAATTCACGGTTTAAAAGCTTCCAGAGAGAAAGTGAAAAGGCTGATTAAAAGTGCTAAAGTTCCACTGAAGATATTTGAAAAAAGAGCAGATATCCTCGAAAAATTAATAGACTATTATGTCAAATCCAGAATATAATTTAGATATGGCGGTTTCGATTTTTTAAGCCACCTGGTCAGTAGACTTAAGAGATAGTTTGTTCCTCGCTGGGGAAATTCTTAACCCGAAAAAAGCTCGGACTCTCGAGGGGGCAAATCGAAACTCCTCTCCTCGGGTCGTCGGACAATGATTTGCCTGGAAGAGGCAGGGTGAAACCGCTATGGAAGTATGTCCGAAGGGAATATGTCCTCCTGGTTTTTTGGTTAATATTGGAAAAGATCTTCACAAACTATCTTTTCAATGTTGCGGCTACAGAACGAAGCTCTGCTGAAGTGGAAGCAAAACTTATACTTTGCTCCTATAGAAAGGTAAGAAACTGTCTTGGTGCGGGAGAGAAAAGTGAATATAAAGCTAGCGTATGGAAAAAAAGGTTTAGAAATTACTCTACCAGAAGATGGTCTTACGATTATTGAACCGAAATTCGTGCCAGGGCTTTCGGATGAGAGAAAAGCTTTTATTGATTCCTTGAAACACCCCGTAGGGAGTCCACCACTTAAGGAGCTGATTAAATCCAAAGATTCTATAGCTATTGTCTTCTCCGATATAACCCGGCCTGTGCCCAATAGAAAGATTATTCCCTGGCTTTTGGAGGAGCTAGGCGGTGTCAGCAAAGATAGAGTGGTTTTGATCAATGCTACTGGAATGCATCGGGCCAATACAATGGAAGAACTTACTGAGATGCTCGGTGAGGAAGTTGTTAGAAATTATAGAATTATTAACCATGATGCCCAGAAGAGGGATGAAATGGTCTATCTTGGAAAGACGAGAACTGGAGGGGAGATATGGATAAATGGTGATTACATTCGAGCCGATGTTAAGATACTGACTGGATTTATTGAACCCCACTTCTTTGCTGGATTTTCGGGAGGCCCAAAATCAGTACTTCCCGGTATCTCTGGTGATGAGACGGTAATGCATAATCATAGTGGCAATATGTTGAACAACCCAAAGGCAAACTGGGGCATTACTTATGGAAATCCTGTCTGGGAGGAGATTCGTGAGGTAGCCCTTATGACCAAACCTAGTCTCATCATAAACGTTACATTGAATAGGGAAAAGAAGATAACTGGTGTCTTCTCGGGAGAGATGAATTTGGCACACCGGAAGGGCGTGGAATTCGTGCGGAAGGGTGCGATGCGTCCTGTCCCCCATTTATTCGACTTAGTTATTACCACCAATAGTGGTTATCCACTCGACTTAAATTTATACCAGACAGTAAAGGGAATGTCGGCGGCAAGTCAGATCGTCAAGAAAGGCGGAGCCATTATCTGCGTATCCGAGTGCTCGGATGGGATTCCTGAACACGGCAACTACCGCCGCATTCTTCGGATGGGTAAAAATCCAGAGGAGGTACTGAAGATAATCGAGTCCCCGGGTTTTTCCATGTTTGACCAGTGGGAAGCCCAGATACAGGCTAAGATTCAGACTAAGGCAAGAGGCTATCTCTATTCAGAGCTTCCGGAAAGAGAAGTGGTAGCTTGCCACCTTGAGCCTATTAAGGATATAGAAAGCACAGTGGCAAGGATAAAGAAAGATCTTGGGCCTAGTGCCAGGATAGCGGTTCTCCCAGAGGGACCCATGACCATTCCTTACCTGAGTGGGGGCTCTTAGAATTACGGAGGAAGCAGAAGATATGGCAGTACTGGAATTAATTGACCGACCAAGCGACCTCAGGTTAATGAGGAAAGAGTTACTTCCCCAACTTGCAGAGGAGATCAGGAAAAAAATAATTACTGTGACATCCCGGAAGGGGGGTCATCTTGCCAGCAGTTTGGGGACGGTTGAATTGACCATAGCCTTGCACTACGTTTTTAACTCCCCACAGGATAAGATTATCTGGGATGTTGGTCATCAGGCCTATGCCCATAAGATTTTAACAGGCAGGAGAGACAATTTTTCTACTCTCCGCCAGCATGGAGGAATAAGTGGTTTTCCTAGTCCCGAAGAGAGTGAATATGATGCTTTTGGCGTGGGACACAGTTCCACTGCAATCTCAGCTGCTTTGGGAATGGCCTGTGCCCGCGATTTATCTGGCAACAACCATAAGGTGGTGGCAGTGATAGGTGATGGTTCGATGACCGGAGGAATGGCTTTTGAAGCTCTCAATAATGCCGGACACCTTGGTAAAGACCTTCTGGTAATTCTAAACGATAATGAGATGTTCATTTCCCATAGGGTCGGAGCTCTGGCAGGATATCTGACAAAATTGATGACTTTAGGCTTAGTTAAGAAATTGGAGAGGAGAGTAAAAAAGTTTTTGACCAGAATCTCCTTCTGGGGCATTGCAGTTCTCAGAGTAGTCCGGAGATTTAAAGTTCTTCTCTTTCCAGGGATGCTTTTTGAGGAAATGGGGTTCTCTTATCTGGGGCCTATTAATGGACATAATGTTCACTATTTAATTGAAATCTTTGGGAAAGTGAAAGACCTGAAAGGCCCGGTTCTGATTCATGTAGTTACTAAGAAGGGTAAAGGGTATGCGCTGGCGGAGCGAGAACCTATAAAGTTTCACGGAACATCGCCCTTTAATATTTTGACTGGAGAGACAGAAAAAAGTAAAATTCCTTCATACACAGAAGTCTTTAGCCGGGCTCTTATAGATTTGGCCAAATCGAATGAAAAGATTATTGCCATTACTGCTGCAATGCCTCAAGGTACAGGGCTGGACGCATTTCAGAAGGAGTTTCCCAAAAGATATTTCGATGTGGGAATTGCTGAACAACATGCGGTTACTTTTGCGGCGGGGTTGGCTAGGGCCGGCTATAGGCCTGTTTGTGCTATCTATTCGACATTTCTTCAGAGGGCATTTGACCAGATAATTGATGATGTTTGCCTTCAGAGCCTTCCGGTGGTCTTTGCAATAGATAGAGCTGGTATAGTAGGTGAAGATGGACCAACCCATCAGGGAACATTCGACCTTTCGTATCTTAGATTAATTCCCAATATGGTGGTAATGGCTCCCAAGGATGAGAATGAATTAGTCCAGATGCTCAATACTGCCCTCTCTTCAAATTTTCCCTGTGCCATTCGCTATCCTCGAGGCCGGGGCATTGGGATTAAATTGGATAGGCAATACAAGATCCTTCCCCTAGGAAAGGCAGAGGTCCTTGCAGAAGGGGATGATGTAGCCATCTTAGCGATAGGAAATACTGTCCACCCTTGTCTCCTGGCTCAGCAGACACTGGAGAAAGAAGGCATAGAGGTAAAGCTGGTTAACATGAGGTTCGTTAAGCCTTTGGATGAAGGTCTAATAAAGAAAATAATCAAGAAAGTTCATAAGATTGTTACTGTGGAGGAGAATACCCTTTCGGGAGGTTTCGGCTCCGGTATCAAGGAGTTACTGGCGACCGATGATGTGTGTATTTTAGGCATTGGAGTTCCTGACCAATTTGTCGAACATGGGAGTAGCGAGGAGTTGAGAGAGAAATATGGACTAACCGCTGAGAGAATAACCGACACCGTCCGCGAGTTCGTAAAAAGAATGTAGGGGCTTGAATTATCGAACCCGTAAATGGATGTAGCGGCAGAGTGAGGCTCTGCTTTCCCTTCATCGAAATCTCATATTTAAGTAGATTTGTGGAAATGAAAAAGAGAAAAGAGAGATTAGATAAGCTCCTGATGGAAAGGGAGCTGGCGTCGAGCCGCCAGAGAGTAAAGGGGTTGATAATGGCTGGATCTGTATGGGTGGGCGGTCAGAAAGTTACCAAGGTGGGTGCTGAGTTCCCTATCGATGTGGAGGTAGAAGTAAAGGAATCTCCCTTGCGAAGATATGTTTCTCGGGGAGGACTGAAGCTGGAAGCGGCGATAAAACAGTTTGGGTTGAGCGTTCAAGGGAAGGTCTGCCTTGATGTTGGCGCATCAAAGGGAGGGTTTACGGATTGCCTTCTCAAGAATGGAGCCCAGAAAGTTTACGCCCTGGATGTGGGTTATGGACACCTTGATTGGAAATTACGGAACGATTCAAGAGTGGTCAACATTGAGAAAACGAACATAAGATACTTCAACGGAAAAGAGATTAAAAGTCCCATTGATTTAGGCACCATCGATGTCTCTTTTATCTCGCTAGATAAAGTTTTACCAAAACTTAAGGAGTTAATTGGAGAAAGGGGCGAGATAGTTTCCTTAATTAAGCCCCAGTTCGAGGCTGGGAGAGAAGAAGTGCGAAGAGGTGGTGTGGTTAAAGACAGGAAAGTTCACCGTGAAGTTATCGATAAGATAAAGCTTTTAGCTCGAGATTTGGGATTGGAGGTAAAAGGATTAATTACTTCGCCTATTAAAGGTCCTGCTGGAAATATCGAGTACTTTATCTATTTGAAGAAAAGGGGATAGACGAGAGAAAGACGAAAAGTAAGTTTATTGAGGGTCCAAGTTAAAGATGGAAAAAATTTACAATTTCAAGAAGATTGAAAAGAAGTGGCAGAAGAAGTGGGAAGAGGAAGGGGCTTTCAAAATCTCCGAAGAATCTGGAAGGAAAAAATTCTATCTTCTGGAGATGTTCCCTTACCCTTCCGGAGAACTCCATATGGGACACATGCGTAATTATACAATTGGTGACACGGTAGCTCGCTTCCTGAGGATGAGGGGCTTCAACGTCCTTTATCCTATGGGTTACGATGCGCTGGGATTGCCAGCAGAGAATGCAGCAATAGAGAAAAAGATTCACCCTTCCTCTTGGACGAATAGATGTATTGAAATGATGAAAGAGCAGCAAAAGAAAATGGGATTGAGCTACGATTGGGGAAGGTTGCTAATTACCGCTGATCCAGAATATTATCGCTGGAACCAGTGGATTTTCCTCAAGTTTTACAACAAGGGTCTTGCCTACAGGAAGAAGGCCCCTATCAACTGGTGTCCCCAGTGCGAGACAGTACTGGCCAATGAGCAGGTTATAAATGGAAAATGTTGGAGGTGTGAGGCTTCTGTAGAGATTAGAAGTCTGGAGCAGTGGTTCTTTAAGATCACCGAGTATGCTGAGGAACTTCTCGAAGATTTGAAAAAGCTAAGATACTGGCCAGAGAGGGTTAGACTTATGCAGGAGAACTGGATCGGCCGAAGTTATGGAACACTGGTCAATTTCGGCTTGAAAGATTCCGATAGCCTGATTCCAGTATTTACCACGCGGCCGGATACCCTCTATGGTGCCACGTTTATGACTTTTGCCCCCGAACATCCAAGACTCTTAGAACTTATTGCTGGGACAGAATATGAAAGGAGAGTAAGAGAATTTATCAACAGGGTAGTAATTGAAGATAGGTTCACTCGCACACGAGAGGACAGAGAGAAAGAAGGGATGTTTATTGGCAAGTACGCGATAAATCCTTTGAATGGAGATGAAATTCCAATCTATGTAGCTAATTTTGTGTTGATGGAGTACGGGACAGGAGCAATAATGGCGGTGCCGGCTCATGACCAGAGAGATTTCGAGTTTGCCAAAAAGTACCATATTCCCATAGAACAAGTAATTATCCCTTCTCAGGAGGAATCCTGTAGAGGGGAAGATCTGCAACAGGCTTACGAAGGTGAAGGAATTATAGCCAATTCAGCCCAGTTTGATGGTCTCTCCTCCCAGGAGGCAAGGGGAAAGATTACACAATATTTAGTCCAGAAAGGCTGGGGAAGAAAGATGGTTCAGTACAGACTGCGCGATTGGTTGATTTCCAGACAGAGATATTGGGGTACACCTATCCCCATAATTTACTGTGATAAGTGCAAAATTGTGCCTGTGCCGGAAGAGAATTTACCGGTAGAGTTGCCTGTGAGAGTTGAGTTTACGGGAAGGGGCAATCCCCTTGCTAGATGTAGTGAATTCGTAAACTGTAAATGTCCAGAATGTGGTGGTCCGGCAAGAAGAGAGACCGATACTATGGATACATTCGTTGATTCCTCCTGGTATTTTGCCCGTTATTGTAGCCCACACTTCAAAAAGTTACCTTTTGATAAGAGAAAAGTTAAGTACTGGATGCCGGTTAATCAATATATAGGAGGGATTGAACACGCGATTATGCATCTTCTATATGCCCGGTTCTTTACCAAGGCCTTGAGGGATATAGGCTTGTACGAGATCGACGAGCCTTTTAGAAGGCTCTTATGTCAGGGAATGGTAGTTAAAGATGGAGCGAAGATGTCAAAGTCGAGAGGGAATGTAGTTAGTGTGGATGAGATCACTCAGAAATATGGTGCCGATACAGCGAGGTTATTTATTCTATTTGCCTCACCTCCTGAGAAAGATTTAGAATGGAGTGATGATGGGGTTCAAGGCTGCTATAGGTTCTTGAACAGAGTTTGGAATCTGGTAAGAGAAATAGAAAGTAAACGTAGTGAAACTCTTATTGAAACTTCCAACCTAGAAGAGAAGGAGCTGAAGAGAATTACCCACTCAGCTATTAAGAAACTTACTGAAGATATAGAGAGCTTCCACTTTAATACTGCCATTGCCGCTACTATGGAGCTCTTAAATGGAATATATGATTACTTAAGGAAGAAAGGCAACAGCTCCGAATTACGGGAGAGTGTAGAAAAATTAATACTTTTACTATCTCCTTTTGCACCACACATTTGTGAAGAGTTATGGGAAGTGCTGGGATATCGGGGAAGCGTAATTAAAGAATCTTGGCCAAAATATGACCGGAAAGCAATCAAGCAAGAGAAGATGCTCATTGTTATTGAAGTGAATGGCAAGGTGAGAAGTAAAGTAGAAGTTCCTGTCAATTTAGAAGAGGAAGAGATAAAGAGCAAAGCCCAATTAGATGAGAGAGTTAGAAAGCATATCGAAGACAAAAAAATCAAACAGATAATTTATGTCCCAAAGCGACTGGTAAATATTGTGGTAGGAGAATAGAGAAAAAGGGAGGAGGAGCTTATGAGAAAGTCTATTTTCATTATTATTGGGTTGGGGGTGTTCCTGTTCTTTGGTTGTGCTTATACGCCTGTGGAAATTCTGCCCAAGCATATCAAGACAATAGTTGTGCCCACATTTATCAACAGAACAGCTCGCTACGGCATCGAGTCTAAGTTGACCGATGCTGTAATAGAAGAGTTCATTAGAGATGGCCATCTATCCATTGCCAAGAGGAAGAAGGCTGATGCTCTCTTAACAGGGGAGATTGTTACCTACGTTTTAGAACCCCTCTCTTATGACGCCACCGAGGTGGTTGAACAGTATAAGCTCTGGGTGGTAGTTAACCTCTCTTTTCGGGATTTAACAACAGGAGAGGTTCTCTGGGAAGAGAAGAGAGAAAGCGTAAATGGGAACCTTATTGGAGGAATTGAGGGAGATGTAAGGTACTATGTAACTCCTAGAGCAGGTAGAACTGTGGAGACAGAAGAGGAGGCACAGGAGCGCTTGGTCGTTGAGCTCGCCGACCACATTGTGCGACGTACAGTCTATGGATGGGGAAGCCGGATTGAAATCCAGAGTGGGAGATGAAAAGAGGATGAAGGGATAGTTTTCGGAGTCGCTCGGTTAGAACCTCGCTCTAATTCCGCCAGCGCTGGGGCGAAACCTGGCGGAATTGAAGCTCCTTTAACTATCCCTTCATCCT
>JBHIBS010000044.1:0-12054 GCA_046759165.1 bacterium | reverse complement strand
AAGTTTTAAAGAAAGGGGGGAGAAAAAAGAAAATCGAGAGGAGCTGACCAATTGCTGCGAGAAAATTAACTATTTTCTTATTTCTTAGCTCAATTGTTTTCATAAAGGTCGCTTATCAGAAAGTCTGACCATCGGTCCCAAGATTGGTATCACCTATCCCCTTAGCTCACAAGCAAGCGATCGTTACTGTTCGCCCTGACAGAATTTTGGGGCTTTTGTCAGATTTGAGGAAGGAAATTTCGCTCTTCAGGGGGAATTTGAACACCTGAGAAGCAAGACCATGCTTGGATTGAGAAGCTTTCACGTTAAAATCCGTTGTTCTAACGGCGCGGAGGTGAGCTATTTAGCGACACCTTTCTGGTTCTCATTAATTACCAAAATATCCTTTCGCTGTGGAGACAAAAGAGTCCATAATGCCAACCGGTAACAGATGGGGAGAAATCAAGAATCTCGACGGCGTAACTGTAACTTTAAATGCCTTCTTCTGGGATGACTGGAATGTCTTCAACACGGAGGGTACAGATGAGAGATACTTTCGACAATAGGGACGAATTTCTGACAGCAAAAGAAGCAGCGAAGCTGCTCAAAGTTACCGTGGGTACAATCAAGAATTACATTTACAGGGGAGAGTTAAGATCCTTCAAAACTCCCGGAGGCCAGCATCGAATCTCGAGATTGGATCTGTTTGAAGTAATGGGTCATAGAATAAAAGAGGTTAAAAGAGCACCGCACTTTAAGGAAACCTTGAAATTTTCTGATGAGCTTCGCAAAGATTACGTTATGGCCATAAGATCTCTACTTGAGGCTATAGAAATTATGGATACTTATGCCCAGGGACATTCAGCCAGAGTTGCTAAGTACTCCTTATCCATTGCTAAAAAGCTTGGTCTTTCGTGGAAAGAGATGAGAAATATTGAACTATCTGCTCTCCTCCACGACATTGGCAAGATTGGCGTGGGAAGTGCCATTCTGGGAAAACCGGGAAGGTTGAATGAGAGGGAATCCTTTATAGTAAGAAAGCATGCAGTCGTTGGAGAAGGGATTGTTCAGCAGGTAGCATTTCTACAGGCAACCAGACCTTTAATTCGGCACCACCACGAGAGATACGATGGGCAGGGCTACCCCGATGGTTTATCGGAGAAAGAGATTCCTTTAGGAGCGCGGATAATTTCAGTAGCCGAAACATACGATTCCATTACATCCGGTTATCCTTACCGTCAAGCTTTGCCTTCAAAGGAAGCGATAGAGGAGTTGGAAAGGGGTGCTGGCAACCAGTTTGACCCATTGATTGTAGAGACCTTCATTAAAGTTTTAAGTACTTGACTTTCAAATTCCTTTAGCTCGTAGAAGAATCAGATTATGGTCTAAGCTTCTGCATTAGCGGAAGTAAAGTCCCCAAGTTCCTGGTACTAATTTGGCAAGATAGTGCTTGACTTTTTTGAAGAAGTGGTATAATATTAAAGAAGAAATACTATACAAAATAGTAATTGGAGAAGGTTGAAGCAAAAGGATATTGATAAGTTATTGAGTTGCTATTCATCTTTTGAAAGAAGAGTCTGGAAGGTCACATCTACAATTCCCGCCGGACAAACTCGCACATATCAGTGGGTTGCTCGTCGAATCGGAAATTCTTGCGCGGCAAGGGCTGTGGGTAGAGCTTTAGCCAAAAATCCCCTTCCTATTATAATTCCCTGTCATCGGGTAATTCGGAAGGATGGAAGTCCGGGGGACTACTCTCTTGGAAAGAGAAAAAAGGAGGTGTTATTAAGGAGAGAAACTCTGGAGTTGAAGAGTGAGTTTAGAAAGAAAGGAAGGCAAAAATGAAAGGGAAAGTAAAGTGGTTCAATGAAGCTAAGGGTTTTGGCTTCATTGAGAAGGAAGATGGTTCAGGCGATGTGTTCGTGCATTTTTCATCCATTCAGTCAGAAGGGTTTAAAACCCTCCACGAAGGTGAGCAAGTTGAATTTGACATCGTCGATTCAGACAAAGGCCCCAAAGCAGTGAATGTAGTGAAAATGTGAAATACATTTGCCAAATAGCCCAAAAGCCCTGGCTTGAAAAAAAGCCAGGGTTTTTTATTTTTATAACATTTTTTTATTGATAATTTTAGGAAATTATGTTATAAGATACTAAAAAAGTTTATAGGAAATTGAGATGGTAAAAGACTTAGAGATAATAAGAAGGGGAATAGTAGAAATTATTTCTCCAGAAGAACTGAAGGAGAAATTGAACAGGCGAAAACCTTTGAGAGTGAAATTCGGCGCTGATCCAACAGCTCCCGATATTCATTTAGGTCATACGGTGGTTCTGCAAAAATTGAAGCAGCTTCAGGATTTGGGTCACCAGATTGTTTTCATAATAGGCGATTTTACTGCCCGCATCGGGGATCCCTCAGAGAGGTCTGAGGAGAGAAAGCCACTTACTACCGAGGAAATAAAGAAGAACGCAAAAACCTACCAAAAAGAGGTGTTTAAAATTTTAGATAAAGAGAAGACAGAATTGCTTTTTAATAGCAGATGGTTTGATAAGATGACTTTGTCGGATGTTCTGAAGCTTTGTTCCCATTCTACAGTTGCCCAAATGTTAGCCAGAGCAGATTTTAAGGAGAGATTTAATCGAGAAATAGATATAAGCCTCTTGGAATTTATTTATCCTCTCCTTCAAGCATACGATTCAATTCAAGTGAAAGCTGACCTGGAAATTGGAGGAACGGATCAAAAATTTAATCTCTTAATGGGGCGCCAGTTACAAAGGGATTTTAACCAGGAACCCCAGGTTATGATAACTATGCCTCTCTTAGAAGGCACGGATGGCATCAGGAAAATGAGCAAAAGTTATGGAAATTATGTTGGCATAACTGAGCCTCCTGGCGAGATGTTCGGAAAGATTATGAGTATTTCCGACCAATTGATGGTCAGGTACTACGAATTGCTAACTGAGGAAAATTTGGACCAAGTGGAGAAAATGCATCCCCGCCAGGCAAAAGCTAAACTGGCAAAAGAGATCGTTCAAAAATATTATAGCGAAACTGAAGCAAAACAAGCTGAGGAAGAATTTGAGAAAGTTTTTGTTAAGAGGGAATTGCCAGAGAAGTTAAAGGAAATTAGAATTTCGGAGAAGAAGATATGGGTTGTGGATTTATTGGTAAAGGCCGGCCTGGCTACAAGCAAAAACGAGGCAAAGAGGCTGATCGCGCGGGGGGCCGTAAAGATAAATCAGAAAAGAATAGAAAACTCTGATATGGATTTGTTAATGGATAAGGAATATATAGTACAGGTTGGAAAGAGGAAGTTCAGAAGAATAGCACAAGCACGTGCAGATTCACATAGATAAGAAACCTTTGTGGAACGGGCGACAGAGAACGAGGCGAATGTCCCAATATATTGGGTAACACAGGCTGATTCACAGGGGGCAGGAAAATGCCTAAAGGGAGAAAGCGCAAATTGCAGAAAATTCGTACTCACAAGCGGAAAAAATTTTTGAGAAAGATGCGTCATAAGAAAAAAAGGTAGTTTGATAGAAGTAACGTGGTTTATTACAATTAGAAGGAGACTGATATCTTAAAGTATCCGAATTTCAAGATTCTAAAGTGTCTCTCCGCGAAAAAGCCTGAGTTCCCGATGAAATCAGGGGAATTTAAATATTTCAATTTTAATTATGGTCTCATTGGCAGGAGCGGAAACGGTTGCGAGGCGAAGCAAACTCTGAGTGAGATTCCTCACTTTCGCTCGGAATAAACTGCGCAATCTTGAGATTGTCAAGCGCCGATTTCCAATTCGGACCTACAATGATCTCTGTACCACAATTTCAAATCGTGCAGGGTGTCGAATTTAGGATCTTGCTGAACGGAATGGTGCATATATTAAACAAGAGGGAAAACCGAGATGAAAAAGGGAATACATCCTAAATATTTCGAAACCACAATTACTTGTGCCTGTGGGAATGTGATCCGTACTCGCTCAACAGTGAAGACTATCCGTGTGGAGATCTGTTCTGCCTGCCATCCATTTTTCACAGGTAGACAGAAATTAGTCGATACAGCAGGGAGGGTGGAAAAGTTTAGACGGCGATATACGAGAACGGCTGGGAAGACTGTGCGAAAAAAAACAAGGACTAAGAAGACAACTGCTAAGAAGACGAAGGGCAAGGAGATGTCTAAATAGCCTGAATATGGTGAGGCCGGGCGGGAGTCCGGAGGTATGTTCCTGCTTGGTTGGGAGCCCCGGGAAACGGGGTATCTTTTTATTGGGTTTTAGGAGGAAGCGAGAGCTATATATGAATATCGGCGGTCAGGCAGTAATTGAAGGGGTAGTGATGAGTTCCCCCCACCACTATGCTATTGCCTTACGTTTAAAAGACGGAGAGATTATAGTAAAGAAAGAAGCAAAGAGTAAATGGGCTGAGAAATTATTTTTCTCTAGGCTCCCTCTGGTCAGAGGGCTATTTGTCCTCTTCGACACATTGGTAATTGGCATAAAAAGTCTGATATATTCTGCAGATATTTTCTCCAGAGAAAGCATTGAGAAGGATACTAACCAGCGTCCAGAAAAATTGAAGTCTAGCCGCTGGACATTGGCCGGCACGGTGATTTTCTCCTTAGTAGCTGGGCTTTTTCTTTTCTTCATTTTGCCGCTGGGGATTACGGAATACCTGCGACGTGAGGTCTTGACGTTTGAAAGCACTTTTCTTTTTAACTTAGTTGATGGAGCAATTAGAATATCGATTTTTCTTTTATATATTTTGGCGATATCTTTTCTTAAGGATATCCAGATACTATTTCAATACCATGGTGCTGAACACAAGGCAGCTTATGCTTATGAGGCTGGCAATGAGTTGAAAGCAGAAAATGCTCGAAAGCATACTACCCTCCATCCTCGCTGTGGTACGAGTTTCTTACTGGTGGTAATGGTGCTGGCAATTTTTATATTTTCACTTTTTAAACCCCCCACAATACTTGGGAAATTTTTGTTGAGATTGGCGCTCTTACCTTTCATTGCGGGTAGTGCTTATGAAATGATAAAACTCGCTGCTAGATATAAAACACATAGACTGGTTAAGTTTCTGATTGCTTCCAATCTATGGCTGCAAAGGCTGACTACAAAGGAACCGTCGGATGGGCAGATTGAAGTGGCTCTAGCAGCCCTGAAGGGAGTTCTGGAGGCTGAAAAAGCGGAATCGAATGCTATATATTAAACTTTTTTTAACTTTTCTCAAAATCGGTCTATTCATGTTTGGCGGTGGTTATGCCGCAATTCCTTTGGTTCAAAAAGAAATTATCGAGATGCGAAACTGGCTGACACCAAAAGAATTCATTGATGTTATAGCCGTTGCTGAGATGACACCTGGACCGATCGCTGTAAACTCGGCTACATTTATTGGGTATAAACTTGCTGGGTTCTGGGGAGGGCTATGCGCTACTATTGGTGTAGTTTTACCCGCATTTTTGGCTATCTTACTTGTGGCTACATTTTTTTATACTTATAGAACCCAACCACCGGTAAAAGCAGTTTTCAGGGGGATTCGGCCTGCAGTAATTGGTCTTATTGCTGCAGCTCTGTTCAGTTTGGCCAAAGGTGGGATGATTGTCGACTGGAAAGCCGGCGTAACTGCTACCTTAGTATTTTTTGCAGTGCTTTATCTAAGGATACATCCTATATGGTTGATCCTTCTTTGTGGCATGTTGGGGTACTTGATATACTGAGAACGGAGGTTTAAGGTGATAAAGAAATTACAGATAATCGAGGCACGCGTTCAGGAATTGGAAAGATTGCTTAGCGATCCCAAAGTCATTTCTGACAAGGAGACTTTTCAAAAATACGCGAAAGAACTGGCAGAGAAACAACCGATTGTTAATAAATTTGGGAAATTTAAAAATATTGAAAAGAGGATTTCTTCCACTCAGGAAGTCCTTATGAGTGAAGACGAGGAACTTGTAAAACTGGCAAAGAAGGAACTGGAGGAACTTACCAAAGAAAGGGAGGAGCTGGAGAAGGGATTGAAATTGTTGCTTGTCGCTCCAGAGTCGGATAAAGACAAGAATATTATCATCGAGATTCGAGCTGGAACAGGGGGACAGGAGGCAGCTCTATTTGCCGGTGACCTGTTTCGAATGTATAGTCGGTATGCTCAAAGAATAGGTTTCAAGGTAGAAATCTTGGACTCACATCCCACTGAATTGGGTGGTTTTAAGGAGGTCGTTTTCAGCGTAGATGGGAAAGGTGCTTATAGTAATTTTCAATACGAGGGAGGCGTTCACAGGGTTCAACGGGTGCCGGTGACGGAGGCCAGCGGTAGGATTCACACCTCAGCAGTAACTGTAGCGGTTATGCCAGAAGCGAAGGAAGTGGAAGTCAAAATAGACCCCGATGATTTGAGAATAGATACATTCTGTTCCTCTGGGAAAGGGGGCCAGAGCGTAAACACTACTTACTCAGCAGTGAGGATCACTCATCTTCTAACAGGGCTGGTAGCTCAATGCCAGGATGAGAGGTCCCAGTTGAAGAATAAAGCTAAGGCAATGAAAGTTTTACGCGCCAGGTTGTTAGCAAGGATTCGGGAAGAAGAGAACCGCGCTCTGGTAGCAAAGAGGAGACAACAGGTTGGCACTGGGGATCGCAGTGAAAAGATAAGGACTTATAATTTTCCTCAGGATAGGGTAACCGATCACAGAATAGGCTTAACCTGGCATAATCTCAATGATATTATGACTGGAAACCTTAATCGAATTATTGAAAAATTGAAACAAGTTGACGAGGAGAAACAATTCAAAGAAAGAGAAAGCCGAGGGCAAGTTGGTTAGGCGATGTACAGTTTCTGAAATTTTAGATAAAGCTACCAGGCACCTTAAAAGAAAAGCAATACCCGAACCACGGATTGATGCCGAATTCTTGCTGGCACATGTTTTGAAAATAGAGAAGTTGGAAATATATTTGAATCTCGATCGCCAGTTAACTGAGGATGAGTTATCCGCTTACGAGAAGTTAATTGAAATAAGGGTCGGGCGGGAACCCGTGGCCTTTATTGTTGGCTATAAGGAATTTATGGGATTGAAGTTTTTTTTGAATAAGGATGTTTTGATTCCCAGGCCCGAGACAGAAATTTTGGTGGAAAAGGTAATAGAGAAGGTGCGGAATATTAGGAAATCGAGAAGTTGTGGATATCGCAGAGATAATTCTCTGATTATTGTGGATCTTTGTACCGGGAGCGGGAACATCGCCATAAGTCTTGCCAAAAATATCGCAACCTGTAGAATTTATGCTACCGACATAAGCAAAGCTGCTATACAGGTTGCTCGGAAGAATGCAAAGTTTCATAATGTTGGAGGAAAAGTAGAATTTCTGTTGGGAGACCTGTTCAGCCCGTTGGAAAAGCTTAACTCAAATTTAGCTGTAGATTTTGTGGTGAGTAATCCTCCTTATGTTAAATCGAGGGAGTTAGTTCTGCTTCAGCCTGAGATTAAGAAAGAGCCTCTTTCTGCATTGGAAGGAGGAAATGAGGGGCTCAACTTCTATCATCGCATAGTCCCGGAAGCCTTAAAATATTTGGTCGATGGTGGCTACTTAATTATGGAAATTGGAGATCGTCAAGGGAAAGCAGTGATGAATCTAATTAAAAAGGAGAAACGATTCTCTCCGCCCCAATTAGTCAAAGATTACGCTGGACTGGATAGAGTGATTGTGGCTCAGAAATTAGGATTTTAGATTTATAGAGGAGTGAGGAGTGGAAAAGATTCTAATTAATGGGGGAAAGAAACTCTCTGGCGTGGTGAAGATCAGTGGTTCCAAGAACGCCTCTTTGCCAATACTGGTCGCTACCCTTTTGACGGATGAGGACTGCGTGGTGAAGAATGTGCCTCATCTCCAGGATGTGGAGACGATTTTAGCATTATTGAGGATTTTAGGGAAGAGAATTGCTCACCATAATAAAAGGATAAGGATTTTTTCTAGCTATAGACTGGATAGTGAAGCTCCCTATGAGTTGGTAAAAAAGATGCGAGCTTCTATCTTGGTGATGGGTCCTCTGCTGGGCAGGCTTGGTCGAGTGAGAGCCTCTTTGCCCGGGGGATGTGCCATCGGGGCCCGTCCCATCAATCTCCACCTTCACGGGTTTAGGAAGCTGGGAGCAAAAGTGAGTTTGGAGAGAGGGTACGTTCAGCTGGATGCCCCCAGGCTCCATGGGGCAAATATATACTTAGATTTTCCCAGTGTAGGGGCAACAGAAAATTTAATGATGGCGGCAACGAGGGCTAAGGGAAAAACTGTCATAGAAAATGCTGCTTCCGAACCAGAGATCCAGGACGTTGCCAACTTTTTGAATAAGATGGGGGCAAAGATTAAAGGAGCAGGGACTAATATTATTGAGGTCGAAGGTGTAAATGTACTTTCAGGGACAATCCACGAGGTTATTCCTGACCGAATAGAGACGGGTACGTTTATGGTAGCAGCGGCAGTCACCGGAGGAAATGTGGCTATTCGGGGGGCAGACCCCGAGCACCTGGAAGCAGTGATAACGAAACTAAGAGAAGCTGGAGCAAAGATCACCTTGAATAATAGGGAAATCAGAGTTAGCTCGGGAAAAAATCTGAGGGCGACCGATATTGAGACAGTTCCTTATCCTGGCTTTCCTACTGATATGCAGGCCCAATGGATGGTACTGATGAGTCTCGGTAAAGGTACTAGTATAATTACAGAAACTGTATTTGAGAATAGATTTCTTCATGTTGGCGAACTTCAAAGGATGGGATCCAATGTTCAGCTGAAAGGTAATAGTGCAATTGTTAAAGGCGTCCCTAAGCTCAGCGGCGCTCCCGTAATGGCTACGGACTTGAGGGCTTCGGCAGCATTGATTCTGGCAGCTCTGGTTGCAGAGGGAAAAACTGAGATATTTGGAGTTAACCATCTCGACAGAGGTTACGAAGATATTGAGAAAAAGTTAAAGCGTTTAGGAGCGAGGATAAAGAGAATAAAAGAATAAGACATTAAAAGATAATTTGTTCATCACCGAGGAATTTCTTAACGCCAAAAAACTTCGGACTCTGCAGGGCGCAAAAATAAACTCACCCCGATGAATCGGGGTTCGAACAAATTTTTGCTTGAAAGAGAAAAGGTTGTCCTCATTTTTTGGCTGAAATTCCAATATCTTCACAAACTATCTTTTAAACGTTGGCGAGGAGAAAGTCTGCGTTGGAAAGGAGTAGCCAAAAGGTTTGAAAAAGGTGGAAGAGAAAGTTAGAGAAATTATAGAGAGGGTCAAGAATCAAGGCGATGGAGCTCTACTCTTTTACACAAAGAAATATGACGGTCTTCTCTTAAAGCCAACCGAATTGAAAGTGAAAAAAGGAGAGATGGGAAGAGCTTTCAAGAGGGTTGGCTTAAATTTTATTAGGTTAATAGAAAGAGCAAAGGAAAATGTAGAGAAATTCCACCTTCGCGAATACAGGCAAATTATAAAGAGAAGTCGACAATTCTCACAGGGCACTTTGAAAGGGATTCGCTTTTTTGAGCTCTGGCGTCCCGTTGAGAAAGTGGGGGTCTATGTACCTGGAGGGAAATATGCTTACCCCTCTTCGGTGCTGATGACGATAGTGCCGGCAAAAGTGGCAGGTGTTGCCAGGGTTTCAATGGCTTCCCCTCCAGGGAAGTTGAATTTTGAGGTCTTGGTGGCTGCCCGGATATGCGGAGTAGACGAAATTTATAAGGTTGGAGGCGCCCAGGCAATTGCAGCTTTTGCCTATGGAACCGAGACTATTCCCAAAGTTGATAAGATTGTGGGGCCGGGAAATGTGTATGTTACTACGGCTAAGAGGCTTCTTTTCGGCGATGTAGGAATTGATATGTTAGCTGGTCCTTCGGAAATACTGATTATTGCCGACAGCAATGCCAATCCTGACTACATAGTATCCGACCTATTAGCACAGGTAGAGCACGGTGGGGGTGCCACTGCCCGGTTAATTACCACTTCAAGAAAAATAAAAAATGTTGTTCAGAAGAAGATAAAGAAAAAGGGAGTCTATCTGATATGGGTGGGGAGTATCAAAGAAGCCATACGACTTGCCAATGAGTTCGCTCCAGAACATCTGGAAATCCTGACAAAGAGGCCAGAGAGAATTTTGCCTCAGATAAAGAATGCAGGGGAAATATTTCTTGGCAAATGGTCTCCGGTTGCCATTGGTGACTATTATGCAGGGCCAAGCCATGTTTTGCCTACTGGAGGCACCGCGAGATTCTCTTCAGGATTGTCGGTGAAAGATTTTTTAAAAAGAATGGTAGTAGTATCATGTTCGGAGAGAGGGTTGAGAAGTTCAGCCCGAGATATAATCAATTTTGCAAAGGTGGAAAAACTGGGAAGTCATGCAGAGTCAATAAAGGTAAGACTCGGGAAGATGTAGCGGCACAGCGAAGCTCTGATAAAGCGTAAATTTATTATTGGAGGTGAGATGAGAAAGGCAAAGATAGATAGAAGGACCAAGGAAACACAGATTCTATTGGAACTAGATTTAGATGGTAAGGGAAATTATGAGATAAATACGCCAATCCCATTTCTTGACCATATGCTGGAACTGATGGCAAGATTCGGCTGCATTGATCTGAAGATAAAAGCTTCAGGCGATATCCACATTGATGACCATCATACTACTGAAGACCTGGGAATTTGTCTGGGACAGGCGATAAAGAAAGCATTGGGAAAAAAGGAGAGAATATTTCGCTATGGTTTCTCACTGGTGCCAATGGACGAGGCACTTTCTGAAATCTGTTTAGACGTCTCCAGTAGGCCTTATTTGGCATTCAATGTCAAGTTTAGGA
Organism: bacterium; assembly: GCA_046759165.1. Taxonomy (GTDB): domain Bacteria; phylum UBA6262; class WVXT01; order WVXT01; family WVXT01; genus JBHIBS01. The sequence goes on along the minus strand of JBHIBS010000044.1, from coordinate 1,252 downwards.
GCGAAACTACTAAGAAGAGCGGAGAGTTCAATTTTGAGCTAATCGAGGATTTCTTTCGAGCAGTATGTATTAATGCAGGTATTACTTTGCACGTTAATTTAAGGTATGGCAGGAACAACCATCACGTTGCTGAGTCAATCTTTAAAGGCTTTGGAGTAGCTTTGGGCGAAGCGGTTAAGATAAATCTAAGGTTAAAGGGAATTCCTTCAACCAAAGGTCGACTGTAAATATGCTCGGGGATTTGGTTCGCTCGCTAACAATTTTTTGCTCTTCGAGTACCGCCAAAAATTTCAGGAGTTTCCCGAAATTCCCTTTGATCAGTTTCGGCTAAACTCTTTTCTTCGATTTTTGGCTAAAAATTCTAATGCTTAGTACACTAAATCCCCTCGCATTAGGGGGACAGTGGATGGAAAACTTGGCGTTGTAGGAGGGAGGATGCTTGTTATTCCGGCTATTGACATTCGGGGTGGAAACTGTGTTCGCCTGGTCCAGGGGAGATTGGAACAGGAGACTATATTTTCTAAGGAGCCTGTTTTTGTGGCAAAGCTCTGGCAGGCTCAGGGAGCAAAAAGGATCCACGTAGTGGATCTAAATGGTGCTTTTTCTGGTGTAATCCAGAATCTTGAGCTGATTATGGAAATTGCAAAGAGTATTAATGTTCCTGTAGAAGTTGGCGGTGGCATACGAGATATAAACACTATTAAGAGACTATTATCTGGTGGTGTGGCTAAAGTTATCTTGGGTACTTCGGCAATTTATGATACAGATACAGTAAGGAAAGCATTGAAAAAGTCTGGAGATAGAATTGTAATAAGTATAGACTCATTGGGTGGAAAAGTAGCTGTTGGAGGTTGGAGAGAGATTACTGCTGTTCGGTCAACAATTCTGGCTAAAAGGGTACAAGAGATGGGAGTGAAAGAGATAATCTTCACCGATATAAAGAAGGATGGAATGTTGAAAGGGCCCAATGTGAAAGGCATAAAGGCTTTCGCTGAGAAGGTTGCAGTTCCAGTTATTGCCTGTGGGGGTATCTCCAGCCTGGATGATGTAAAGAGAATTAAGGAACTGGAAGAGGATGGTGTTTCTGGCATGATTATTGGAAAGGCGCTATATACAGGTGACATAAAGCTCCAGGAGGCTATAGAAATATCAGAAAGATAAGGATGAAGGGATAGTTATCGGAGTCGCTCGGATAGAACCTCGCTCTAATTCCGCCAGCGCTGGGGCAAGACCTGGCGGAATTGAAGCTCCT
>JBHIBS010000043.1:0-12383 GCA_046759165.1 bacterium | reverse complement strand
CGTCGCCAGACTTGTCGCTCCTTACTCGTCGCGACGGCGACCCTTTCGCTTCGCTCAATCCGGCCGGGGTTCTCACCATCTCGAACCCGTCGCCAGACTTGTCGCTCCTTACTCGTCGCGACGGCGACCCTCCTTTCTGTAATAAAATCTAAATTTTCTACTCTTTCTTAGCTAATTTGGCCAGAACTCCTTCAATAAATTTTCCTTTAGAGGCACACAAACTGATGGCTACTAACGAACCCAGAACAGCTGGTACGATATAAACGCCCTCGACGCTCAAAGCCTCCCACCAGTATCCAAAAACAGGAGAACCCAACCATGCACCAAACCAACCGACAATTAACATAACGATAAACCCACCAGTAACTCGAACTTTCACCAGAGATAAAATTACCGAGACTACAATGGCAATAATCAAAAGCGTCAAGAAAGCCGAAAAACCCATTCCTATCATCGCTCATCCCCCCTTTCGACAAAAAATTAAATGTTTCTTTTGCTTCCCTTCTATTCCCCCCTTTCCTTGCCTCCTGGTATAAGTCCCTTGCTCGGCAAGAGAACTGTGAAAAGCGTGCCTTTTAAGAGGCAGAGCTCCTCTATATTATATCTTAAGGTTGAAGAGCCTTATAGCATTCTCACCCAAAACATTTGCTAGGTCGTTATCGCTAAGGTTCATAGATTTATACTGGAAGATTTCCACTGCCGTATTCTCTGGCAAGTCGGTTCCCAAAAGTATTCTCTCGGACCCGAGGTCGCTTACAAACCAGATTTTCTCATTAATAGAAATCCAAGAACCCTCTAAATAGATATTCTTGCAAAGTTTTGCAGCAATGTAAGCTTCAGTTGAATATATATGTGCCATACCAGAATGATAAAGGATTATTGGGAGATCCGGATAAGCCTGTGCCATAGGTATAACAAGTGAAGGCAGAGCAAATGGAATTCCCGCTCCAGTATGAATCATTAACGGAACTTTATGCCTTTTCGCTGCTTCAAAGACCTTCTTTGCATCGGTAGCCAGAGGACTTATCGCATGACCAATAGTGTGCAGTTTTATACCAACGAAACCTTCATCTCTTATGAGTCTATCAACCTCTGCATTATATTCTTTTTCTTCCTGATGGGGATTGAGATTTACAAGTCCAAAAATCTTCTTAGGGTACTTCTTCACAAGTTTAGCTATATCATTGTGGGTTTTCTTGACATCCGGTGTGCCTGGATAAGGTTGAACAAGCCCAGCATCAACTTTATTCTTTTCTATCGTGCCCATCAACGCCTCTTCCGAAGTATCTAAATCAAACACCTTGCATGGTCCCAAATGCAAATGAATGTCGACTATCTTCATTTTTTTCATCTCCTTTCGCTTCAGTCGGCGGCCTGCCTGCTCACCGACTCGCACGTGTCCGTGACGCGTTCCTCCTTATTCGTCGGAACAGCGCTCCGGGCCGCTCACCGTCTCGCGCCCGCAGCTTTCCCTCGCTCCGCTCGGTCGTCGCTCCTTATTCGTCGCGACCGGCGCCCCTCTTGTTTTCTGCACGGCTAAAGCCGTACCTACAATTGTGTTGTAGGCACAGATTCAATCTATGCAAAATTTTAACACTTTTACCCCATGACTTTACAGGCACCACCTCCTGAATGTTATAAAAATATAGAATTGCTTTGCAGTTGACTTTGAATTCTTGCCAGTATACATAAACGTGAGAGTTGTTGATTAGGTTCCATAATAAACTCTGGTTAGAGAAACTAATTAGTGGCTTAAGGATGGTAAACTTAAAAGCGGTAGATTATTACCGGGAGTTGTAAGACGAAGTGAGAATTGCTTATGCTTGGTTAGGTAATTTTTAATGATACCAAAATCAATACTTTTTTGTCAAGTAAAAAATTATTTGAACAGGAATATAGCCCACGCTCTCCGGGCTCGAGCCCTAAGGGCCAAGCCTTCAGGTCTTCCTAAATCTTTTCGATATCATTACAGGTAGCATCGCATAAAACATTGCTCCCTTGATAAGATGTTCGACCTTGACTTGTTCATCAGCTGAGTGGGCAACTCTCTCCTCCCCTGGCCCAAAAACTATCGTAGGTATGTGTTTCTCGCCCATAGTATAACTTCCATTGCTGCAAAATGGCCAGAGGAGAACTTCAGGGCTCCTCTTAAAAAGAGCCCTATAAGTCTCTACGCAAGAGAGAACCAAAGGGTGTTCCCGCGGTAATTCCCAGGCAGGAAAGAACTTTTGCAAAATTTCTAATTTTCCACCCTTTCCCATAAGAGTTCTCAATTCGCGTTTTACCCTCTGTTTAGTCTCCCGAGTATTCGTTCTCCTATCTACGTAGATAGTACAATTGTCAGGGATGGCATTTAAGGAAGCTTTCTCGCAGTCAATCTTGGTAACGGTTACGGTTCCTTTCCCCAGAGGAGGAGTAGAGGGGAGTCTACTGTTCAATTTTTCTACCTTCCGAATTAATGGCGCCATTCTGTAGATTGCATTTATCCCTTTCCAGGGCGTGCCGGCATGTGCCGACTTGCCTCTGAGAGAAATTTTCAGCCCAACCCTTCCCTTGTGTCCGCGAATAATATTCAGACTGCTTGGCTCTGCGAGAAGAACAAAATGTGGTTTCAGTCTATCTTCCCTTATCAGATATTCAATGCCTTTACCCCCAGCTGACTCCTCTTCCACGGTGGCAGCAATGTACAGTGTATAATCTCCTCTTAGACCAAGAGTTACAATTAGTTTACCACCATATATAGCTGAGGCGACCCCTGCTTTATCATCACATGCTCCCCTCCCATAAATGATCCCACCTCTATATTCCGCTGCGAAAGGGTCGTGCTTCCAGCTTTTTCTATCACCAATATCCACAGTATCCATATGTGCATCGTATAGTATCCTGACTCTCCCCGAACCGATTCGTCCTACCACATTTCCAATGCCGTCAATGAACACTTCGTCAAATCCAGACCTTTCCATCTCTTCTTTTACCCGACGAGCAATCTTCGCCTCTCGACCAGAGAGGCTGGGAATTCTCACTATATCTCTCAAGAAATCGACCAAACCTTTCTGGTTATTTCTTGCTAACTGTTTTAGTCTTTTCACCTCCAATCAATGCCTCCTATCGGTAGCGGATCCGACAAATCCCACCTGCAATCATTTCAGGGGTTCGATTCATCGAACCCGCGCGTGTACATTAAAGTTCGTGGAAAACCGGCTTCAGGAGAGGATAGAGTCTTTTATAAATTCCAAACAATTTATCATATTGTTTACGGTGTTCTCTAACTGGCTCCACTAAACTGGCTACGTGAACCATCTGTTTACTAACCTCATTTAAGCTCTTATATACGCCAATGCCCGAGCTTGCCAGCATGGCTGCACCCAACGTTCCAGTCTCTAACACCTGCAACTTCTCTATGCACCTGCCGGTGACATCTGCTCTAATTTGATTCCAGAGATCGATCTTCGCTCCTCCACCCGCTATTCTAATTTTCTCAACTTTTCTTCCCACGGATTTCTCAGCAATTTCCAGCAAATGCCTCACGCTGTAAGCCACGCCCTCAAGAATAGACCTAATTAAGTGAGATCTTCGATGCGTTCTTGTTATGCCAATTAAAAGTCCCTTAGCATTCGCATCCCAAATCGGTGCCCTTTCCCCTTCAAGATAGGGGAGAAAAATCATACCTTTGCTTCCAGGAACTATGGACTCTGCCTGGCTCAAGAGTGAATCCAATCCCGTAAGAGAGAGACCCTGGGTGCCAGTTTTTTCATCCAGGTCGAGAAGCGTTTCCCCTGCCCACTTCAGCGAATCGCCACCAGATTGAGTCGGCCCGTATAAAACAGAAATAGTATTAGTTATGGCTGAGGGAATTGACATAAGACCATAAGTCAATTTTGGAATAGAAAGAGTTGTGAGCCCCACTATCTCCGAAGTGCCGGTGATGTTGAAAGCCCTACCCGAAACAGAGAGCGAACCCGTGGCAAGCATTCCACATAGAGCATCGCTCCATCCTGCAACTACAGGAATGCCCTTGGGAATCCCGATGCGATTTCCTATCTCTTTTCTTACTCTCCCAACTACCTCATATGGTTTATAGATCTCAGGAACTATCTCCTCTGAAATTCCCAGAACTCCAAAAAATTCACTGGAAACTCTACCAGTCTTTAAATTGACCATCCCCTTAGAACACCACCTATCTGAGAAGAAACAACCTGTAAGTTTGTATCCAATAAAATCCTTGGCCTGAAGAATCTTGAACGTCCTGTTCAAAATCTGGGGCTCATGTTTCTTCAGCCACAAAAGTCTAGCGGGAGGCCAATTAGGCTGTATGGGTAAGTCCATCCCCAGAAACTTCTCCATTCTCCTCTTTCCTATCACCCTCCGGATCCATCGAGCCTCGTCCTCACTCCTTGTATCTCTCCAGATAATTGCGCGTCTCAAAATTTTGCCCTTTCTATCCACAAAGACCTGAGTCGGAGTCTGACCGCTCAAGCCTATACCTACAATCGAAGACATTTTTACCTTCGGTCTCCGCCCGATCTGTCCAATTGCTATCTCTACTGCCTTCCACCAGTCCTCGGGATTCTGCTCTATTTCATGGGGAGCCGGCTGGTAAGTGGGATAACTTTTGGAAGCTTGGGCAACCATATTGCCTTTTAAACCGTATAGACCCACCTTACAGGAAGTGGTCCCTATGTCTATTCCTAACAGGAATTCAGCCATAATTGATTCCTCTGTCAATTACCTTATTAAAAGATAACTTATGAAGAACTATTGGAATTTTGACCAAAAAACGAGGACAACATATTCCCATAATGCAAGGGGATTGGGTGTAGCGAGCATTAGAATTTTTACCCAAAAATCGAAGAAAAGAGTTTAGCCGAAACTGAGCGACTTGCCCTTTCGGTAAACTCCTGAGATTTTTGGCGGTGCTCGAAGAGCAAAAAATTGTCAGCGAGCGAAGCAAATCCTGAGCATATCTTCCTCAGCGATAAATAGACTACCTTTTACATATTATCTTTCAGATTTTCTCAGAGGAGCAACGAGAGAACGGCAGGCCTGGAAAAATATCACGACATCCACAAGAAGGGCAATAAACTGAACACCCAAATTAATCCATCTCTTTGCCGTCTCAACATCATCCACATATATTCCAAGCGAGAGACCCGCCTTTCTTACCTTTCCCACCACCTCCTTAATTTTTTCCCTAACCTTCGGATGGCCTATCTCACCAGGAACTCCCAGCGACTGAGAGAGGTCATAAGGTCCAACAAATATGGTATCCAGACCCTTAACCAGCAATATATCATCGAGGTTTTCCACTCCTTTCTTCCCCTCAATCTGGACAATCAAAAGAGTTCTCCTATTCGCCTCCTTAAGGTAAATCTCCTTGGGGAGGTGAGAATAGTCAGCGGCACGAGCAAATACATCCATTCCCCTTTCCCCTAAAGGAGAAAATTTCGATAGAAATACCACCTCTTCTGCCTGCTCTTTGGTGTCGACGTGCGGAACTAAAACCCCGCTTGCTCCTGCATCCAGCGGTGCCGAAATCGCAGATTCCGATATTTCGGGAACCCTAACTATTGAATCAATGCCTCTAACCCCTGCCATTCTTATCAAATCTTCCATGCTCTCAATAGAGAGTGCACTGTGCTCCATATCCAAAATGGCAAAATCGAATCCAGCAAGGCCTACTATTTCAACCATTGCTGGATCACGGCACTTCATAAAAGGGCCGACGACAAATCCTCCCCCCTTGAGTTTCTCTTTAATCGGTAAAGTGTTCATAATCCTTCCCCCTCAATTTCTATGGGGTCTCCCACCCTTATTTTTCCTCCACAGATTACCTTTGCAAATAGACCTTCTTTGGGCATAATGCAATTTCCTATTAATTTCCTTATTTCACATTTGGTGTGGCACTCTTTGCCCCGCTGAGTAATCTCCATTACAGCCCGATCTCCCAACCTCAACTTTGTTCCAATACGCAAGCCATTAAGGTCAAAGCCCCCAGTGGTAATATTCTCTGCAAAATCTCCTGGGCCAATCTTGAACTTCACATTCTTAGAGCGCTCGAGCTTTGCTAATCGAGTAACGAACTTTCTAATATTTTCTATTCCTAAAAGGCTCACCTGACGATGTGACAAACCGCCATGAGCATCCCTCATCAATCCCCAATTTCTCCTGAGGATTGCTTCTCTTACAGGCTTTTTAACAGTGCCCTTCTTATCACTTCTATTTATTGAAACGATCTTATTCCCTTTCATTTGATTTCTACTTTCCCCGAACGACACAACATTGAACGTACTGAAGGCTGAGCTTGCGAATCTCTTCCAGTTCTTCAATCTTGTAAGGGACTATTTTTTGGAACTCGGGGTCCATTGTTTCTTGGTTGGAAAAATTCTGCAAGGCATACTTCTTTGTTCCCTCTATTTCCCGTGCGATTTCCAAGATGTCCTCCTTGCTGTGGAGACCGGGAACCACTGTGGTCCTGAACTCGTAATCGACTCCAGAATGGGTCATTAAGTTAACGCTTTCTCTAACCTTATCAAATAATTTCTTACTGTTTATCCTTACTGACTTCTTGTAGGCGTCAAAAGTTAATGGTGCTTTAATGTCCATAGCCACATAATTGACTAGTCCCATATCTATCACTCTCTTCAACATTTCTGGGAAAGTGCCATTAGTGTCAAGCTTTATCTCCATTCCTAAATTGCGAATTTTTTTCAGAAATTCTGGTAAATCTTCAAAGAAACAGGGTTCTCCGCCGGTAAGACATATTCCATCAATCCAATTTCGATGGCTTATCAGAAAATTTGAAATTATTTCCAAGGGAATTGTCTCATATTGGTCAGGATTCAGGACCAGCCCTGAGTTTTGACAGTAGGGACATCTGAAATTACAATACGGCGTATATAGAGTGGAAACGATCTTTCCATCCCAATCGAGGAACGAAGTTTCAATCATTCCCTTTATCAAAATTTTCATCACAATTATACAGCTTTTGTTTGAATGCTTGTCAGGGAATTTCCAATAATTTTTTAGCCTGGTCTTCGAAGGTGGCTCTGGGCCGGTAACCGACGTACTTCTCCCTGATATTGCCGTTTCTATCAATAACAAAAGTAGTGGGGATTGCTCTAATTCCTCCGTAATCTTCGGTGACCTTAACATTGCCAAGGACTATAGGGTAATTAATTTTATACTTTTCCAAAAATTGTTTAACTGAACGGCTGTCTCCTCCGTCCAGATTGACCCCAATGATAAGTAAGCCTTCATCTTTATATTTCTCATAAAGCTCTACAAAATCTGGAATTTCCATTCGGCAAGGAGGACACCAGGTGGCCCAAAAATTGAGAATAATCACTTTTCCTTTAAAGTCCGAAAGAGTTAAACTATTTCCGTCAAGCTTGGAAAGAGTGAAATCTGGGGCATTTCCCCACTCCTTCTCGGCTTTTATCTCCTCTTCGAGTTTCCCTATCTCCTCTCTCTCTGTCTTGACCTCACAGCCTGAACTACAGATAACCAAAAGGGCAAAAATTATCAGCCCTTTTTGCAATGCTTTTTTCATATCTCCTCTCTTTTCTGAAGCTTGTAGCAGCAAAGTGGGTAGTGTAGCCCTTTATGGGCGTAATTCTTACGGGGACAAGCCCCTACACTACCTACATCGAAGCAGAGTTTCGCTCTACAGCTACATTCTACATTTCCTTTTTCTATTTCCACTTCCCAACATACTGTTCAGCAGCAAAACCCGCGGTTGCGCCATCACCACAGGCAGTCACTATCTGCCTCAATATTTTTTTCCTTACATCTCCGCAAGCATAAATTCCTTTAACTGAAGTTTCCATATTTCCGTCTGTAATAATAAATCCTTTCTCGTCCATCTCTACAATACCCTTCAGGAACCCGGTGTTAGGGAGGGTACCTATGTACACAAAAACCCCCTTTGCTTCTAATGTTAAATCTTTTCCCGTTTCCAGATTTCTTACTTTAACACCTTCCACTTCAGTTTCTCCAAAAATTTCAGTCACTACTGACTTCCAGAGAAATTCCAATTTTGGATTGGAAATCGCTCTCTCCTGGATAATTTTAGTCGCCCGCAGCTTGTCTCGGCGATGAATTAAAGTGGTCTTCTCTGCAAACCTAGATAGAAATAGTGCCTCTTCTACTGCAGTATCTCCGCCACCCACTACAACAACTTTCCGATTCTTAAACAGGGGTCCGTCACATGTGGCGCAATAGGATACCCCTCGACCAATCAATCTCTCTTCACCCGGGACTCCCAATTTCCTCGGCCTTGTCCCTGTAGCCACAATTAAAGCTACAGTCTTGTACTCCTCTTGCTCTGTGTTAACTACTTTCTCCAGTTTCCCTTTGGACTGCTCATCTTTTGAAGAGACCTTAACCTTTACAACTTCCTTACTTTTAATCTCCAGTCCATATTTCTCAGCTTGCTTCCTGGTCCTCTGCATCAACTCAAATCCCTCAATCCCTTCCGGAAATCCTGGATAGTTCTCTATTGTCGTAGCAACTGCTGCCTGGCCTCCGGGAGCAACCTTTTCCAGAAGCAAAGTTCTCACTTTCGAGCGGGCTGTATAGAGACCTGCAGTCAAACCTGCCGGTCCACCGCCAATCACAATAACATCATACTCACTCATTCAGAATTTCTCCAATTTTCGCTTCTAAGGCTTCCCTGGGCATTGCGCCCACAGTCTGACCGAGCACTTTTCCATCCTTGAAGATTATGAAAGTGGGAATGCTCCGAATCCCATATTTTGCACTGGTGAGAGGATTTTCGTCTACGTTAAGTCTCCCCACTTTCAAACGGTCTGCGTATTTCTGGGAAATCTCTTCTATAACTGGGGCAACCATTAAACAGGGCGCGCACCATTCAGCCCAGAAATCCACAAAAACAGGCACTTCTGATTTCAGAACTTCATCCTCAAAATTTTCATCATTCACCACTATTTCCATTTTTCCCCCTTATGTGAATCAGCCTGTGCTCAATAGGGGAAACTTCGACCCGGGGCGCTCACCGTCTCGCGCCCGCACCTTTCCCTCACTCCGTTCGGTCGTCGCTCCTTACTCGTCGCGACCGGCGCCCCTGATTGCGTTCGCTTCGCTCTCTGTCACCCCTTCCGCAAAGGTTTCTTATCTATTAATTACATTACGAATTGAAATTTGCCGGTCAAAATTAGAATTCCAAATCCAATAAGTAACCCTCCAGTTACTGTTGATATCAGCCTTGAGTATCTCTTTATTCTACGGAATCCCCTTAGAAAGAGATTAACAGCGAGACCCGAAACCAGAAAGGGAATACCCAATCCAAGAGAATAGGAACCTAAAAGCAAGATTCCCTTGCTGACAGTCTCTTGGGTGCCGGCATAGGTAAGTATTGATGCCAAAATAGGGCCGGCGCAGGGAGTCCAGCCCAGAGCAAAAACCATTCCCACAATAAAAGAACCAAAAATATTTGTGGGTTTCATCTTTAAATGAATCTTTCTCTCATGCCCGAAAAAACTTATGTTAAATATCCCAGCAATATACAAGCCAAACAGGATAACTAAAATTCCACCGACAATTCTTAAAATATTCAGATGTGAGAGCACAAATCTCCCAAAGTAGGAAGCTGAAGCTCCCAGCAAGACGAAAACTAAAGAGAAGCCAAAAATGAATAGCACTATTTCTAAAAGAATTCTCGCGGTAATCTTCCCTTTTTCTCCTCTGCCACTCACTAAATCATCAATGGACACCCCGGTAACAAAAGAGACGTAAGCAGGTATCAGCGGTAAGATGCAGGGAGAAAGAAACGTCAAAAGCCCGGCAAAAAAGGCCATAACCAGTGAAACTTGTTGAAGCACCCTACCTCCTTTCGCTTCGCTCCAGTCGGTGACCTGCCTGCTCACCGACTCGCAGGCGTCGCTGGCTCGTTCCTCCTTATTCGTCGGAACAGCGACCCTCCTTATGTGAATCTGCCTGTGCTCAATACGGGAAAACTCAACCCCGGGCGCTCACCAACTCGCGCCCGCGCCTTTCCCTCACTCCGTTCGGTCGTCGCTCCTTATTCGTCGCGACCGGCGCCCCTAATTGCGTTCGCTTCGCTCTCTGTCACCCCTTCCGCACAAGGTTCCTTATTTACAAGCTACAATCTCTGTTTTTTCTCTCTTCCCAACTTCCCGAGCATTATGAGTGATAAAATGGCAAAAATCATACCAATAAGTTGCGATGTGGAAAAAACCCAAATATGCCCTCTGGGATCGCCCCGAAAGATTTCAATTATAGAACGAGTCACTCCATAGAGAAGAACATATAGCCAGAATAATTGACCATCAAATTTTTTGTATGGTCTTAAGGAGACTAGAACGGCGAAGATGATAAATAGATTCAACGAAGAGAATAATTGTATCGGAATTAGAGGTTGTCCTACAGAACCCGCCGCACTCTCTGGCGGAAAGGAAACCCCCAACCAGGAATCGGTAGGACCACCATAACAACAACCATTTAGAAAGCAGCCTATTCTACTTATGGCATGGGCTATAGCAACTCCCGGAGCAAAGATATCCGCAGTCTTCCAAATATTTAAACTTTTCCTTCTGGTCTGCCAAATGCCAACTCCGAAAGCCAAAATAAATCCACCGTAGAAAACGAACCCTCCTCGGGCCAAAATCGTTCTCAAAGGTTCATTGAGGAAACGTTCCCATTCTACAAAAATATAGAGTAGCCTTGCTCCTACAAAGCCAGAGATTAAGGCCCAGAGAAATAAACTCATTATCTTATCGGTATCGACAGCTCTTCTCCTTGCCTCTCCCCGAATATAAAAGAAGCCGACAAGACACCCAATTGCTACCATTAATCCATATGTATAAATAGTGAAGGGCCCCAACTTAAAAAGTACTGGATACACTTCTCTACCCTGCTGGACACTGTTAACAGCGTCACCTGTTAGCTCTGTCACTATGTTAATTTTCTATGATGCATTCCCTCACCGCGCTTGCTCTATCGAATGGAAATATAGTATCTCTTTTTATTATGTAGCTCCGCCTTTATCTCCGCATGCCTTTCCAGAATGGTCAGGTTTTCCATCACCTCTTTGGGATTAACCCTCAAAGCATACGAAATATCGCTAAGCGTGCAGGGTCTTCTCTTAAGAAGATTCTTGATATCGGTTTCCAGTTTTTCTATATGTTCTCCCTTTAAGACTTTCCTGAATTTTCTAACCACCTCCACTTTCCCTGGGAGTTTCCTCTGGACGGAGCAGAGCTGTTTTTGACTTAGGGCAAAAACCTCTTCTTCTGCTGGAGGACGGACCACAGTATTCAGTTGTATCTTGTCCGGTTCCATCTTTTCTATAACTTCTGCCAATTTATGAATGTCTTCCGGACCGTCGTTAATCCCTTTAACCAGCAATACTTCTAACCAGATTTTATTTTTGAATTCTTTTCTAAACTCAATTAATCCCTCAATTATTTCCTCTACCTTCAAAGATGGATGCGGCCGATTGAGTGATTCAAAGAGAGATTGGCTTACCACGTCCAGAGAAGGAAGAACGACATCCGCCTTCCTCAATTCCCGACGCACTTCTTCTCTATTAAGAAGAGAGCTATTGGTCAATATAGCCACAGGAACGTCTGTGAGCTTTTTTACTTCATTGACCATTTCACCAATCTTAGAATTTAAGGTGGGCTCACCTGAACCAGAGAAAGTAATATAGTCGATATTCTTCCTTTTTAACAAAAAAGCTTTCAATTCTTCAACAACCAAATCCTTAGAGACATACTCCTTTCTCTCTACAGTAAGGTTAGTTGTCCTCCCTGTCTCACAATAAATACAATTGAAACTACAAATCTTAAAGGGTATAATATCAATGCCCAACGACCTCCCCAATCGCCAGGAGGGAACTGGACCGTATATATAGCCGGTAACTTCTTTCGCCCTCATTGGTCTTCTCCATCCCCAATTTTAATTCTAATTTTCCCTTTCCTGAAACCTCTCAAACCAGAGAGAAATCCCTTTATTGTCTTGCGCAAAATGTCAGATACAAAGGGATTGAGTTCCATTGGCTCTCCAGCCACCTGCACTTCTATATCTCGACCCAGATGAGTACAGTCACTCACTTTCCTTTTATCTTTCAGGATCTCTCTTGCTAGCTCATAGCAACTATTAAATCCGCAATCTCCACAGTCCAGGTTTGGCAACTTGAATGCTTTCTCTACTACCAAGTCTGCTATGGTGGAAATGTCTCTATCAGGATCAAAATTTCCTTTACCCACCAGTGCAATCTCCAGTCCATCAGAAAGTTTCTTCTCTTTGCCCTTTTCTCTTAAACATATAATTTTGGGAAAGCTCTTTTTCTCCTTGAAACCTTCCACAATTATGAAATCGACATCTAGAGAGCTAAGTGCTTC
>JBHIBS010000042.1:0-12525 GCA_046759165.1 bacterium | reverse complement strand
AGATGAGAGCAAAGGTTGTGGAAGCCGAAGTTGAGGTCCCCAAAGCAATGGCTTACGCTTTCAGAGAAGGCCGTCTGGGAATTATGGACTACTATAATCTTAAGAACATTCAGGCAGATACAAAAATGAGGGAGTCTCTGGCAGGAAGACCAGAAAAGCCAGAAAAGAAATAGCTCGAGAGCAGCACCGCGCCGCTTTGTCGGGGGCGACCCTTGTGGTTACCCAACTATGCACAAATTGAATTTGTGCCTACAATAAAAGGATCAATGAGAAAATTTGTGGAGACAATTTCAAATTGTGCATCATTTGTAGCCGCGGTTTTAACCGTGCAAAAAGGAAGGCAAAGCTTGCGCTGTTGCTGCTACAAATCTCGTGTATAACTCGGAGAAGTCGACATGGAACGAATAGAAGTGGTTTTTTGGGTAATTTTAGCACTAATATGGTTAATATCAGGCAGTTTAATAAGGAGGAGGTCTCGGAAGAAAAGGGAACGTCTCCAAGGGGAGGGGGAGGCTTATAGAGAACCTGAGGAGGAGTCAGCAGGAATGTTTCCGGAAGAGGAGGTAAGTGAAGTTTTTGAAGTCTTGGAAGGTGAAGAAAAAGGTATTCCTGTGAGCGAACAGCCTCCCATTATTCTCCCTCCAGTGAAAGAACCAGAAACTACTGAGACCATTGAATTAAAAGAAGCGCCCGAAATGGAAGTTAGAGCACGTCCAGTGGTCAGACCGAGTCCTGAAATGGAAGAACTGGAAATTGAGTTAAGGGATTTAGAAACTTTGGGACGGGGCATACTCGTATCTGAGATTCTCGGTCCTCCCAGAGCGAAAAAGCCTTTTAGAAGGATTCGCTGAAGATTGGAACTTTCACTGAATTGTTGGATGAAAATTAAGAGAAAAATCATAAAGAAAGAAAACCAACCCAAAATGATAGGAGCAGGCTGAGAGTGCCAGTCATTATCTTTTTGGGTTTTTGCGTTTTGTGGACCGTAGTTCTCTGGTAACTCACTCTCGGTCCCGAGAGGGCTAAGGGGTTATTTCCGCCCAGTATTCCCTTGGATTGAGAGAATAGAACGGGTTAGTTCTTAAGATATTCGAAATGGAAAGGAGTCCTTGGATGAACGTTCCTCTGGTTGATTTAAAACGCCAGTATCTGTCGATTAAGAAGGAGATCGACGGGGCTATTCAGGAAGTCATCGATAAGAGTGCCTTTATTATGGGAGAAAATGTGGAGAAATTTGAGAATGAATTCGCAGAATTTTGTAGAGTTAAATATGGGGTGGGGACAAGTTCGGGCACAACTGGTCTTCACCTGGCTCTGGTAGTTTGCGGGATTAAGCAAGGTGATGAAGTAATTACAGTTCCTTATACATTCATTGCTACTACGGAAGCAGTATCCCATACTGGTGCGAAAGTCGTTTTCGTAGACATTGAGGATAGAAGTTATACTATGGATGCCGAGAAGATTGAACAGGCGATTACGGAAAGAACGAAAGCGATTGTCCCAGTTCATCTATTTGGTCAACCTGCTGATATGGATAAGATTATTGAGATTGCTAAAAAGCACAATCTCATTGTAATTGAAGATGCTTGCCAGGCTCATGGCGCTGAGTATAAGGGGAAGAGAGTCGGAAGTCTGGGGGATATCGCCTGCTTCAGTTTCTATCCCGGGAAAAATTTGGGTGCCTATGGAGATGCAGGCATGGTAGTCACTGATAATAAGGGATTAGCGGAAAAGGTGAGACTGTTGAGAAACCATGGTCGTGCGGAAAAATATTACCATCAGGTAGAGGGTTATAATTATCGCCTGGATGCAATCCAGGCTGCCATACTGAGAGTAAAGTTGAGACATCTTGAGGAATGGACAGAAAGAAGGCGAAGAAATGCTAAATTGTATGATGAGTTTCTTAAAGGAAACAAAGTCAAAACTCCACTTGAAATGGAATATGCCAAGCACGTTTACCACCTTTATGTGATTAAGACAGAGGAGAGACAGGAGTTATACTTAAAGTTGAGGGAGAACGGGATTTCTGCGGCTATCCATTATCCTTTCCCATTACACCTTCAAGAAGCATATAGATATTTGGGTTGGAAAAAAGGCGATTTTCCCATCTCCGAAGCTTGTTCGGAAGGATTGCTTTCTCTTCCCATGTTTCCCGAATTGACTGAGGATGAAATTAAAAGAATTGTTGACATAATAAAGAGGTAAAATTGAAGCAAAAGACACAGAATGGTTTAAAACTTCCAATTATTATCCTTTCAGGTTTTTATATTTTTTGGACCTTTTTTTTCTATCATAACTATTTTATTAAAAGTGGCTTTCTGGCTCCGTTTACCTCCTTGGTTCATATCTTTTCAAATCTCCGATATCCACATAGCTTCAGTTTGGGCAGATTCGTTACCTTAGCAGGTTACCACCTTTTGTTACTTGTAGGCTTGGGAATAATCTGTATGATTGCTTTTGGCATTGGCAGGAAGCTATTAAAGTTAATAAGGATTGAAGGAGAATCTATATTAGAAAGCACTATTTTTGCTTTAGGTTTGGGATTTGGTTCTTTGTCATTAATAACATTCGGTATGGGTATTTTAAAACTATATCATACCTGGGTAATCTATTGTGTGTTGGGAATACTGAGTGTTTTTTCAATTCTTGAAGTTAAAAAGGTCAAACTCCAGAAACTTCAATTGTCGTCATCGAAACCCAGGTTTGCAATATTTGATATGTTTTTTTGGGGATTACTGGGAGTGGCGGCGGTAATAAATTTAGTTGGAGCTCTGGCTCCGGAAGTATTCTACGACTCCTTAGTGTTTCATTTAGCAGTTCCCAGTCTGTATAAGATAAACCATGGGATAAAGTATATTGAGACCATTTTCACTTCTCATTTCCCGCAGAATATGCAAATGTTATATACCTTAAGTCTTCTATTGGGAACAGATATTTTGGCAAAACTTATCCATTGGATAATGGGAATATTTGTAGTTCTACTCGTTTACACATTCGGCCGCAAATATTTTAATTATCGGGTAGGACTTCTGGCAGCAGCTATATTCTATACGGTTCCCATGGTTGCTATGCAATCCCGTGTTACAGGGATTGAGCTTGGTCTAACTTTTTTCGAGCTCTTGGCAGTCTTCGCCCTGGTGAATTGGTTTGTCATAAAGACGAGAGACGAAAAGCCCAAGGCGGTTAAAGATGGTTGGTTAATCGCGGCTGCTCTATTTAGCGGTTTAGCTATGGGGGTAAAATATACCGCTATGTACAGCTTTCTGCTATTTGCTATTTCCATTTTCTTGGGAGCAGCGATAATACATAAAGCAAAAATTAAGATGTGCTTAAAGAAAACTTTTCTATTCTGTACGGTAGCGACAGCTCTATTTTCTCCTTGGTTGATAAAGAACACCATTTACACGAACAATCCATTCAACCCATTTCTGAGTAGCGTGTTCAAGAGTAAAAATTTCTATTTTGGCTCTGAATACACTCCCTTAGATACCAGAGTCTACTTGACCAGGAGGGCCAAAAAATGGGACAGGTTCCCTACAAGGAATATAAAAGAATGGTTGATATTTCCCTGGACTCTTACGAAGGGAGGTAATGATTCCAATTCTTTCGTTGGCCCTATATTTTTATATCTCCTTCCTTTGTTGTTCTTTTCAAGAAAAAATGATTTAACTAAATTTTTGATTTTTTTGGGCGCAGCTTGGTTCTTTGCCTGGAGCTTGTTAGCCACAAGAAATTTAAGATATTTTATTTCAGGACTTACTATATTTGGAATAATAGTTTCCTATCTTCTATTGAAAGTTGAAAAAGAGAGTAGGTACTTTACTAAGATACTAATTTTTCTTGTCTTCCTTATGTTGATAAATAATGTTGGTTGGAGCATATTTATACTTACGGCGAATAAAGATCCTTGGGGCGTGGTTTTGGCCAGGGAATCAAGAGAGGAGTATTTGTCTAGAGATAGGATAGGCTGGAATCTAATGCCGTATTATTATCCAGTTGTCAAGTATATTAATCAAAATTTACCATTGGATGCAAAGGTCTTGTTTATAGGAGAAGCGAGAGGTCATTATTGTGAGAGAAATTTTGTGACCAGCCTGGCTGAAGACCCCCACAGTATTGTTACCAGATTGGTGAGATTTTGCAAGGATACTGATGAGTTATTAGAAAGACTTAAGAGATTGGGCATTACGCATGTCTTGTATAATCGAACAGAGGCATATCGTCTAAGGAATTATAAAATTTTCGATTGGCAAGGCGACGATTTCGCACTTTTCCATAAGTTTTGGAGGAACAATTTGAAATTAATCTATGCGGAAAAAGATGTTTATCTCTTTGAGGTTAAATATGAAAAAGAAGCAGATGAACCCATTAATTATGTGGAGATATACGAATCCCCTGAGGTGGATGGCTATATAATGGAAGCCAGAGGACTGATTGCTCGAAATGAAATCGACCAAGCCTTCAAACTCCTACAGCGGGCTAATAAGATAATGCCCAATTCAGCAGTAATTCATTACAATCTTGGCCTTGTATATATGAATGAAAGGAAGATCGAGCAAGCCATAAGAGAATGTAATCTCTCACTTGTTCTCAATCCCTATAACCCTGAGGTCTATTTTCTATTAGGCTATTCATATTTTCGGGAGAGAGATTTAATTACTGCCTCAGAAAATTTCAAAAAGGTGATAGAATTAAATCCAAATTCAGCTGAGGCTCACGGATATTTGGGATCTGTTTATGCTAATATGAGAAAATACAGAGAAGCAATGGAAGAATTAAGCACAGCAGTGAAATTAGCGCCCCACAATGAGAATTTTAGAAATATGTTGAGAGATTTAGAACGAAAATATGCGATTGGTGAAAGGAGAAGGTAATGAACGTAGCGCTTATAGGTGCAGGATACTGGGGTCCCAACTTGGCCAGAGTCTTTTTTGAGCTACCAGGGTGTAATCTCCATACAATTTGTGAGAAGAGAAAAGACCGCCTCGATTCTATCAAAGCGTCTTTTCGGAATATAAACACAACCCAAGACTACAGAATCTTACTTAGAAATTCTGAGTTAGAAGCAATTGCAATAGCCACTGAAGCACAATATCATTATCAGATTACCAAGGAATGTCTGCTTTCCGGTAAACATGTCTTGGTGGAGAAGCCGTTAGCTCTCAATAGCCACAAATGCAAAGACTTAATTGGCATTGCCAAAGCTAAAAATCGCATCCTAATGGTTGGACACCTGCTTGAGTATCATCCTGCAGTTCGTAAATTGAAAGAGCTCATAGATAGTGGAGAATTAGGGAGGATTTATTACATTTACTCTCAGAGAGTAAATTTAGGGGAAATAAGACGTTATGAAAATGCATTATGGAGTTTTGGCCCTCATGATGTATCGGTTATACTCTATCTTTTAAAGGAAGAACCAGAAAGTGTAAATGCCTTAGGGCAATCTTATCTGCAAGAGAATATAGAAGACGTTGTCTTTGTGAACCTACATTTTAAGGATAAGAGAATAGCCCAAGTTCATATTAGCTGGCTTGACCCACATAAGATTAGGAAGACCACAATTGTAGGAAGCAAGAAGATGGTCGTGTTTGATGACATGGAAAGTTCTGAAAAGATTAAAATCTATGACAAAGGGGCCGATTCTCCAGGGAAATACGCATCCTATGGAGAGTCCATCACATTAAGGATTGGCGACATCATTATACCTAAAGTAGATATGAAGGAGCCCCTTAAAATTGAGTGCCAACACTTCTTAGAATGCATTAGGAAGAATAAGAAGCCCTTCACTGATGGCGCAGATGGCTTACGAGTAGTCCGTGTTCTGGAGGCGGCGCAGAAGTCGATGGAGAATTACGGGGCTTTAGTGAAATTGGGGGAATGATGAGTCGAGAGGAGAAAAAAGATTATTTCGTACACGAATCTGCATATGTAGATGAACTAGTTCAAATAGGCAAAGGCACCAAGATATGGCATTTTTGTCACATCATGAAAGGAGCACAGATTGGCAGAAATTGTAAAATTGGTCAAAATGTATATATAGATAGTGATGTAAAAATTGGAAACAATGTCAAAATTCAAAATAATGTCTCTGTATATAAGAATGTTACTTTAGAAGACGGCGTTTTCTGCGGTCCGTCGATGGTATTTATCAATGTGATTAATCCTCGTTCTGATTATCCTCGTAGATTAGACGAATACCAGAAGACCTTAGTCAAACGGGGTGCAACCATTGGGGCCAATGCAACGATCCTCTGCGGTATTGCTATAGGAACATATGCATTCATTGGAGCAGGCGCAGTTGTAACAAAAGATGTCCCTGATTACGGATTGGCTTACGGTAATCCAGCAAGGGTCCAGGGGTGGATGTGTGAATGTGGCATCAAATTGCAATTTATTATTAATAAAGCAGAATGTCAAAACTGTCACAGTCGATATGAAAAAGAAGGAGAACAAGTAAAGAGAGTGAAGTGATCTCGGGAGGCATAGGAATGGATTATGGAAGGAGAGAATATGTATAGAGAAAAGACAATTGCTGTGGTTGTCCCAGCTTATAATGAAGAGAAACTTATTGGCAAAGTTTTGGAAACGATGCCGGATTGGGTTGATAAGATAGTTGTTGTAGACGATGCGAGCAAAGACAATACAGTGGGAGAAGTGAAGAAATTTGAAGAGGGATTGGGTGGGAGGTTAATTTTGTTAGAACACGAGAAGAACCAGGGAGTTGGGGGAGCAATAGTTACTGGTTATAAATGGGCTAGAGATAACAATATGGATGTTACTGCGATCATGGCAGGTGACGCTCAAATGGACCCAAGGGACCTTTCCAAATTACTTAACCCTGTGGTTGATGGCGAAGCCGATTACACAAAAGGTAATAGACTGATTACAGGCGGTACATGGCAGTTGATGCCGAAAAGGAGATATCTAGGGAACGCTTTCCTTTCACTACTTACCAAAATTGCATCCGGATATTGGCATGTGGCAGATTTTCAATGTGGCTATACTGCTATTTCTCTAAAAGCCCTCAAGGTCGTGAACCCGGATAAGGTTTATAAGAGATTTGGTATGCCCAACGATTTTTTGGTCAGGTTGAATGTTCATTATTTTCGAGTAAAAGATATTCCTATTAGAGCTATTTACAATATTGGGGAGAAATCTGGTGTCAAAATGTGGAAAATTGTTTTTACACTCTCCTTCC
This sequence comes from bacterium, assembly GCA_046759165.1. GTDB lineage: Bacteria > UBA6262 > WVXT01 > WVXT01 > WVXT01 > JBHIBS01. The sequence goes on along the minus strand of JBHIBS010000042.1, from coordinate 5,327 downwards.
TGTTATTACGGATGTTCTTTTGGAGAATGAAGGAAAAGTATATTATCAGAGATTTCCACCCTTTAATTTTCTTCTATGTTTTAGGAATACCATGTACGACAATTGGGACGGCTTTTGGATTCTATATGTTCTTTTATAGGCTCTTTGTAGGTCGTGTTGCAGCATCTAGTGCTCTTTTTGCGACTTTGTTGATTATCGCAGGATTGCAATTTCTTCTGTTTGCTATGTGGTTCGATATGGAATATAATAAAGACCTGAAGTAAGTGGCAAAAAAGAATCAATATTAGTTGTTCCTGTGGATGTTGAGGACCGGTATCACATTCCTTAAGTGGGGAACATTTTTATTTCCTTACCAAAAAATTGTAAGAGATAGAATGAGTCCAAAAAGATTAAAGACTGGCAAAACAGAAAGTCTTTTAGTTTATATAAACAAATATATATGCAACTGTGGAACTTATGTTAAATTTAGATTTTATTATTCATGGAATAAGAAATATTAGAGTCGGAGTCTTGATCGAGAAAGGCGTCTTTGAAGATATGCCAGAATAAGGCTAGTGGCAATTCTATTATTTCCCTGCTCACCAAAGTCGCTTCCGGTTATTATAAGATATTCGATATGCATTAGGAAGAATAAGTGTTTATGAATGAGTAATGGTAAAAAAAACTACAGGTTCAAGATTTGCATATTAACCAGCGGATTTCCACGATATGAAGGAGATTTATCCGGTAATTTTATTCTATCTTTAACTAAAGAATTAATAAAACGAGACTTGGCAGTATTTGTTCTCGCTCCACATGCCCCAAAGGTTAAGAGGTCTGAAGAATTAGATGGAATTAAAGTTTATAGGTTTTCTTATTTCTTTCCATTCGCATTACAAAAACTCTGCTACGGTTCCGGAATACCTGCCAATATCCGGCATAGTTTATTAGCCAAACTTCAATTACTTTTCTTTTTCTTTTTCCAACTATTTTCTCTGATTTGGCTTATAAAGAAAGAAAAAATAAATATTGTAAATTCTCATTGGATGGTCGCCCAGGGTTTAAATGGGGCACTGGTCAGAAAAATTTTGGGACTACCCCACATAGTCACAATCCATGCAGCTGGATTATTTGCTTTAAAGAGATTCCCATTCGGGAAACACGTCGCTCGATTTATCGTAAGAAATAGTGATCATATGATCGCGGTAAGTTCTTTCGTAAAATCGAATTTAGATAAATTAGTAAGTTATAATACGAAAGCAACAGTTTGTCCTATGGGTATAAATACGGATATTTTTGTTTCGAAAGATCCTATCAAATTGAAAGAAAACTATAACATAAGGACAAAATATATTTTACTCTTTGTTGGAAGGCTGGTCGAAAAGAAAGGTATAGAATATTTAATCGATGCAATGAAAATAGTCACCAAGAAATTATTTGATTTAAAATTATTAATTATAGGTAGTGGTAATCTAGAGAAAAAATTAAAAAATAAGGTAAATAAGTTAAATCTCTCTTCCTATGTGTCGTTCTTGGGGATTAAGAAACATGATGAATTAATTGATTATTATAATATTTGTGATTTATTAATTTTACCGTCTATATTTGATAAATATGGCCATACTGAAACATTAGGTATGGTGATATTAGAAGCGATGTCTTGTGGAAAACCAGTAATAGCCAGTAACATCGGAGGCATTCCAGAATCGGTGAAAAATGGATACAACGGATTATTGACGATTCCCAAAAGTCCGGCGGATATCGCCGATAAAATTGTAAAGGCTTTTACCCAATTTGATGTTGAAGAAATGGGAAAAAGAGCGCGTCAGACTGCCCGCCGATATGACTGGGAAAAAGTAGGAAAAAAATATGAGCGTCTTATGAAAGAAATATTTACAGTAAATCGTGAAGATTAGGAATGATTGAGAAAAATCTTAAAATGCCTGTCTTTTCTAAAACACCATATGATGAACATTATTATGCGTTAATCACTAAGGACTATGTGAGTTTCACTCCATTTGCCAGATTGAGAATGGAACAGATACTGAAAATGGTTCAACCTAAACCAGAAGATAGAATTCTTGACTTAGGATGTGCTACTGGTTCTACTTCTCATTTTTGTGGTAAATTTGGCGCTGATGTTATGGGCATCGACCTTTCACCGTTGGCCATTCAGAAAACTAAAGAATTATACAAGAATTATAAAAATCTGCATTTTCTTATATGCGACGTTGGTGATTTATCTGTTTTTGATGACGAATATTTTGATAAAGCTGTGGCTACGGATTTAGTAGAACATCTCTATCAAGATGTATTTGAAAAGATGATTCAGGAAACATCGCGGGTTTTAAAAAAAGGGGGCACACTATCTATTTACACTCCCTGTAAAACTCATATTATTGAGCGCTTAAAAGCAAAGAATTTTATTTTAAAACAATTTCCTGAACATGTTTCTGTAAAATCGATGAAAGAAATTATATCTCCATTGAAAGCATATGGATTTAAAATTGATATGGCTTATTTTACAATTAGTCCTTTTCCGTTTTTCAAATATGTCGAGTTACTAATGCAACCAATTCCATTATTAGGGGATTTATTTAAATATCGAATTTGTGTACGTGGTGCAAAAACCTAAATCTTTACAAGCGGAAAATTGCAAATCAAAATTAAGGATTCCCTCAAAACCGTACTGAAAATTGCAATAGCCTTATTAATCTTGTTTTTCCTGATTGCTGGTCTATTTCGGACCTGGAATCAAATCGATCTTCATAAGCTCAATTTTAGATGGTTGCCTTTACTTTTATCGGTACCGGTACTCATGCTGTATTTTTGCTTCTTCGTGGCTTGTTGGCTGGCAATTTTGAAAAATCTTGGTGCAGAACTACCCTTTTCGCAGGGATTCAAAATTGTTTTCTACTCACAGCTGGGAAAATATCTTCCAGGAAAGTTCTGGGTTTTGGCCGCCAAGGTTCTACTCTGCCAGAAATTGGCAATCTCTAAAAGTACTTCTTTTTTCGCCATAGGGCTTGAGGTTGGACTTACCACAGTAGCCGGAATTTTGGTCTTTTTGACTGGACTTTTAATGGAGAGGGACTATGGGCTAACTGTGCAGCCAGTCTATCTGGGCATGACTGCTATATTATTACTTGTCGCAGTTCACCCTAAAATATTATCAAAGGTTTTGAATTTCTTCCTTACCATTCTTAAAAAGGAGAAGGTGAAAATAGAGCTGACTTTTTCACAACTGGCCACTCTTCTTGGATACTATTTCTTGAACTGGCTCTGTTTTGGAATCGCCTTCTTTTTTCTGGTAAATTCTATATCGTCCTTTCCTTTTATGAAGGTGCCGATACTTGCTGGTTCCTTCGCCATCTCAGTAGTGGTAGGGATGGTCAGCATATTTGCTCCAGGGGGTATTGGAGTGAGGGAGGGCGTTTTGGTTCTCTTCCTACATAACTTTTTCCCTCTGCCTCTGGCGATCGCAATCTCTTTGATTTCTCGGTTATGGATAACCTTGGTGGAACTAATTATGGTAGGGATTTCTGCGAAAATTAAATGGGCTATATAGAGAAATGGCTGGTGCGCTTGACAAAATAGAGTTTTTATGTTATATATGTTTTGTTAGCACTCAACTGTTAAGAGTGCTAATTTCGAGGTAAGCGATGGATATGAATCGCTTTGGGGATCGAAAAAAGAAAATCCTTCAGGTCGTAATTCGCCATTATGTTAGGACAGCAAGACCTGTGGCTTCCAGGATGATTGTTAAGGATTATGATTTTCCTTTGAGTTCTGCCACTGTTCGCAATGTTCTGGCAGAGCTGGAAGAGGAGGGCTATTTGACTCATCCGTATACTTCGGCAGGTCGAATTCCCACAGATAAGGGTTACCGTTTTTATGTGGATCGCCTGATGGAGGTGCAAGAGTTGACTCACAAAGAGGAAAGGCGAATCGAAAGGGAGTATCCAGGTAAGAGAAAAGGACTGGAAGAGATCATGCGACGGACGAGCAAAATGTTGTCTCTTATCTCCCACCATGCTGGCTTTATATTGGGTCCTACGCTGGATAGAAGTTTCCTTAAGCATATTGAGTTGGTCCCTTTAGGAGAGAAGAGGATATTGGCTGTTCTTGTCACTCGGGTCGGGTTGATCAGACATAAGACTATCCAGCTCAACTATGACCTGAAACGGAATCGACTATATAAAATCTCTAAGTTATTAAACGATAAACTCTCTGGTTTGTCCTTGTTTCAGATGAAAGAAGAGATGAATAGGATAATTGAACAGGAATCTGATGAATACCTCAATTTACTAAAGATTACAAAGGGCTTGATAGGTCAAGCTTTCGCTTCTGAAGAGTCTGAGATATATCTGGAAGGTTCAGCTAATATTTTGGCCTCTGTTAAAGAAGACTTATATGATTATGCGGGAGTGAGATCTATTTTTCGGGCTATAGAAGAGAAAAGGATTATTCTCGATATTGTGAGAAGACTTGTTAGAAGGGGTGGTGTAAGAGTGCTAATTGGCAGGGAGAATTTATATCCCGAAATGGAGGATTTTAGTGTAGTGAGTTCTACCTATAAATCTGGAAATAGCGTAATGGGTACATTGGGAATAATTGGGCCTAAAAGAATGGAGTATCCAAAGATGGTCGCTTTAGTTGATTTCGTAGCCAAAGTTGTTAATAATATATTGAATTCACAAGGAGAATAAATATCTAATGAAAGGAGAAAAGTCTCCAGAACCGTCAATGGATTTCCACCTGGAAAATAAACTGAGCGAACTCGAGATATTGAGACAGTCGTTTGAAGAGAAGAAGAGGTTAGCTGATAGCTACTACGACCAGCTTTTGAGGCTTAAGGCGGAGTTCGACAACTATCGAAAGAGAATCGAAAAAGAGAAGGAAAAATTGATTAAATTTGGTAAAGAAGAACTGGTAGCTGAGCTCCTTAGCATACTGGACAGTTTCGACCTCGCTTTAGATTCAACCAAAGATGAGAAAAATGAAGCTAAATCGATTAAAGAAGGAGTAAAGTTAATTCACAAACAGTTTAAAGAAGTACTGGAAAGAGAGGGATTAAAGAAACTGGAGGTTCAGGGAGAAAAGTTTGACCCAAATTTACATTATGCAGTTGAGTATCAAGAATCGGATAAGCATAAGGATAACGAGATATTAAGGGAAATACGTCCTGGTTACCTTCTCCACGGGAGGGTTATAAGGCCGACAATGGTAGTAGTAGCCAAGACTAAAAAACAAGATAAATAACTGAGATTTAGAGGCTCGGAAGTGGAAAGATAACTTAGTTCTAAAGGAGGTCATCAAATGGCAAAGATAATAGGTATTGATTTGGG
>JBHIBS010000041.1:0-12770 GCA_046759165.1 bacterium | reverse complement strand
TACACTAATTGTAGGGGCTCAATTTATTGAGCCCGATCTGCTGGATAGGAATATGGAGATTCTGTTTAAACCAATAAGAATAGATAGCATGGTTTTGAAAAACAGGTTCGTAAGAACCGCAACCGCAGAGAGAATGGCCTCCCAGGACGGAAGGTTAACTCAGGGAATGGTAAATCTCTATACGAGGCTTGCTCGGGGAGGAGTAGGACTTATCATAACAGGCCATGCCTATATACACCTTCTGGGAAAGGCTGACCGCAGGATGACAGGTATCCATAAGGACGGTTTAATCCCAGCCCTCAAAAAATTGGTTAATGGAGTTCATAAACTCAAGACAAAGATAGTGATGCAAATCAACCACTGTGGTGGCATGCGAGATAAAGATGTAGGAGAGGAGACTCCCATAGGACCTTCAACAATCGAATATAAGCCGCTTGGAATCATTTCAAGAGGAATGGACCAGGAAGAGATTGAAGAAGTAATAGACCTTTTTGCTCAGGCTGCTCGAAGAGTGAAGAATGCAGGATTTGATGGGGTGCAGATTCACTCTGTTCACGGATATCTCATAAATCAGTTCCTTTCACCTCTAACCAATAAGAGAGAAGATTCCTGGGGAGGGAGCGTAAATAATAGAATGCGCTTTCTTCTACAGGTTTATAGAGGTATTAGAGAAACAGTTGGGAAAGATTATCCTGTTTTGGCAAAAATTCCAGCAGGAGATTTCGTTGAAGGCGGCCTCACCGTAAAAGAGGCCTGTGAAGTGGTTAGGAAGCTTGCCGAACTTGGCATCGATGGAATTGAACTTTCTGGTGGACTTGCTGGAAGTAGGTACAGGAAAGGTAGAAAAGATCTCCTATGGATGAGGAAAGAAGCCTATTTTAGACCGTATTCAGAAATGGTGAAGAAAGTAACTGGTGTGCCTACCATTTTAGTGGGGGGACTGAGGAAGCCTGAGACTATGAGAAAAATATTGGAAGAAGGAGCGGCTGACCTCATAGGTCTTTCCAGGCCTCTTATTAGAGAACCAGATTTGCCCAATAGAATCAGAGGAGGAGACTTCAGGAGAGCTGAATGTGTCTCTTGCAATAATTGTTCCGGACCTTCGGGCAGGGAACCTACTAAATGTCGGCTCAAAGAATAGTGTCTGTCTCTATTTCCAAATTTCCCTGCAAGATTTACAATCCTTGATGAACAGATGAGAAGTTCATTGTTAAGCGGAAATGTCAAAAGGCTTTGGGGCTTGAGAGCACATCCTTCATCAAACAAAAATAGAACTTTATACAGGCAAGAGATATGTTTTTTGAGGAATATTTCGTAAGTATGGGAGGCGAGATACTTCGCGGTTTGATATTTTTAGAGGTAAAGTACTCTTTGACCAAATGTAGCTATAAAAAAAGAGCGTGCCGTCCGGGCTTCTAAATTTGAGGCCCTACCCGATGAAAGGGAACGCCTCGAACCCGAAACGGTCTTACCGCTCTATTTCAAGTTTATTATATAAATCCAATTTCGTCAACCTGTATTTAGGGTAAGTTTCTTTGGAAAGAAAGTAATTGAAAAATGGATAATAAGAGGGTTCTACTTGTCAATACGAATCGGATGAAGCCAGCTATAGCTCCACTGGGGCTCGATTATCTCGCTGAGGCACTCACTCGGACAGGGTATATTGTTGATTTACTTGACCTCTGTTTTTCGGAGGATTATAGAAAGGCGATAGACGATTATTTCAGGAAGGAATCAGTTCTCTCTATAGGAATTACGGTCAGGAATACAGATGACTGTTATCTCCTGAGCCAGGACTTCTTTCTTCCTGAGATAAGGGAGATAGTCAAGTATCTCAAAACTAAGACAGATGTTCCCATTATTCTGGGAGGGGTCGGTTTTTCAATAATGCCCAAAAGGATTCTAAGATATTTCGGAGTGGACTTGGGAATAAGGGGGGATGGAGAAGAGATCCTGCCCCTCCTTCTCGATAGGATAGCCGAGGGGAGGGATTATAGAAACTTTCCTGGATTGGTCTATAGAGTTTACGGAGGATTTGTTAGCAACTCGCCGGAATACTTTGATCTGAATAAATTATCTCTCAGGCAGAGAAACCTGGTCGATAACAGCAGATATTTTAATGAAGGGGGTCAGGGGAACATTGAAACAAAACGCGGATGTAATCAGAGATGTATTTATTGTGTTGATCCTGTGGCTAAAGGAAGAAATATTCGTCTAAGGAATCCAGAGGAAGTGGTGAATGAACTGGAAACCTTGCTGGAAGAAGGGATCAATTATTTCCACTTTTGCGATAGCGAGTTTAACCTTCCCCAGGAGCATGCAAAAGCGGTCTGTCAACAGATAATCGGTCGAGGAATCGACAAGAAAATAGACTGGTATGCATATTGTAGTCCCAGTCCTTTTTCTGAAGAGTTGGCGAGGCTTATGAAGATAGCAGGCTGTAGGGGAATCGACTTCGGCGTAGATAATGGAAATAGGGAGATATTGAAAAATTTGGGCCGTGACTTTGGAAAGGATGAAATAAGAAATACGGCAAGACTCTGCCATATCTATGGTATTACATTTATGTTCGACCTCCTTCTGGGAGGACCGGGAGAGACTGCTGAAACGGTGAGGGAGACGATTGAGTTGATGAGAGAAACGGAACCGGATAGAGTGGGAGTAATGGTTGGGGTAAGAATATATGCAGGAACTGGGCTGGGAGATATGGTTTTAAAGGAAAGTCCGATGGAGGAAAACAGAAACTTACAGGGTAAAGTTCGTGGGAATAGTGATTTCTTTGAGCCTGTATTCTATGTCTCTAAAAAACTTGGGGGAGATGTCCACTCCTATATATCTGGATTAATCGAAGGTGATAGGAGATTCTTTTTTGCTACAAGGAATGACCAACAGAGTGGATACAATTATAACCAGAATCAAGTTTTGATTCAGGCAATCAGAAGGGGATACCGTGGAGCATACTGGGATATATTGAGGAGCTTAAGCACTGAAAAGAGATAACATAAAATTGCGGGCACACCATCTTCTGTGTTTCTACGGATTCCGGGGTCTGGGTTATAGTGAGGAATTCGTGGAGAATATGCAAGGAATAGTAGATAGGATAAGAGAAAATCCATCGATAAAGATTGAGGTGGTTAATGGTGTTGATGATATTTGCTCAAAGTGTCCCCATAATGTTGAAAATAGATGTAGTAAGCCCGGAAGGAACGTTGAAGAGTTTGACCGGGAAATCGTTGATAGGCTTAAGATAGGTATTGGGAGAAAAGTGAAATCAAAAAGTTTGTTAAATTTGGTAGAGAAAAGAATTCAGCCGGAAGAATTGCTCGCGATTTGTAAAGGCTGCGAGTGGGTTGAGCTGGGCTTTTGTGAGGAGGGGTTACGTAAGAAGAACTGGTGGAAACGAAGTTGAAGATTTCGAAGAAAATATTTCTACTTTTTCTCCTGCTCTTATTTATGTGCGGTCATCCTTTAGCTTCCTTTGTGGAAGAGGAATCCTATCTTGGCGATCTGGGTACAGTAGTTATCACGGGCACAAGGATTCGCAGGCCTGCCTCTCTTATTTTGAGAAATGTGAACATTATTGGTCCTGATGAGATTAGCTCCTCTCCTGTCCACTCGGTTATAGAGGTTTTGAAATACGCTCCTGGTGTGGATCTGCAGGAACGAGGACCTTATGGGGTGCAGGCCGACCTCGGCCTAAGGGGAGTTACTTTTCATCAGGTTCTGATTCTCCTCGATGGAGTGCGGATGAACGACCCCCAGACTGGACATCATAATCTCGATTTGCCAATAAACTTGGAAGACCTGGAAAGGATTGAAGTCCTTCACGGACATGGTTCCTCTCTTTATGGTGCTGACGCCTTTGGAGGGGTTATTAACTTTATTACAAAGGCTCCGGAACACCGTAAAGTAGGTTTTGAGGCTTTTGCTGGTGAAAACGGAACGACAGGTGGAACTTTTTCCTTCTCTGATTGGTTCGGGAATTTTGGCACCCGATTCTCTCTGGGAGGAAAGATGTCCGATGGTTACCGATTTGGTACTGATTTTAAACGGCTCTCCTTTTTCAGTAATTCTACATTAGATATTTCAAAGGGCTCAATTGGCTTCTCCTTTGGGTATTTAGAAAAGGAGTTCGGAGCAAACGGTTTCTATGGGAATTGGCCTTCCAGGGAGTGGACAAATACCATATTGGGAGGTATAAGAGCACAAATTGAAAAATGGGAAAATTTGGTAGTTGAGTCCAGACTATATTACCGCCAGCACGACGACAAATTTACTGGGGATGTCACTGACCCCGATTCTTATGTAAACTATCACACTAGTTACCTTTACGGAAGCGAAGTCCAGCTGCGAACTCAATCAAAAAGAGGAGGAGAATTTGTCCTGGGCACAGAGGTGGCGAAAGAGGAGTTAGCGAGCACCCGGCTAGGCGACCATTCGAATGTCAAAATGGCAATCTACACAGAGTGGGGATTCTCCTTAGGCAGGAAGTTCACCCTCAATCCAGGAATTAGAATAGATCACCACTCAGAATGGGGCTGGCAGTTTTCTCCAGCAATGAATATAGGTTACCATCCCTCACGCAAGATGAGGCTGCACTCTTCTTTTGGGAGGTCGTTTAGACCTCCTGATTATACGGAGCTTTATTATTGGAGTCCCAAAAATGTAGGTAATCCCAAACTGGTAGTTGAAGAGGCCTGGTCATATGAGTTGGGAGGAGATTTTGGCCTAAATACTTGGTTACATTCCAGAACTACTCTCCTCCTCAGGAAAGAACGGAATCTAATTGACTGGGTGAGGAGGGATTCTCTGTCCCCGTGGGAGGCGGTGAAGATTGGGAAGGTCTACACTTACGGAGTGGAGTCCCTCTTCGAAGTTGGATTGAAGAGATCAACTCGCCTCTCTCTCGGTTATACCTTTCTCAAATCGGAGTCGGAAGAGTTGGAAAATTATATTTCGAAGTATGCATTGGGTCATCCCCAGCACCAGGTCTCTCTGGGAATCCGCTTTCCTCTCCCGTGGGGAATTCTCCAGAATTTAAGAGGGACATATAAACAACATAGCCATAAGAGAGGATATTTCATTGTTGACGGTCGGCTCTCTAAAACCCTGGGGCAGTTAGAATTTCACTTAGGAGCTACCAATCTCTTAGATGCCTCCTACGAAGAGATACCGGGAGTGCCTATGCCCGGAAGTTCGCTTAACTGCGGGATTAAATTAGACTTTTGAGAAGATTTCGGTTAGGAAGGGAGTCTTTGCTTTTCAGGAACGGAAGATGTTACTGAAAACGAAAGGGATGATTCTCTGCGCTCTCTTTGCAGCTTTGACTGCAGCGGGAGGACTGATTGCTATTCCCTTACCGTTCACCCCTGTTCCCATTACTCTTCAGATATTTTTCACTTTTCTGGCAGGGGCTCTACTGGGGAAGTATCTGGGGGCTTTAAGTCAAATGATCTATCTTCTCCTGGGAGTTGTCGGGCTTCCGGTCTTTGCCAAGGGTTCAAGTGGAATCGGTGCTCTTCTGGGACCCACTGGTGGGTACCTGGTGGGGTTTATCCCAGCTGCTTTCGTTGTTGGGTTTCTGGTGGAGAGAAGAGAGAATCCCCCTTTTGAATTAGTATGTCTGGCTATGGTGGTGGGACTTCTGGCGATATATTTACCGGGAGTGGGCTGGCTGATGTGGGTGGCAAGGTTGAACCTGGCGAAAGCCCTGTTTTTGGGAGTTCTGCCCTTTTTGCCTGGGGATGCAGTTAAGATTGTGGTGGGCGCATTAATTGTGAAGAGGGCAATCGGGTTGAGGACACGAGTAAAGGTATGAAAGAGAGTACTTGACAGAAGGATAGAATTCTTATAGGATAATTTGAGAAAGTTCTCCGAGCCATTTCACCTAAGTCAAAAGATATGGTGGTTGGCCGATAGAGTGCGCCGAGAAATAGGTGCGCTTTCCGTGCTTGAGAAGGAGAAAGTAAGTCCAGTATTTTGCAAGCGCGGAATGCTGGATTTTTTATTTTTGAGGTTGATAAGAGCATGTTGAGATCACAAAGGACTTTGATAATAATTCTGGTGCTAATGGCAATCTCTTATCTCCTCTTTTCAGGGATTATCTTCACATTAGCCAGAAGAGGAGAGAAATCCCAATTAGTTTTGGCCACTACTACGAGCGTTCAGGACTCAGGGCTTTTGGATGCTTTGCTTCCGCCATTTGAGGCGGAGAACAGGTGCAGAGTTAAGGTTATTGGTGTGGGGACCGGGCAGGCGATTCGCCTGGCTAAAGAGGGCAATGTAGATGTAATTTTAGTTCACGACCCGATTCGAGAGGAGATGTTCGTGAAACAGGGTCACGGGATAAGAAGATATAACATTATGTATAATGATTTTGTGATTGTGGGTCCGGAAGAAGATCCTGCTCATATCGGAAGTAAGGGAGGAGGAGCTGAAGCACTCAACAAGATTGCATCATCAAAATCTATTTTTATTTCTCGAGCAGACGATTCGGGAACACATAGAAGGGAGAGAGAACTCTGGAGGGTAGCCGGAATCCAGCCTTCTGGAGGCTGGTACATCGAAGCAGGCACAGGAATGGTGGGAACTTTGAGGATTGCAAATGAGAGGAGGGCATATACATTGACTGATAGAGGAACTTATCTTGCGCATAGAAAGGAGCTGGATTTAACTATTTTGGTAGAAGGAGATGAGAATCTCTATAATCTCTACAGTATAATCCCTCTCTCCAAAGAGAAGTATCCGCATGTAAAATACCAACTGGCAATGAAACTCGTTGAATTCATCACAGGTATCGAGGGACAGGATATTATCAGCACTTACGGTCAAAAGGAGTATGGACGGTCCCTCTTTTTTCCCTTACCAATTTGTGGACTTATTGAGGAGGAATGATGGAGAATATTCTTAGTGCCTTAAATAAAGCTCTGGGCTTAATTATCTCTTTGGATAGAGAAGTCTTCAGTATCGTTTTACTCTCTTTCTCCATTTCACTGACTGCTGTATTTTTCTCTTCTTTATTTAGTCTCCCTTTGAGCCTCTTACTGGCTCTGAAAAAATTTCGAGGCAACAGGTTCATTGTGAGCAGTATGAATAGTTTGATGGCAGTGCCGGCAGTAGCCATTGGGCTGGTCATCTATCTCCTTATCAGCCGGCGGGGACCCTTGGGGGTTCTGGGGTTACTTTATACGCCCTGGGCTATGATTATTGCCCAGGCTATTCTGGCTACTCCGATTATCACCAGCCTTTCCCATCAAACTCTGAAAAGGGTCGGTTCTATGGTTAAGGAGACGGCGGTTAGTTTGGGTGCCAGTGGCTGGCAGATGGTCCTTACTGTGCTCAAAGAAGCGAAAAGTTCGCTTATGGCTGCATTCATTGTGGGGTTTGCCCGCGTGATTGGAGAGACTGGTATGACTATGATGGTGGGGGGTAATATTAAGGGAGCTACCAGAGTAATGACTACTGCTATTGCTCTGGAGACGATGAAAGGTGATTTCGAATTGGCAGTCGCTCTGGGGATTATTCTTTTAACTGTGGCTTTCGTGGTTAATCTCATCTTGCAAACAATGCAAGGAGTTGGCAGGTGAATATTAAAGCAAGAAAAATTTGTAGGAGTTTCGGCGGCAAGGAAGTTTTAAGAAATATCGATATTGAGATTGCCGAAAGTAGAATCAACTGCGTGATTGGGCCAAATGGCGCAGGGAAGACCACACTTTTCAAGATTCTCACCCTTCTGGATGGAGCGACCTCTGGAGAAGTCTATTTTGACGGTTCTCCTTCCTCTTTGTTATCGCCAGAAGAGAAGCTTAAGGTCCGCAGAAGGATTGGTGTAGTAATGCAAAACCCATTTATGTTCAATACTTCTGTCTGGGGAAATGTTGCCTATGGACTGAAATTGAGAGGAAATAGCAATATAGCCGAAAAGGTTGAGGAAGGATTAAAAATTGTCGAGCTTTCTTCTATCAAAGACCAGTCTGCTCTGACCTTATCCAGTGGAGAGGCTCAGAGAGTCGCACTGGCAAGGGCAATGGTTCTGGAGCCAGAGGTTCTTTTTTTGGATGAACCCATGGCCAATCTTGACCCATTGAGCACAAAGATTATAGAGGGTTTAATCCTCGAGATGCAGAAGGAGTACAATGTAACTATCGTTATCGCGACCCATAATCTATTACAGGCTCGAAGATTTGCCAGAAGGGTCTTTGTATTAAGCCGGGGCGAAATTATACAACAAGGAACAGCTGAGGAAGTATTTCATTATCCTAACTCTTCTTTTGCTGCTGAGTTTGTGGAAGTGGGGAATCTCTTTAAGGGTAAGCTGATCATTGAACAAGGCACTCAAAAGTTGGATCTGGGGAAGATAAAAGTTGAGATTGTTCGCCCGCCAGAATTTAAGAAAACAGGGGCTTCTGTTTTTGCCACTCTCCGTCCAGAAGATATTTTGCTCTCTCTGGAACCCTTCCATTCCAGTGCCCGCAACAGTTTCTTAGGGGAGGTAATCAGTATACAGGATAGAGGCGGAATTATCTGGGTTACGTTGCAGCCAACCTCCAAGTTCTCGGATTCAAAAGCCGATTCAGCTTCCACTCCATTTGTTGCTGTTATTACCAAGAGGTCGAAAGAAGAGATGGGCTTGAAAGTTGGCATGCGTGTCTGTTTTACCTTTAAAGCGTCTTGTGTTAATGTATTTGAATAATTCGCATGGAATCCAACTCCTATGCTGGATTCCTCCGATAGAATCGGGGGTTCTCCAATTATGACCTCCCTTTCGGGAGGACTCCAGATGCGTAGATTAAAGCAGCTGTCCCGATGAATCGGGACTAAAAGGGAGCAAAGCTTGCGCTTTGCTGCTACAAGTGCATTGGGGATGTGAGTAAAATCATGCTGATTTTGTGATGGAAGTCAGGAACAGAGTTTAATTTTAGGGGTACAATTAGAATGGGAAATGGATTAGTCGATAGTTACAGCCGGAAGATAGATTATTTACGAATTTCGGTTACCGACAGATGTAACCTGAGATGCTTCTACTGTATGCCCGCGTGGGGAATCGAGAGGGTTCCTTCTGAGGAGATTTTGAAATATGAGGAGTTAATTGAAATCGTCAAATGTGCCCGTGATCTGGGAATTGGTAAGTTTAGAATTACTGGTGGAGAACCATTGGTTCGGAAAGGAATTATTGGTTTTATTGAAAAGTTAGCAGGGTTAGGAATAGATTTTTCGCTCACTACCAATGGAATCCTTTTAAATAAATACGCCCAGAATCTATTTAACGCCGGGCTTTCACGAATCAATATCAGTCTGGATACTTTAAAGGAGATCAGATTTAATCGGATCACCGGGGGTGGTGATATAAGAGAGGTATTTTCGGGAATCGATGCGGTGAGGAAGTTAAATTTTTCTCCAGTTAAGATTAACGTGGTGGTGATGAGAAGAATAAATGAGGACGAAATTACCGACTTCATTGAGTGGGGGAAGAGGGAACTTTTGAATGTACGCTTCATTGAGTTTATGCCTTTATCTAGAGAAGACTACTTTTATCCACTTAAAGTAATTATGGATAAGATTATAAAAGAGGAGAAGCTGGCTTCTGTTGAGGCTCCTGGTTCTGGCCCAGCCAGGAATTTTAGGCCCACAGGTGGTGAGAATATTATTGGATTCATTCTATCTCGCTCCGAGCCTTTCTGCAAGGAGTGTAATCGCTTGAGGTTGACATCCAGCGGTATTCTTCTCCCCTGTCTGTTTTCGAGAAAGGGGTTCAATTTGAAAAAAGTTTTGCGAGAGGGCGGGGATATGCGAGGTGCTTTTTACAATGCCGTCTTTGACAAGCCTGAGAAGTACAATTTGAATGGCATCCGACAGTATCAGTATATGAGTCAGATTGGAGGCTAAAATGAAGGGAATTACCCATTTTGATCGTGAAGGACGAGCTAAGATGATGGATGTTACAGAAAAGATAATGACGAAAAGGAGTGCTACTGCTACAGGAATAATCTTTATGAAACAGGAGACCTTGAACTTGATTGAGAAGAATAGAATTGTTAAAGGGGACGTGGTAACCGTAGCCAAAATTGCTGGAATTATGGGAGCGAAGAGAGTTAGTGAATTGGTTCCTCTGACGCACCCCTTAAAAATCACTGGTTGCGATATGGATTTCCAATTTTTAGGGGCGGGTGTCTCTACCCGGAAGTCTAAGACTGGTGTCAAGATAACTGCCAGGGTGAAAACAAAGGATGCTACAGGATGTGAAATGGAGGCATTATTTGCTGTGGCTTGCGCAGCTTTAACCATTTACGATATGTGTAAAGCAGTGGAGAAGGATATGGTGATTGGTGATATATGTCTATTGGAAAAGAGTGGTGGAAAGAGCGGAAGATATTACGCTAAAAGATAGTTCGCTTACGCCTGAGGAATTTCCTTACGCCAAGAAATTTCGGACTTTGCAAAGCGCAAATCAAAACTCCTCCCTCGATAAATCGGGGGGTCGTCGGACAGTGATTTGCTTTGGGGCAGAATAAGCCGTCCTTATTTTTTGGCTGAAATGCCGATAGCTTCTCGCAAACTATCTTTTAGCTGTGCAGAGGCCGAGAAGAGGAGGAGAGATGGGAATTTCAGTTGGTATTCTTACTGTTAGTGATAGAGGGTCGAAAGGTGAGAGGATTGATAAGAGTGGAAGGGTGATTAGGGCAATCGTTGAGGAGAGGTTGGTGGCTCGGGTGAAGAAATATGAAGTTGTCCCTGACGAGAAAAGAACTATAGTTGAGAAGTTAAAAGAGATGGTGGATGAGCATGGGATAGATTTAGTTTTTACGACCGGAGGCACTGGTTTATCTACGAGGGACGTGACGCCTGAGGCAACAATGGAAGTTATCGAAAAGGAGGTGCCGGGCATAGAAGAAGCGATGAGAATGAAAGGCTTGGAGAAGACTCCCCACTCGATGCTTTCTCGGGGGGTAGCTGGTCTGAGAAAGGGGAGTCTAATTATTAATCTCCCCGGTAGCCCTAAGGCGGTAAGTGAGTCCTTGAAAGTGGTTCTCCCAGCGATACCGCACGCTCTCGATATTATATCGGGTCATGGTGGGGAGTGTGGAAAACCGTAGCGAGTAGTGGCGGAGCGATAGTGGTGGAGCCAAATACTGCTTGACGCTATGATTAAGTTGTGATATACTTTTTTTATAGACAGTAAGATATATGTTAAAATAAAATAATTGGGTTCTTGATAATATGCACATTCGAAATTGCTCTAAGGGTTTTACCTATATAGAACTTGTTTTAGGCTTAGCAATTATCGCTTTTGTTGTTTTAGCTTTTAGCCAGCTTTTCTTTCGCAGTTCTCTCTCCGTCAAAGGTATGGAATTTCAGACTTTAGCTTATAATTTTGCAGCCGATAAAATGGAAGAGTTGAGAAATAAGGACTTTGCTGATGTCGTTGATGAAAGTCCTGAGGACGATGCAAATGCCCAGTCGCTTGGTCAATCAGGCAAGATATTCCAGCGAAGAGTTACAGTAACACCAACGGCATCTTCAGATTTAATACAGGTAGATGTAATTGCAACTTGGATTGAGGAAGGCGAGAATCGACAAGTGCAGATTACTTCATTAGTTGCAGATTACGATTAATAATGGAGGAATCGGTGATGAAGAAGAATGATATATTGATAGGTCTGGCTCTTCTCATTGCAATCGGGATGTTATTTTACATTAGTCTACAAAGAAAAGGGAAAGAAGTGAAACTCCCCCAAGAAATAGAAAAGCTGGGGGCACGAAAGCCTGAGCGTGCTGGAGTGCCGGGTATAAGAGATGAGTTAATTGCAAAATTGAAGGACCCATCTCCAGAGGTTCGAGGGAATGCGGCCCTGGCTTTAGGGAAAAAAGGGGATAGGTCCGCTGTTCCGGCATTGATTGATAGGTTGAAGGACACTGATACAATAGTTCAGGAGAAGGTAATTTATGCTTTAGCGGATATAGGAGATAAATCTGCTGTTCCGGAATTAGTTGAAGCAATGTATGATAGAAATGTAGATGTTAGAGAGGACGCTGGAATTGCCGTAAGAATAATAGGAGATAAATCGGCTGTTCCAGTTTTGATCAGAGCATTAAAAGATAAAGATCCAAGTATTCGGGAAAATGCAGCTTTTGTGCTGGAAGGTTTAGGGGACAAGACGGCTATTCCGGCTCTAACTGAAGCATTGGAGGACGAAAATGTGTATGTGCGAAAGGCAGCGAGGTCAGCAATAGCAGCTATAAAATTGAGGGAAAGTAAGGGAGGAGGAAAATGATAAAAATTAGTTGGTTAAACGAGAGAGGAATCGGACTAGTGTTGGCACTTGTATCCATGCTTGTTTTATCCATTATTGGAGTTGGCCTGGTTACCATAGGTAGACATGAAACGAGATTTGCAGTGCAAGAAAGATTGTCAGACGCTACTTTCTATATTGCGGATGGTGGAGTAGAGTTTGCAATAAGTCAATTGAAAGGGAATCCCAATTACAGAGGACCTACTACCAATAGTCTTGGAGATGGCACTTATACGGTTACTGTTTCTACAGTTGGAGCTGGCCCACCATTCAATCGATACCTAATCACTTCGGTTGCCCGTATTCCTGACGCCGCGAACCCAAAAGCGACAAGAAGAGTAGAAACAGTCGTTCAGCGAACCACACAACAAGCTACACAAGCCATTCGGACAGCTGGTGGTGTTTGGGTTTGGGAGCCAACCACGATCAAGGGGAATATTCACAGTAATGGTTATCTGTGGTTTAATGAGAACACCACAG
>JBHIBS010000040.1:0-12851 GCA_046759165.1 bacterium | reverse complement strand
AAGGGGTCGCTGGAGCGACGAATAAGGAGCTCCGTGTTAGCGACGGGCGCGAGATGGTGAGCGCCCCGGGGAACAGAGAGCGAAGCGAACGCAATCAGGGGAAACCTGTGAGGTTGCCCCTATTGAGCACAGGCTGATTCACATAAGGAGGGGGTACTGTGAGGCTTACCGGTGCACAGATTTTTGCGGAGAGTTTAATTAAAGAAAAGGTGGAAATAATATTTGGGATACCCGGAGGAGCGTTGCTTCCGACTTTTGATGTTCTGTACGGGGCAGCGCTCAAATTTATTCTTGCGCGTCATGAGCAGGGGGCAGCCCATATGGCTGATGGATTTGCCCGGGCAACAGGCAAAGTTGGTGTCTGTATAGCCACTTCGGGTCCAGGAGCGACCAATCTGACCACAGGTTTGGCTACAGCAAATATGGATTCAGTTCCTGTTGTGGCATTTACAGGCCAAGTGCCTACTAATCTGGTGGGCAATGATGCATTTCAAGAGGCGGATACCACTGGAGTTACCCGCTCAATAACAAAGTATAACTATCTGGTCACAGACGTTAAGGAGCTCGCCCGCACTATTAAAGAAGCGTTCCACATCGCCCGAACAGGACGACCTGGACCTGTGCTCATCGACCTGCCGGTAGATGTCCAGAGAGCCTCCTGTCAGTTCGTGTATCCCAAAGAAGTAAACATTCGCAGTTTTAAACCTAAATATGAGGGACACCCGCAGCAGATAAAAAAAGCAGTAGACCTAATAAAAGAGTCTGAGCGCCCGGTTATCTATGCCGGTGGCGGCATTATCATCTCAGGAGCTTCTGGAGAACTGAACGAAATGGCTAAAATTACCCAGATCCCTGTAACTCTCACGTTGATGGCAATGGGCGCTTTTCCAACAGAGTCCGAACTCTTTTTGGGCATGTTGGGAATGCACGGGACTTATTTCGCAAATCATGCTATACAGAATTCAGACTTAATTATTGCTATTGGAGCAAGGTTTGACGATAGGATTACAGGGAGACTCGATGCTTTTGCTCCCAAGGCAAAGATAATTCACATAGACATCGATCCCACTTCTATAAGCAAAAATGTGAAAGTAGATATTCCCATTGTGGGCGACGCAAAGAGCGTTATGAGAGAGATGAACAAACTCCTTAGCAAATTGGGGCCCAAAAATATAGAGAAAAGAAAGAAATGGCAAAAACAGATTTCTCAATGGAAAAAAGAGAATCCACTGACTTATAAGAAGGACCGCAAACTCCGTCCGCAATATGTAGTGGAGAAGATTTACGAAGTAACAAAGGGCAAGGCAATTATAGTCACAGAAGTTGGGCAAAACCAGATGTGGGCCCAGCAGTTCTATAAATACAACTACCCCCGCCACTTTATTACCAGCGGAGGATTGGGCACAATGGGATTCGGTTTTCCAGCAGCTATCGGCGCCAAATTAGCTAAGCCTGAAAAGATTGTCTTTGATATAGCCGGGGATGGCAGCATTCAAATGAATATCCAGGAGATGGCAACAGCTGTCAATAACAAGGTAGGAGTTAAAGTTGCAATTTTAAACAACGGATATCTTGGCATGGTTAGACAGTGGCAGCAGCTATTCTATAAGAAAAGATATTCAGCCACAGACCTATCATCTAATCCAGATTTTGTGAAAATTGCCGAGGCATATGGAGCTTTTGGCATAAGAGTAAGTGAAAAGGATGAGGTAGAAGATGCGTTGAGAAAGGCAATTTCCGTGGATGGACCTGTGATTTTAGATTTCTTAGTGGAAAGGGAAGAGAATGTCTTTCCTATGGTGCCGGCAGGCGCAAGGCTGGATGAAGTAATCCGTGGGTTGGCATAGTTACCGTTTTCAAAGGAGGAGGAATCAATGAGACATACGGTTTCTGTTTTAGTGGAGAATAAGCCCGGAGTCTTGGCGCGAATATCAAGCCTTTTTAGTGGCCGTGGATTCAACATTGATAGTTTAGCAGTAGGGGAAACCGAGCAACCTGATATCTCTCGAATGACGATAGTAGTTAAAGGGGATGAGAGGATTTTAGAACAGGTTATGAAGCAATTGAATAAACTCATAGATGTAATAAAAGTTACCGATTTTGTAGAACAACCACATCTGGAAAGAGACCTAGTTCTAATCAAGGTAAATGCTGGAAAGGGGAAACGGTCAGAAGTTCTGGAAATTGTCGATATCTTCAGAGCAAAAATAGTGGATGTTGCTCCTAATTCTGTGATTGTAGAAATTACAGGTGATGAAGAGAAAATACTTGCCCTGGTCAATATGCTTAAGCGCTTTGGGATAAAGGAGATGGTCAGGACGGGGATTGTGGCAATGGGAAGGGGATAAGGATTTGAAAGATAATTTGTTCATTGCTGAGCTGAGGAATTTTTTAACGCCAAAAAACTTCGGACTCTCCAGGGCGCAAAAATAAACTCACCCGCAATTGCGACGTGGAACAGATCTTTGCTTGAAAGAAGATAGCCCTCCCCTTTTTTGGCTAAAATTCGAAAAGCTCTTCACAGCTATTTCAAACTGAAATAGAAAAGAGAAGAAACAAATACTTATCAACTTATAAACATATCATGTTATCAACAAATTTGAGAGGAGGATTTTTATGGTAAAGGTATACTATGATAAAGATGCAGATTTGGAGCTTTTGAAAGGAAAGAAGATTGCAATCATTGGTTATGGAAGCCAAGGGCATGCCCAGAGTCAGAATTTGCGAGATAGTGGGTTAGACGTGGTGGTGGCTGAACTCGAGGGAACTGAGAATTGGAAAAGGGGAGTTGAAGATGGCTGGAAGCCAGTTTCTGCAGGCGAAGCGACCGAAAATGCTGACTGGGTTCAGATGCTGGTTCCCGATGATGTCCAGTCCGTCGTTTACAAAAATGAGATTGCTAATAAATTAAAAAAGGGTGCGGTCTTGGGCTTTTCTCATGGTTTCAACATCCACTTTTACCAGATTATTCCACCTGAGGATGTGGATGTAATCTTAGTTGCTCCCAAAGGACCCGGGCATCTGGTCAGGAGGATGTATCAAGAGGGAAGAGGTACTCCTAACCTAATTGGAGTTTTTCAAGATACTTCTGGTAAGGCAAAGGAGTTGGCGCTAGCCTATTCTAAGGGTATAGGCGGAACCCGTGCTGGAGTAATTGAGACCACTTTCGCTGAAGAGACCGAAACTGACCTCTTTGGAGAGCAGGTGGTTCTCTGCGGTGGGCTCGTGGAGTTAATCAGGGCTGGGTTCGAAACTCTGGTGGATGCTGGTTATCAACCTGAGATTGCCTATTTTGAGTGCCTACATGAGATGAAACTAATTATTGATATGATTCAGGAAGGTGGTATTGGCTGGATGAACTATTCCATTTCAGATACAGCTGAGTATGGCGAATATACTCGTGGTAAGAGGATTATTACCGGAAAGACCAGGCGAGAAATGAAGAAAATTCTGGTTGAGGTCCGTTCCGGTGAGTTCGCTCGGGAATGGCTCCTGGAGAACCGAATCGGCCGTCCTGTATTTAATAGGGGACGGAGAGAATGGACGGAGCATCCCATTGAAATTGTGGGAGCAAGATTGCGGAAAATGATGCCCTGGTTAAAGAAGAGGTAAATTGCAGATGGGGATTGTTAAAGACGGTTGGAAATTTGTTCTTCCTCCTTTACTATTAGCTGTGGTTCTCTTCTTTTTCTGGAAAATTGGTAGTCTCTTTCTATTATGTTTGGCCTCACTCACTCTCTTTTTCTTCCGCGATCCGGAAAGGAAAGTTCCGGAAAGAGAAGACTTAATCCTATCACCAGCGGACGGGAAGGTAATAGATATCTCTGAAGTTGGAGAACAAAATTTTTTACACTGTCGAGTGAAGGTAGTTAGAATTTTTATGTCGATATTTAACGTCCACGTTCAAAGGTCCCCCATAAAGGGAGAGGTAGAATGGATTAAGTATAAATCTGGCAAGTTCATAGCTGCTCATACAGAAGAGGCTTCTGGGCGAAACGAGAGTAATCTCATTGGTATTCAAAAGAGCAACAAGCCAAATTCTAATAGAGAGAGAATTCTGGTAAAGCAAATAGCAGGCAAGGTTGCTCGCCGAATATGCTGCTGGTGTAAGGAGGGAGACAATCTACTTGCCGGACAGAGAATCGGAATGATAAGGTTTGGCTCACGGGTAGATGTCTATCTCCCTCAACAGGTACAGGCTAAAGTGAAGAAGGGAGATAGAGTGGTTGGGGGTGAAAGTCTCCTCGGAAAGTTTCCCTCTTGAATGCTGGAATCCCGGGTCAAATCCGGCGATGGAGTCCTCCCAAAGCGGCATTGCGAACGAAGTGAAGTCCCGACTTATTGGGACTCGCAATGACCCTTCGGTTCAATATATAATTTTGTAGAATACAAAGAGATGTAGTTTATGTTCTTGGGAGGTTTCAGGTGAAGAAGGGAATCTATTTTGTTCCCGGACTTTTCACTCTGGGAAATGCAGGGTTGGGTTTCTATTCGATCATTGCTTCAATTGACAGAAATTTTACCGCTAGTGCCTGGTCGATACTTCTAGCAATTATTTTGGATGTTTTCGACGGCAGGATTGCGAGACTCACTAAGTCCACCAGTAGGTTTGGCTTGGAGTTCGATTCTTTAGCCGACTTAATCTCTTTTGGTGTAGCGCCCTCAATTTTGATGTACCAAGTAGTTCTAAAAAACATGAGGTGGGGAGTGTTAGTACCCTTCCTGTTTGTGATTGCCGGAGTTTTGCGGCTGGCAAGGTTCAATGTCAAAGCTGCCGAGAAAGATATCGCTTATTTCGATGGTTTGCCCATTCCTGTGGGAGGGGGCATGTTGGCTTCTTTCTTTATTTTGGCTTTCTGGGTAAAGGAGATGCATCTGTTCATCGGTTCAATTCCTCTGGTTATGATAGTCTTATCTTTTCTGATGGTGAGCAAAATTAAGTACATAAATTTCAAGAATCTTAGATTTACCAAAAGGCAACCGTTCAAAATGCTGATTATTATGGTGGTTGCATTGGTTATTTGGTTTTTTTCAACTAATATAATCTCGATAATATTTGTTGTATATTTTGTTGGCTACTCGCTTTCAGGCATAGTGAATGCACTGTGGAGGTTCTACAGGTTACGCCTGGCGTGGGTCAAACAGCGCTAAAATTTCACTTAGTAAGTATCGGAGGGGGAATGGCATTAAAGAAGGAGAGAATATTAATATTCGATACAACCTTAAGAGATGGAGAACAATCTCCAGGAGCGAGTCTGAATATAAAGGAGAAGATAGAAGTCGCTGAACAATTAGAGAGATTGGGTGTGGATGTTATTGAGGCTGGTTTTCCCATATCTTCGCCAGGGGATTTCGAGGCAGTGAAGCTGATTTCCCGAAAGATTAGGAAGCCGGTAATTGTTGGGTTGGCACGGGCTACAAAGAGAGACATTGATGTCTGCTGGGATGCAATAAAATATGCGAAGAACCCGCGCATTCATACCTTCATTGCTACAAGTGACATTCACTTAAAGCATAAATTGAAAAAGTCAAGAGAAGAGGTCCTTAAGGAGGCTGTGGCTGCAGTAAGATATGCGGGGAAATTTACCGAGAATATAGAGTTTTCGGCGGAAGACGCTGTCCGGACCGATCCAGACTTCCTCTCGCGTGTAGTGGAGGAGACAATCGAAGCTGGTGCTACTACAATCAATATTCCAGATACTGTGGGCTATGCCCTGCCAGAAGAGTTTGGAAGAATAATCAGGATGGTAGTTGCTAGAGTTCCCAGTTCTAACAAGGCCATTATTAGCGTCCATTGCCACAATGATTTAGGACTGGCCACAGCTAATTCACTAGAAGCTATTTCCCTTGGAGCCAGACAGATTGAGTGTACTATTAACGGGATCGGAGAGAGGGCGGGAAATGCCTCACTGGAAGAAGTGGTGATGGCCTTGAGGACGAGAAAAGACCTGTTTCCTTTCTATACCAATATCGAGACAAAGCAGATTGCCAAGACAAGCCGCTTGGTCAGTAAACTTACCGGCATAATCGTTCAGCCCAATAAGGCTATCGTCGGCGCTAATGCTTTTGCTCATGAAGCAGGAATTCACCAAGACGGAGTAATCAAGGAAAGATTGACTTACGAGATTATGACTCCAGAATCGGTTGGACTGGGAGGTAGGAGGCTTGTTTTAGGAAAACATTCGGGACGCCATGCTTTTCGGAAGAAGTTGCAAGAGTTAGGTTATAAATTGAACAATGAGGAAGTGGATAAGACGTTTCAGCAATTTAAATTGCTTGCTGATAAGAAAAAAGAGATTTTTGATGAGGACATCGAGGCTATAGTCGAAGATCAGATATCTCTTATCCCGGAGATTTACAAGTTGGAGTATATAAATGTAACTACTGGAAACAAAGTGGTTCCTACTGCCACCGTGAGGTTAAGGAGGTTGATTGCACCCAGAAAGGTGGCCAAGAGTGAAGTCCTGCAGGAGGCTTCCTGTGGTGATGGTCCAGTGGATGCTGCTTTTCGGGCAATAGACCGAATTACAAATATTAAGTGTAGGCTAATCGATTACAGTCTTAGGTCGGTTTCTGTGGGGAAGGATGCTCTCGGTGAGGTTACAGTTAAGATTGCACCAGTTGGTCCAGCCCGTGCTGACGAATTGAAAAAGACAGTAACCGGTCGAGGTACATCGACAGACATAATTGAAGCCAGTGCCAAAGCCTATACCAATGCTCTCAATAGGCTGGTGGCAAGAGAAAAGTTAGGGAAAAGGGGTAGTTGATAAGATGATATGTTGATGCGTCGATAAGGTGATAAGTTCTGAGAGTAGAAATTTTTTCCTTATCAACATATCAACTTCTAAACTGGTTCTGTGGTTTCTTTATGGGTATGGCAATTGCAGAAAAAATTTTGGCCAGACACTGTGGGAGGAAGGGCGTCGAACCGGGCACTTTCATTGAGGCTAGAGTAGATATTGCCTTGGGAAATGACGTAACAGCGCCTCCGGCGATTGAAGAATTTAGAAAGGCGGGAGGAAGTAAGGTCTTCGACCCTGATAGGGTCGTCCTTGTTCCTGACCATTTTACTCCCAATAAGGACATCAAATCGGCTCAGCAATGCCAGATTCTCCGGAGTTTTGCACGGGAACAGGGGTTGAGCCACTATTATGAGGTAGGAAGGGTGGGGATTGAACACGCGTTGCTTCCCGAAGAGGGAGTTGTCCTTCCCGGCGACCTTATCATCGGAGCCGACTCTCATACCTGCACTTATGGAGCATTGGGAGCTTTTGCCTGTGGCGTGGGCTCGACTGATTTAGCTTTCGCAATGCTCACTGGCAAATGCTGGTTCCGCGTCCCCAAGACAATCAAGTTCGTTTATAAAGGGAAATTGAATAAGTGGGTCTCAGGTAAAGACCTCATCCTCTACACGATTGGAGATATTGCGGTGGACGGAGCTCTATATAAGGTTATGGAGTTTACGGGTCCTGTTATCAGGCGATTAGGTATGGCTGACCGTTTGACTATGTGCAATATGGCGGTGGAGGCTGGAGCAAAGAGCGGAATTATTGAGCCGGATGCGGAGACTATCGAATATATCGAGGCTCGAGCAGAAAGGCCGTATGAGATTATCCACGGAGAGAGGAGCGCTCGATATGCGAATGTCATTGAGTATAATTGCAGCAAAATTGAACCACAGGTTGCTTTTCCTCCTTTGCCCTCCAATTCCATACCGATCAGCCGGGTAGGGGAGGTCTATATTGATCAAGTAGTCATTGGCTCTTGTACCAACGGAAGGATCGAAGACCTTAGAATAAGTAGCCAAGTTTTAAAAGGAAGAAGGGTTCATCCACGGGTGAGGTTAATAGTAATTCCCGCTACCCAGAGGGTTTATCGGGAGGCATTGAGGGAGGGTCTCCTGGAAGCATTTGTTGATGCAGGAGCAGTAGTTTCTGCTCCCACATGTGGTCCCTGTCTTGGTGGTCATATGGGAGTTTTGGCCGAAGGTGAAAGGGCTATGGCGACTACAAACAGAAATTTCGCCGGTCGGATGGGACACCCCAAAGCAGAAATCTACCTATCCAATCCTGCAATTGCTGCAGCTTCAGCTGTTGCTGGAAAAATTATCAGCCCAGAATCACTATGAAAATTAAAACGGAAATTAAAGCAAGAGCTTACAAATTCGGGAATAATGTCAGTACAGATGATATTATTCCTGCAAGATACTTAAGCACTTACGACGCTAAAGAGTTAGCCAAACATTGTATGGAAGGAGTTGATGAGGAATTCGTTGGGAAATTGGACCGTCCCTCAGTTACAGGACATTGTATAGTGGCAGGGAAGAACTTCGGTTGCGGCTCGTCCCGCGAACATGCTCCTTTAGCTATTAAAGAAGCTGGAATCTGCTGTGTGCTAGCAGAGTCTTTTGCCCGCATCTTCTATCGCAATGCTATCAATATCGGACTTCCCATTCTGGAAAGTAAGAGGGCGTCGAGGAGAATCGGTTCTGGAGATGAGATTTTGATCGATTTAAGTAGAGGGAGGATAACTAACCTCTCCAAGGACGAAAATTATAAAGCACAGCCATTTCCAGAATTTATCCAAAAGATAATAAGTGCTGGGGGACTAATGAATTATGCAAAAGAGAAAATGAAAGGGTAACTTATTTGCGGTTTGATGTACATTGGAGGTTCTGGGTGTATAAAATAGGGGTCATTCCTGGAGATGGAGTAGGTCCGGAAGTCATTAGAGAAGGTCTCAAAGTCATAGATGCTGCTTCAAAAAAAGCAGGGTTTAGATACGAGACCGCAACTTATAATTTCGGTGGCGAGTGGTATTTGAAGACAGGGGAAGTCCTTCCCGATTCTCCATTTGAAGAGATGAAGCAACTCAATGCCATATATTTAGGAGCAGTTGGCCATCCCCAAGTAAAGCCAGGCATATTAGAGAGAGGACTTCTACTCAAATTGCGCTTTGGGCTCGACCAGTATATCAACCTCAGGCCAGTTATTCTCTATCCTGGAGTTTCAACTCCCCTTAAAGGTAAAAAGCCGGAGGATATAGATTTCATGGTTGTAAGGGAAAATACTGAGGGTCTCTATTTAGGCATTGGCGGGATTATGAAAAAAGACTCGCCAGAGGAAGTTGCAGTTCAAGAGATGGTCAATACCAGAAACGGTGTGGAAAGGTGCATCAGGTATGCATTTGAATTAACAAAGAAGAGAAAGAGGAAGATGAGGTTAACTCTTGTAGATAAGGCGAATGTTCTTACATTTGCTCATGACCTCTGGCAGAGGGTATTCTACAAGGTGGGAGAACAGTATCCCGAGGTTGAGAAAGACCATGCATTTGTTGATGCCTGTTGTATGTGGTTCGTTAAGAATCCTGAGTGGTTTGATACTATTGTCACCTGCAATATGTTTGGGGACATCATAACCGATCTGGGAGCAATCATTCAGGGTGGTATGGGAGTGGCAGCTGGAGGAAATATCAACCCGGAAGGTGTAAGTATGTTTGAACCAATTCATGGAAGTGCCCCAAAATATGCAGGTAAGAATGTAATAAATCCTATAGCCGCCATAGTTGCCGGGCAGATGATGCTCGAAAATTTGGGTGAGGAGGCGGGAGCAAAGTTAATCGATGGAGCCATCCGAAAAGCCCTATCTTCTGGCAAGATAAAGGGGCTGAGTGCTGGAGAGATGGGTCTCTCCACATCTGAGGTTGGCGACCTTATCACTAAGTTTATTAGCTAAGGATGAGATGGAATGCCAAAAGTTTGTTGGACAAAAGAAAAGGGGACAGGCTACTTTTTATTTGGGGAATTAGCTCATGCCGAGGATTGCAAGAGGCTTGGTTGATGGCTTTGTTTATCATGTGCTTAACCGTGGAAATGGCGGGCTGGAGGTTTTTCACAAAGACCGAGATTACGAAGCTTTTATTGATTTAATGAGGGAGGCAAAGGCTCGGTATGCTGTAAAGATTTTTGCATACTGTCTAATGCCGAACCATTTTCATATGGTTGTAGTGCCCATTCAGGCTGAAGAGCTAAACAAAGGGATGCAATGGCTAATGACCAGTCATGTGCGCCGTTATCATCGGCATTATGGAACCAGCGGCCACATATGGCAGGGGCGTTTTAAAAGTTTTATTATACAAGAAGACAATCATTTATTGGCGGTGCTGAGGTATGTTGAGGGTAATCCAGTGAGGGCTGGTCTAGTTAATTCAGCTAAGGATTGGTCGTGGTCTTCTCACAGAGGGGCAATTGGTGAAAGATCGCATTTATTAGTTGATGAAATCCCCATAGAATTGCCTCAAGATTGGAATAGATATGTGGATGAACCTCTAACAGAAAAGGACTTGGAGGGGCTTCGTCAGAGTGTTAATCGACAATCCCCCTATGGCACATCAATGTGGCAGATACAAGTAAGTAAAGAGCTGGGATTGGAATCTACTCTTAGACCGAGGGGAAGACCGAAGAAGAGGGTGGGGAAGGAATGAGAAAAAGTAGCCTGTCCCCTTTTTCCTTTAATGTTGCTGTAGTGGGAGCGACCGGACTTGTAGGCAGGGAAATGGTTAGAATGCTGGAGAAGCGGAATTTTCCAGTAGCTAACCTGAGACTGCTTGCCTCCGAGCGTTCTCGAGGAAAGACACTAAAATTTAAAGGGAAAGAATTTGCAGTTGAGGAACTTAATCCTTCATCATTTAAAGTTTCTCCTCTGGCAGAAAAATCGAGCCTCTCAAGCAGACTCGATATTGCACTATTCTCTGCCGGCGCCTCTATTTCCAAAGAGTATGCTCCACTTGCTGCTCAGGAAGGCATATTTGTGATTGATAACTCGAGTGCTTGGAGGATGGATCCTGAAGTGCCTCTGGTTGTCCCGGAAATCAATCCTCATACTCTATCTAAAGATAAGAAAATCATCGCCAATCCTAACTGCTCAACAATTCAAATGGTAGTCGTCCTAGCACCGTTACACAGGAGAGCCAGGATTAAAAGGATAGTTGTCTCCACTTATCAGGCGGTCTCTGGCGCAGGCGAGAAGGCAGTGGTTGAACTGAAAGAGCAGGTCGGAAATATTGCCTCTGGCAAAAAAGCAAAGCCAAGAACCTTTCCCCACCAGATTGCCTATAATTGCATTCCCCAGATAGACATATTTTTGGAGGACGGCTACACAAAGGAAGAGATGAAGATGGTCAACGAGACAAAGAAGATAATAGGGGACGACTCCATTGCCATCACAGCCACCTGTGTTCGAGTGCCTGTTTTTCGTGGACACTCCGAAGCAGTAAATATTGAGACAGAGAGAAAAATTACTGTCGAAGAAGCTCGCCAGACATTGAAAAAAGCAGAGGGAGTTGTGGTTGTAGATGACACCAGTAAACTAAAGTATCCATTAGCGACAAAGGCTGCCGATAGAGAAGAGACTTTTGTTGGTCGCATTAGAGAAGACCAGTCGATACCAAATGGACTCAACATGTGGATAGTAAGCGATAACCTCCTCAAGGGGGCTGCTCTAAACGCAGTTGAAATAGCAGAGGAATTGATTAAGGGGAGAATCCTGGGGTCCTAAATGTCCTTCTTAAATAACCTCACTATCGGTCGCTACATTCCTTCCAATTCTCCCATTCACCGGCTTGACCCACGGACAAAGATTATATCCATTCTGATTATATCACTTTCAATATTCCTTCTTAAGAACCTCTGGAGCTACTCTCTTCTGGCCATATTTTTGCTGGCCGTAATTCTCTTAGCGCGACTCTCCATAAAGTTCGTCCTTAGAGGACTTGTACCCTTACTCTGGATTATTGTATTTACTTTCCTTCTCCATCTACTTTTCACTCCGGGAAGCCCAATTGTTTCTTTCGGTCCAGTAAAAATTACCGAAGAGGGTTTATCTTTGGGAGCCTTCATTGCCTTGAGGTTAATTTTTCTAATACTCGTTGCCTCCCTTCTTACTCTAACCACCTCGCCCCAGAAGTTGACCAGGGGACTGGAATTTCTCCTCTTCCCCTTGAAAGTGGTGGGAATCTCTTCACATAAGATTGCTACGATGATGACCCTGTCCTTGAGGTTTGTACCTTTACTTTTTGAAGAGATGGATAAATTGATTAAGGCGCAAAAGTCTCGAGGCTCAGATTTTTCTCGTAAGAATCCGATTAAAAGAATTCGGGCCATTATTCCAATTCTGGTGCCACTCTTGGTCAATCTCTTCCGGCGTGCTGATGAATTCGCTTTAGCCATGGAATCACGAGCCTATGACCCGGATAGTCCTAGAGGAGACCTGGAAGCTACAAAGTTTAGAATTTTCGACTTGGTAACAATTCTGATAATTATTGCCTTCTCCACAACCCTCATAATTCTATGATGTCCAGATGCGCAATATGAAACTCACCATTGAATACGATGGAACAGACTACTTCGGCTGGCAAATCCAGAGGAGGAAACCGACAGTTCAGGGAGAGATAACAAAAGTCCTGGAAAGAATCTTAGAGGAAGAGATAACACTGATAGGTGCGGCTCGCACAGACTCTGGGGTCCACGCTCTTAGCCAGGTTGCCAACTTCAAAACCAGAAGTGAGAAGCTACCTACCGGTGGCCTGAGTAAAGCATTGAATAGCCTGCTTCCTTCGGACATCGTTATAAAAGAGGTTAAAGAAGTTCCCGATAGCTTTAATGCCCGCTACAGTGCTAAGAGTAAGGTATATCGCTACCAGATTTTAGAACAACCCTTTCCCTCGGCTTTGGAGAGAAGATTCTCCTGGCATATCCCCGAGCCTCTCGACTGGAGAAAAATAAAGGAAACGAGTAAATATTTCATCGGCAAATACGACTTTTTTCCATTTTCTGTCAGAGGTTCCAGCAGAAA
>JBHIBS010000039.1:0-13458 GCA_046759165.1 bacterium | reverse complement strand
AAAAAAGGGGTCAGAGTCAATTTTCCTTATTTCCTCTCCCCTGTGGGGAGAAAGTTAGGGTGACGGGAAAAAGGGATAGGTTCCTTTTTTCCTCCCTTAGCTTAAGGAGGCAGTTAAGTGAGGGATTAAAATGGTGACTCAACATACTCAAAACGAAGGGATGAAACCAGTATATATTGAGGCGTTCGATCTCGACGATGCTTGGTTCCAGTGTCTGTCGGCAATACTGGAGAAGGGACAGGTATACACAGTTACCAGGGGTAGCTATAAGGGGCAGAAGAGGCTCGAATTCGATTTCGTTACTATCAGAGTTAAGAAACCTTCCCATCAGATAATACCCATCATTCCCGAGGGTTCAGGCATTCCCGCCCCAACCAACATGGAGTATGTCCAGGGCTATCTGGAATACCTTTTGACCGGAGCCAAGACAGGAACCGAAGACTATACTTATGGTGAGAGGCTGGTTGATCCTAAGGTGAGAATAGAGGAAAATGTTGAGGGGAAGAGGATGATAAGAGAGATTCCTCTTAATGTTAACCAGATAGACGAGGTTATAAAGATGTACAAGACAGAGGGATTTGGCACAAATCAGGCGATAATGGAGATTGGAATGCCTTCTGATGTTAGTTTAAAAGATCCTCCTTGTTTGAGATTAATAGATACCAGAATCAGGTATGGCAAACTCCATTTTATACCTTATTTCAGGTCCTGGGATTTATGGGGAGGTTTTCCTTCAAACTTAGGGGGATTGCAGCTGGTAAAACAGTATATGGTAGATGAGATTGGAGTTGAAGACGGAGAAATTATAGCAATAAGTAAAGGGCTCCATTTGTATGATTATGCTTGGGAGTGGGCTAAACAAAGAACAACAAAATATAATAAAAAGATAGAGTAAATTAACTAAACATTTCTCTCTTCAAACCGAATTTAAACTAAAAGAGTGCTGGAAAAACTTTTTAATCCTAAATCAATAACAATTATCGGCGCTTCCCGAAAAGAAGCAAAAGTTGGCCATACCGTTTTGAAGAATCTCCTCCAACATGGTTATAAAGGAAAGATTTATCCCATCAATCCAAAAGCAGAAGAAATTTTGGGAATAAGAACATATTCCACAATTTTTTCTGTGGAAGGGAAGATAGACCTCGCTGTGGTTGCCATTCCTTCTCAATTTGTTCCCTCTATCCTTAAACAGTGCGTAAAGAAAAGAATTGACACAGTAATTATTATTTCAGCCGGCTTTAAAGAATCTGGTAAAGAAGGTTCTAAACTGGAGAAAGAGTTAGTTGAAACTATCAAAAACTCAAGTATAAGAGTACTTGGTCCGAATTGTCTTGGAGTTATCGATACTGCCTCAAGCCTCAACGCCTCTTTTGCCGCAGGCATGCCTTCCAGAGGGAATATTGCCTTCTTTTCCCAATCTGGCGCTCTATGTACTGCCGTTTTGGACTGGGCTCTTGAGGAAGATGTCGGATTCTCAAAATTCATTAGCCTGGGAAACAAGGCAGATATTGACGAGGTGGATTTGTTGCTTGCCCTTGCTGCTGACCCTGAAACCAAAGTTATCCTCGGTTATCTGGAAGGAATAGGCAATGGGGTCAGATTTATGGAAGTAGTTAGAGAGGTTTCCCGGGCCAAGCCTGTTATTATTACTAAATCCGGACGGACACAAGCCGGGGCAAGAGCTGCCTCTTCACATACAGGAACCTTGACAGGTTCAGAGGCCGCCTATGAAGCCGCTTTTAGACAGTGCGGGGTAATCAGAGCTGAGACAGTGGAAGCTCTCTTTGATTATGCTATTGCCTTTGCCTATCAACCCCTTCCCCGAGGAGCAAATCTTGCTATTCTAACCAATGCTGGTGGTCCAGGTATCATTGCAGCTGATGCAGCTGCGAATTCTATTCTCCGGATGGCTTCTTTCGGGGAAAAGACAATCAGGGAACTCCGAAAAGAGCTCCCTGTTAGTGCTGCTATATATAATCCAGTAGATGTGATTGGCGATGCAGGAGCGGCTCGTTATGAGAAGGGAATGAAAACTGTCATTAATGACCCTGGAGTTGATAGCCTTGTTGTAATTTTGACTCCTCAGGCGATGACTGAGATAAAAGAGACGGCAGAAGTTATAAGCAAGATTTCTTCAGCGGTTTCGGATAAGCCCGTTCTCTCTTCCTTTATGGGACGGTTAGAAATTAAAGCGGGTACAAAAGTTTTGCGTTCGGGAAAGATACCCAATTATTCTTATCCGGAGCGCGCTATCGCCGCTCTGGAGGCTATGGTTAAGCACCGAAAGTGGAAAGAGGTTCCTTCTGGTAAGACTAAGTCTTTTGAGGTAAATAAGAAAAAAACAGAGGAGATTTTCTCAAAAGCGAAAGAGAAAGGCAAAGCGAACCTGACTACTGAACAGACAAGAGAAGTGCTCTCGGCCTACGGTTTTTCTCTTCCCAATAGAATAGTTACTGAGACTTCGCGTGAGGCAATCTCTGCAGCAGACTCCCTTGGTTACCCGGTAGCAATGAAGATTGTCTCTCCCGATATTTTACACAAATCTGACATAGGAGGGGTCAAGGTTGGAATCAGCGGGAAGTCTCAGGTAGCAAGAAGCTTTGAAGACCTCATCTCAAATGCAAAGAGATTTATGCCAGAAGCGCTAATCCTGGGGGTAGCTGTAGAAGAGATGATTGGACCGGGGAGAGAGGTAATTTTAGGTTCCTCCAGAGATCCGTCTTTTGGTTCTCTTCTCATGTTCGGGCTTGGTGGAATCTATGTAGAAGCGCTTAAAGACATATCTTTCCGGATTGCGCCGTTAAGTCTCTATGAAGTAGACTCGATGATAAAAGAAATTCGTTCTTACCCAATCCTTAAAGGATTGCGGGGAGAACAACCTTCCGACTTGATAGCGGTGAAAGAGGCTCTCTTGAGGTTGTCTCAGCTGGTTACAGATTTTCCCGAGATTTTGGAAATGGATATAAATCCATTGATGGTTCTGCCCGCAGGGGAAGGAGCTGTTGTAATAGACTCGCGATTAACAATAAAAGTTTAATTTAAATTGGTAGTGTAGGGGCTTGTCCCCGTAAAAATTACGCCCATAAAGGGCTACACTATCTACAACTTAACTGTTGGCGCTGCCACATTTTTGAATGAAGGAGGATGGGATGGTCTCTCTATATGTAGGTTCTATTTCTGAGTATTCCGGAAAGACTCTGGTTTCTATAGGTTTGGGAAAGAGGTTCCAAAGCGATGGTATATCTGTTGCCTATTTTAAACCTCTCGGAAGGCTTCCTGTTAGAATAGGAAAGGTATTAACGGACCAGGATGGAGTCTCTATGGAGGAGATCTTGGGACTCCAGGATTCCCTGGATTTGGTTTGCCCGGTTGTTTTGACTCAAGACCTCACCATTCAAGCCTATACGAAAAAGATAAGAAGTATCGAGAACAAAGTAATGGAGGCCTATAATAAGATTTCTAAGGGCAGAGACTTAGTTCTAATAGGAGGAGGGGGCAATCTCGACGAAGGCACATTATTAGGTATTCCAGGAAAAAAACTAATTAACAGAATGAAAGCAAAAACCATATTAATTGACAAGTGCGAAACAGATATTTTAGTAGATCCTATTCTTGCTGCAAGCGAGGTTCTGGGAGAGAATTTTATAGGCGTCGTTCTGAACTGCGTTGCTTCAGACAGAATTGATTATTTCAAAAGAAGAATAGTTCCTTTTTTGAAAAGAGAAGGGATCGAAGTCTTGGGCATGATTCCCCAAGACACTTTATTAAATGCTATTAGCATTGGTGAACTCTGTGATAATCTGGGAGGAGAAATTCTCTGTTGCGCTGAGAAGGTGGCTGAGCTAGTGGAACATTTTATGATAGGTGCTATGAATGTTGAGGGAGCTTTAAGGTATTTCCGAAAAGTTCAAAACAAAGCGGTTATTACTGGAGGCGATCGTCCAGACATTCAGCTCGCTGCCCTGGAAACCTCTACCAGATGTATTGTTTTGACAGGCAACCTTTTCCCCAGCGATATCATCATTTCTCGAGCAGAAGAACAAGGAGTACCTATGATAGTAGTTAAAGAGGACACGCTCACAACGGTTGGGAAAATAGAGGATCTACTCAGACGCCTGAGAGTTAGCGGGAAGAAGAAGGTGGCCAGAGCAGTAGAACTGGTTAATAGGGAGATTAACTTCCGATCTTTGTATGATAAATTAGGCATCTCACCAAAATAGCGTAGGGGGACACTCCGTGGTCGCCCCAACACTCTGCGTCAATGTACGGGTTCGGTTCACCCTGGAGTCCTCCCGAAAGGGAGGGTTCGTTTGTAGGCACAATTTCAAATTGTGCAGGATGTACCGGCAGAGCGAAGCTCTGCTCTAATGCAGTTCCCGTCAACGAGAAAGACAAATTCAGAAAATGATCCCGCTTAAAAACACCATACCATCAGAGAAGTACCCAATTATCACTATTCTTCTAATTGTGGCAAACGTCTCTGTCTTTTTTTATGAGATTAGCCTCGGTCGACACTTGCCAGAGCTTGTGAAATTTGCCGGCGTGGTTCCCGCACGCTTTTTTGATTCCCGACTCTACATGTCTCAGGGACTTCTTTCCCGTTACTTTCCAATATTCACTTCCCTCTTCCTACATGGAGGGTGGTTTCATCTCTTGGGTAATATGTTGTATCTCTGGGTCTTCGCTGATAATATAGAAGATAGATTGGGGCATTTTAAATTCCCGATTTTCTATCTCCTCTGTGGATTTGGGGCAAGCTTAGCTCATATCTTTGCCAGTCCCACTTCTTCTGTACCCTCAATTGGTGCCAGTGGGGCTATCGCTGGGATTTTGGGTGCATACTTGGTCCTCTATCCTAAGTCCCGAGTCATCACCCTTGTGCCAATCTTTTTCTTTTTCCAGATACTTGAGCTACCTGCTTTCATATTTTTGGGAGTGTGGTTCTTAATGCAGTTTTTAAATGGAGTGTTAACCTTAGGTTTGGGAACTGCCCAAGCAGGAGGAATTGCCTGGTGGGCACATATTGGCGGATTCTTAAGCGGGATATTTTTTATTCTTCTCTTAAAAGGTAAGAAACATCGGAGGAGATATTAGATAGACATATTTTGCTATGTATAAAAAATCTCTCCTGGATAACGGTTTGAAAGTCATAACAGCTCCAATGAAAGGAACACGAGCGGTTACTGTTTTGATTTTAATCGGAATAGGGTCTCGGTATGAACCTGAGCAAGTGAACGGTATCACCCATTTTTTGGAGCATATGTTCTTTAGGGGAACCAGCAAACGGCCAAGTGCCAAAACCATCTCCGAAACTATTGATAGAGTGGGAGGAGAACTGAATGCTTATACCGGCGAAGAGAGCACTGGCCTTTTCATTCACTTGGCGAGTCCCCATCTGGAACTTGCCCTCGATGTTCTTTCAGATATGTTACTTAATTCTAAATTTGAAACAGAAGAGATTGAGAAGGAAAAAGGCGTTATTCTGGAAGAGATTAATATGCATCAGGACAAACCAGATATTCGCGTTGTAAGTATTTATAAGTCTCTTCTCTACAATAACCAACCTTTGGGCTGGGAAGTAATCGGCAAAAAGGAGGTAATTAAAAATATCAACCGGGGAAGATTGTTGGCTTATCGGGAAAAGAATTTTTCATCCAGTAACACTGTAGTCTCCATTGCTGGTGATGTCGAGCCTCGAAAGACTTCAGCTCTGGTTAGAAAGTACTTGGGAAGATGGGAGAATAGGAAAAAACCTTATTGCTTGCCTTTAGAAGAAAAACAAACCGCTCCTGCTACTACCCTCCAGTATAGGGAGACCGACCAGGCCTATCTATGCTTAGGAGTGAGGACTTTTGCCTATGAACATCCCGACCGTTACGTGCTCAGAGTTTTAAATACAATTCTGGGAGGAATGGTAAGTTCCCGGCTCTTCGTTCGGCTTCGAGAAGAAGAAGGTATAGCTTATTCAGTTGATTCTTTAAGGGAATCTTATCTGGATGGGGGGAACCTGCGTGTTCATGCAGAAGTGGAGATAAACAAAGTGGAAACTGCAGTTATTACTATTTTGGAAGAGCTTAAGAGAATGAGTCAGGAAACTGTTGGAGAAGAAGAATTGGGAAAAGCTAAACAGTACTTGAAAGGCAGGTTGGCCTTGGAACTGGAGCTTTCTCCAGGGGTAGCAAGTTTTCTCGGTCATCAAGAACTCCTTCTGGGAAAGATTAAACTACCAGAAGAACAGATGAAAGAAATTGAAAAAGTTACCTCAGATGACATAAAAACCGTAGCCCAAAGGATTTTCGTTAACCAGCACCTTAATCTGGCAGTGCTTGGTCCCTTTACCGATAAAGAAAAATTTGCAAAATTGTTGAAGGTTTAGCCTTGGTGAAGAATTCATTTATATAATTCTATAGAGAAAACACAATGAGTAAAATAAAAAAGACTCTTCCAGTAAAGTTAATAATGGGTATGATATCTCCAAATCTAGGTTTTTTCGGCCAAGTAACCCAAATTTTAGTTGAGAAATTTGGGCCGGTAGATTTGAAAAGCAGTGTATTCAACTTTGACAAGACCGACTACTACAAGGAAGAGATGGGCGAAAATTTAAAGAGACAATTTTTAAGTTTTCACGCGCTAATTGAGCCAAAGGAGTTAGTCGAGGTTAAATTATTTACGAACAGTCTGGAAGAAAAGTTCTCACTTTCCAGGGATAAACCAAGCCGTCTCATTAATCTCGACCCGGGTTATCTGGATTGTACAAAGCTGATCTTAGCCAGCACTAAAGATTCGCCAAACAGAATCTATTTAAGAGAGGGGATCTATGCAGAGATAACTTTATACTTCAGCCAGGGAACTTTTAAATTCCGGCCCTGGACTTTTCCCGATTATCGAACTCGGGAGTACATTGAACTGTTTAATCATATTAGGAAACTTTACATTAGCCAGAGACGCAATATCATTTCCAAAAAATCAGATAAAAAGTTCGAAATTTCTTGACAAAACTTTACTACCACAGTATAATTATTGCAAAACAGATTTGAATTTGAAAATTCTTTTCGGGCAATTAGCTCAGAGGGAGAGCGCTGCTTTCACAAGGCAGAGGTCGCTGGTTCAAGCCCAGCATTGCCCAGGTTAAATATTTAAATCCTAAACTTCTGGTTGTGTCCTTGAGAGGGAGGGGGTGAAATCGATGGCAGTTAAGAAAAGAAAGAAGGCCACGAAAAAGAAGAAGGCGGGTAAGAAGAAGAAAGGGAAGAGAGTGTGCTAAAAAAGATCTCTGTCTTACAGTATTTTTAAAGAAAGGAGCGACTCCATACAGAGTCGCTCCTTTTTTGTGTCGGCTTTTTGTTCTTATTATTTTCTGAATGGGAACTCTAACAATTTTATTTGAAAGGAGGACTAAATTGAAGAGAGCATTCTGCAAAATCGTGATGTTATGGTTTGGCATCGGGGTCGGATTACCTATAATGCTATGGGCTTGTGCTGAAGAAGTATCAAAGTGCACGGAAGCAGAGTGGATATTACCTGCCCCTAAGAAAAAAAGTAAAGTCAGTCTTGAAGAAGCACTAAATCTTCGTCGGTCAAGCAAGGAGGGGTTTTCGAGAAAAGAATTAACAGAAAAGCAGATTGGACAAATCTTGTGGGCGGCGAGGGGGGTCAATCGTCCTAATGGGAAGCTTACTTCTCCTTCATGCATGGCTCGCTATTCGGTCTCAGTTTATATTGCCACAGGGGAAGGCAGTTTCCTTTACATTCCTCAAAACCATTCTCTCTCACTTATTGATAACCGGGATATACGAGAAGGCATAGGCACACAGGAATATGTCAAGACCGCTCCCGTTATTCTGATATTTGTTGCGGATTTCTCAAAATTACCAGACACTTTTTCCATTGAGAGGAAGCTTTCTTTTGTTAGCGCAGAAGCAGGAACAATTGGGGAGAATGTTTATTTGCAGTGTGCGGCCTTAAAATTGGCCACTTCCTTTGTAGCTTCTTTAGATAAAGAATTTGTGAAGACATCTCTCAATTTCGAAAAAGGTATAGAACCTTTATTTGCTATGCCCATAGGTCACCTTAGGTAAAATCAGAGAACTTTAGAGGAACTTTCGAGTTGACTTTCTCCTAAGAATTTGGTATAAATAATGGACACTTATTTTTGGGGAGCAGGTGTGAATGAGCAATTAAAAAGGCTAATTGAATTACAGGAAGTGGACTCGCTTCTAGACAGCATTCGAGGTGAAATAGACCAGATTCCCAAGGAAATTGACAGATTGAAAACAGAATTTGAAGAAAGCCAGGCATCGCTCGAAGAGTTAAAAAAGAATATGGCTCAACTACAAGTAGCGAGGAGAAATAAAGAGCTCGAGCTCAAGACCACAGAGGAAGAACTTAAGAAGCATCAGAGCGAGCTGTTTACAATAAAGACGAACGAAGCTTACACTGCATTACTGAAGGAGATCGAGGCAGAGAAGAAATTAAAAAATGAAATTGAAGACACAGTTCTTACAGTGATGGAGGAAGAGGATGTCCTCCTTGCCAAAGAGAAGATAAAAAAGGAGGAGATCGCTAAGAAGAAAGAAGCGGTTACCAGAGGACAAAAGGAATTGCAAGATAAATTGCAACGCCTAAATCAGAATCTACAGGAGGTTGAATCGGAACAGAAACAGAAAATAGCTAGCATCGGCCCGGAAATTTTTAAGAGCTATCAGAGAATAAGGGAAAAGAAAGACGGAGTGGCGGTTGTTCCAATAGTTGATGGATTTTGTGGTGGGTGTAGCATAGTCTTACCGACGCAGCTTGTAAATGATGTTTTGAGGGGGGAAGAGCTAGTAGCTTGTAGAAATTGTTTGAGGATACTATATCTGAAGGAAGAAAAGTGAAGGAATCTGAATTAAGGAAGGAGACCTACAGGATATTGAAAACTCTTGCCGAGCAGAAGTCTTTTCGCTCGGCGAAGAAGAGACTTCCTGGACTCACCGATAGGGAAATATGGAAAGCTATCTCTGTTGCAGCTTCTATGTTAAGGTCTTTGCCGGGAGTTGAAAAGCACAGAAATCTCAAGGTATACATCGATGGAGCTGCAGCGCCCAACCCCGGACCTTCCGGGATTGGTGTAGTTATTTATGATCAGAGAAAGAAGAAAATTAAAGAGGTAAAGAAATATATTGGTTTAGGAAGTAACAATGTGGCTGAATATAAGGCTTTGATTCGGGGATTGAAAGAGAGTAAAAAGCTATTAGCGCAAAGTGTTAACGTATTTAGCGATTCCGAATTGTTGGTTAATCAGATGAATGGAAGGTTTCGAATAAACGACAAACACCTAATGAGACTATCTGAACAAGCAAAGACTCTCGAAGGTAAGTTTGAGAAAGTGACCTATCGCCTGATAGGTAGGAATGAGAATAGACTAACTGACCAACTTGCCAATATCGCAATAAAAAACTCATATAAATAAAAATTTTCTGCAATGGGCGCCGGTCGCGACGAATAAGGAGCGACGACCGAACAAAGTGAGGGAAAGGCGCGAGACCGTGAGCGCTCCGGGAAGCAAGGTGTCCCTTATATTGAGCAAAGACTAATTCACAGGCTTGAAGTGAACCGGATGGTTGCTCCGATATTTATCGGAGAGGAAAGTCCGAACTCCACAGGGCAGAGTGTTCCATGTAAATGGAAGGGGAGCAATCCCACGGAAAGTGGCACAGAAACCAGGTACAGGTAATGCTGTAGTGAAAAGGCTAAACCCCACTCGGAGCAAGACCGAATAGCAGAGGAGAGACGGCCCGTCTCGCCACTACTCTATGGGTTGGTCGCTTAGACAAATAACCGTCGTCCCGATTTACAATCGGGATACAGAATTCGGCTTACAGGTTCACTTCAAGCCTTTCTATTTCTGGGCTATGCATCCAGAACTATTACCTATTCTCGTCATATTTTAAGTTGGTAACCCCAAGCTTGTCATTGCAAGCGACTCAAAATGAGCGTGGCAATCCGGAGATTCTTCGCCCCGCTCATAATTAGATTTTCCAATATTCGGTAGCACTGTGGCGATATTGACTTTTTTTCGAAAAATATATAAGATAAGACCCAAGAAATCTTCAAAAGTTTATATTTGGTGAGGAGAATAACTGTGGAAGCGATTGAAGCATTGAAGACCAGAAGGAGTAAAAGAAAATTTTTGCCTAAGCCTATCTCGAAAGAAGTGGTTGAAGATATCATCGATTGTGGCCGACTTGCTCCCAGTGCAGTCAACATACAGCCTGTAGAGTTCATTGTGGTCACCAAAGGGCAAATCAGGAAGAGAATTGCAGAAGTGGCTGACCGTGGCAGGTTTATTGCAGACGCTCCTGTCTGCATTGCCGTTTTCTCTCGCCAGACCAAATACTACTTGGAAGATGGTTCTACAGCATCAGAGAACCTGCTCTTAGCTGCTCACGCACGTGGATTGGGGGCCTGCTGGGTGGCTGGAGACAAGAAACCCTATGCAGAGAAAGTCCGCCAACTGCTTGGAGCACCCCAGGAGTTTAGACTGATCAGTCTTATTCCTATGGGCTATAGTGACGAACAGCCAAAGCTTCCCAAGAGGAAACTGAAAGATGTCCTCCACTGGGAAAAATATTGAGTTTGAGATTAAGAAATGCTCATTGTGGGAATTGATGAGAATGGATTAGGTTTTCGGAATCAGAGGATGCTGGGACCTCTGGTGGTGACCGCTACTGCCTTTAGAACAGAAAGAAGTTATGACTTCAATAAAGATTTCTTCTGGAATGAACTCAAAGAAGTGGTCTCAAGAGATAGAAGTGATAAGGCCGGTCTTATTGTCTGTGATAGTAAAGAACTTTACAAGAGCAATGATCAGAAGACCTATGAATTAGGAGAGTCTACAGTACTTGCTTTCTATTCTCTTTTGAATGGGAGATTGCCACAAGATTTCGATGACGATTTTTTCTCCGAGATAGTTCTAGATGGCCGATGTCTTCTCAGTAACTCCCCTGTAGATTGGAAAAGCTCCCTCTGTGGGAATGGTGCTCCC
This sequence comes from bacterium, assembly GCA_046759165.1. GTDB lineage: Bacteria > UBA6262 > WVXT01 > WVXT01 > WVXT01 > JBHIBS01. Next base: position 2,432 of record JBHIBS010000039.1, on the reverse strand, counting down.
TACAATCTCCCGGCATGGGAAGTGGAAATTCAATTTATAAAAGATATCTCAGAAAAATTGAGGCAGGTATTAAGAAGAAAGAGAATTAAATTCGTCTTCTGGAAAAGCAGAATATTTTGTCCTTTCGCTCTTAATAAGGCAGAAGGAAAAAATCTGGACAAGTACTCCCTTGAGATTCAGACAATAGGTGATCTTATTAATCTATTTCTGGAAAACTATGGAGAAGAAGAAATTTCCTTCTTCTCAGGGAAGATAGATGGGTGGGGAAAGAAGAAAATTTTAAGTTGTTTGGGAGAAAGATTTGAAATTCTGCCTTCTCCTTCAAAGCCGAGAATGGATATTTTTACAGTTTCCTGTAAAGGGAAAGAATTAAAGCTCTGTTTTATCAAGTCCGGCGATAAGTTCATTTTTCCCATTTCTCTTTCCTCAATTTTTGGCAAGTACATCAGAGAAATATTTATCAAACGCATAAATGAATTCTTTCAAAAGTTTGACAGTTCCTTAGATTGGTGTGGAGGATACAGGCAAGGTTGGAGATTTGATGCCTTCGTGAAAAGGGCAGCCCAAATAGTAGGGATGGAGAGAATCCCAAAAGAATGTTTCCTCCGGTAGAAATGTGAATTATGAAAGCTTTTCTGGACATTGAGACCTCATTTGAGGGAGAGATAACTGTTCTGGGAATTTATCGCGGGGATGGCACAATAGTTCAGTTGGTGGGAAGAGAAATTACCAGGCCAAACTTGCTTGCCAGTCTCAAGGAAATAACCACCATTTACACTTACAACGGAAGCAGGTTCGATATCCCTATCATAAAAGATAAGTTGGGTATAGACTTAGATGAGTATTTTGCAACGTGTGACCTGATGTATGACTGCTGGCAAAGAAATCTTTATGGCGGGCTGAAGAAGATTGAACAGATGCTGGGAATTGAAAGGCGCCTGAAAGATGTAAATGGTTGGATAGCTATGGAACTATGGTACCAATACGAAGAAGAAAATAACCGACAGGCGCTTCAAGTGTTGCTCGAATATAATAAAGAGGATATTATTAATCTTCCTATCTTAATGGAAAAGCTTGGGCAAAGAGGTGGTGAATAGTATGCCAGGGAAAATACCGACGAAGAGAGAGAAGAAAAAGCCAAAAAAGAAGAAAAAGAAATTATAGAGCAGTTATACCTCTATCTTTGCCAGCGACTGAAAGGAGCGTGGCAATCTCGTAGTAATCCGTCTCCTCCCTACTGGCTTTGTCTTACGGGAACCAATGAACATCTCAATTGGTGGGAAAGAGTATGAGGTTATTGAAGAACCACAGAAGCACGTGGTGCTACCCACCAAGAAAGAACTTCACGGATGGTGGCCTGGAAAGAGAGAATGCACTTCAGAAAGAATGCTCATCAACCCCTACAATGGTTGCGGGATAGGTTGCTTCTTCTGCTATTCATTAGCATTCCCCGGCCACTTTCAGACCTTCCGAAAACAAAATGTAATCATTGTTGCTAAACACTTCGACAAAATTGTTTCAGACCAACTCGATTCCATTGATGTTGCTTCCTGCGGTTACCTCTCTCCAGTAACCGACCCATTTCAGCCTGTGAACAACCTTTATCGTCTTTCCGAAAAAATAATCAGAGTCTTTATAGAAAGAAATATTCCCATAGAATTTATTACTAAGGCAGAAGTTCCTGAGGAAGCGATCCAGCTAATAAAAGAGCAGAAACATTCATTCGGGCAAGTATCTTTTCTGACCATAAGCGAAAATTTAAGGAAGATTTTAGCACCTCGAGGGGCTTCCAATGATGTCCTATTTAGAAATCTTGAGAGAATGGCAAAGAAATCAATTTATGCGGTCTGTCGAATAGACCCTATATTCCCTTATCTTACAGATAAGAAGGGGGATTTTCGACAATTGATTAACAGGGCAAAAGATTCAGGAGCTAAACACATAATTGCCAGTCTCCTCGACATCCCCCTTAAGATTCATAAGGAAGTTCTCGATAAAATAAAGGCCTTTTTTGGACCGGGAACAGAATTTGATTACATAAAACTGTATGTAGAGAATATTGACGGTTATCTCAACGCAAAGATAGATTATCGTAAGAAGATATTCGATACTTTACGAAACATTTGTGAAAATTCGGATATGACCTTTGCTTTGTGTATGGAATATGAACTCATTGATGGGAAACCCAGAGGTCTAAATCGAGAATTTACCAGTTCAAGAAATTGCGAAGGGGTTGACATACCTGTTTACAGGAGAGAAAAGGAAAAGTTCGTTCCAGCTACAGATTGTCGAGGAGACTGCCTCAACTGCGCTGAGGCAAAATGTGGAATTAGAGACTTGGCTATGAAAAGAGAAGGTTCAAAAAAAGATTGGCGGCTCAAAGATTATCGGCGCTGGTCAAGAGAACTTGAGGTAGTGTAGGGGCTTGTCCC
>JBHIBS010000038.1:0-13478 GCA_046759165.1 bacterium | reverse complement strand
ATTCTTCTGATATTCTGTATCCTGCTCGGCTTTTTTAGGGCTTTTTTCCTTTTTTATACCTTTTACTTTTGCTTTTATTGCCAAATCATGGTATTTTAACATTCTTTTATATTCAATTTCAATTCTTTGCTGAATAGAGTCTGGAAAAATAGGGATTCGAAATGAAAAAACATCTGAACCCGTAATATTAACTGTCCCTACGCCTACTTTGGGCCTTTCAATTTGGGACATCCCGTATTTTGTTTTTAGAAAAACCGTCAAAAAATAGGGGTTAGGGTTCACTATTCTCAAGATAAACACAGCTCCGGTACAGGATTTTCCAGGTTCAAAATGAATCAAGCATACACGTCCCACTGCTCCGACTCCAGAACATGCTATTAAAATGTCATGTTTCTCAACTTCTGTCCGTTTTAATCGTTCATATGCTTTTCTACAACACGTCTCAATGTCAGAATAATCATAGCCCGTCTCTAAAAATCCTACAGCATCATAATACTTATAATTAAAGTCTGGACCAAGGTATTCTCCTCTTGATTTTCTAACATGATCGCCCATTATTAAAGCATCTTTAGAAACAAGCGAGCCTAACGACTTAACTTTCCAATTCTTTTCCATCTCTCTAAATAGCTTTTCATATTTTGGATTCCAATAATCGGCATCGATACGATGAAGGGTATCTTTAGTACCTTCTACAATGGTAGTGAAATGGGGTGACATATGAACCTCCTTGATTTCTTTCCCGTGAATAAACTTCTGAAATTCCTGTAAAATTACTGGTAAATCATTTTTGCCACTATTATTTACTCCAACGTACTCAGCAGAAGCCATAAAGATTTCCTGCTTGGGAAGAGGTTTTTCCCCTTCGTCTAATTTTTGTAAAAATAAAATACTTGTTTTAGCGGTGGTTCCAACAGATTTGAAAGTCTCCCGAGGAAGACTTATTATTGCTTTAACTTTGGTTTTTTCAAAGAGCCAATTTCGGACATATTGTAGCTCAACATTGGCTAACACCCCGTCCGGGATAATAATCCCAATATATCCCCCAGATTTAGTAAGTTGGACAAAACGCTCTACAAATAATATTTCAATAGGGAGTGTTTTCAGCCTTTCTTCCTGTTTCTTGCTTAAATTCTCAGGTAGTTTGTCAAAAGGTAGAAACCCATTACTGTTTCTGTTCTCCTTTAACGCTCTTCTCCAGATGTCATATTTCAGTAATGCAGCCTGAAGTTCAGGGGTAATTTCTTGCAACCCTACCCCACCATAAGGAGGATTACCAACCGTCAAATCATACTCATCTAATCCTCCTTTTTTGTACCTAAGTCGTTTTTGAGGTAATGGAAAAAGTCCATTTTGATGGAAGAAATGGACATCGAGTTTTGCTTTCGAGCCAAACGACTTTAATAAATTTATTTTTTCCCATTTCTGTTTCGCTTGCTCATCAATGTCTATCCCGAAAACATACTTGGGACGAGTAATTTCTTTATCCAGAGCGATCTTGAGAAAAACACCTTCCCCACAAGCAGGATCAATAATAGAAGGATATTTCCCTCGAGTCCATTTCTCATCTCTGCTTAGCATAACCTTTAGCACATCATAAATGAAAGAAACAACTTCGATCGGAGTAAAAAATTGTCCCAATGCCTGTTTATCACTACCCTGATCTATTATCATATTTTCATCCGTTCGTTCGGTCATCCGAAAGTTTGGATATAGAGTTTCGCGAACGATTTTTCATAACTCTTTTCAAATTTTCGGGTTGGCATTTTTGTTTTTGCTCACATAAAGGTTATGTATTTGGCTTTTTTGGATTTTATGGCTTTTCTGTATATGATGTTTGCTATGGCTATGGCTATGTCCTGGATGGCAAGGCCTGTGGAATCAAAGATTGTAATTTCTTCCTTTTTAGTCCTTCCGTCCTTTGGCCACCTTCTGGCAATACCATATGAAATTCGGAAGTATAATCGATTTCAATTTTTGCATTTTGCATCTGGCACTCAAGTAAGTGTCCTCCCGTCTTTTTATCTTTAGTGATAAAATGAAAGTGATATCCTGGAACATTGATTCCTTCTATATAAGCCGGGCAGCGAAATCCTACTATAGTCCCTTCTACATTATGAAATTCAAATATTAACTGATTTTTGACCACTTCAGCAAACTGAGGATATGGTTTATTCTGCTTGGGAATATTTCTTGCCTTGATATATTTGAAAGCCCCTTCTATTTTGATAGCATAGAAAATGTCTTTTGTGGGCAATAAATTGTCTAAATATTGTTGCAATTCCTTATAGTCAGAAGCCTCATCTAACAATACTGATTTATCAGGTTCGAAGAAAGTTACTACAGCAAATGGTGTCTTCATCGAATCATCAACAGGATATGCCATTCCATCTGCTTTTATTTGATAGAAATCGCCTTCCAATGCAAACAATTCTCCGTCAAGGCCATTAAAAGTACCTATCCCAAAGTCACCATGCTGCTTCAACTCTTTATAGGTTATTTCTCCATCGTAGACGCTTTCTAAAATAGCATTCATGGTTGACGCTTGAAATAGGACATCTTTGTTTTCTTGCACACGTGAACATCCAGATATAGCTATAAGCAAAGATGCTGCCACCAGTAGATAGCGAATAATTTTCATTCTTTTCTCCTTAGTATGAATACGCATTTAAAACATACTGCTGCACCATTCGATGGGTATTGAAAAAAGAGGCATTGATAGCGATTGAGTGGCGCATAATATCAATCCATTTCTGACGGTTGTTATAAAACAGAGGAATAATTACTTTTTCTAACTTCTCATAGAGACACTGAGCATTTCCTTCCTCGGCGCTTTCTGTATCTGAAGCTGAACCAATTGACCATCCAGTAAGACCTTCAATACAACCTTCAATCCACCATCCATCCAAAATGCTGAAACTCGGAACACCGTTGTGCGCTGCTTTCATGCCAGAGGTTCCTGAAGCTTCTTGCGGTTTTCTTGGAGTATTAAGCCATAGATCAACTCCGGAAACAAGCATCTTACCCAGTTCCATATTGTAATTTTCGAGATAAACTATTTTAATATTATTTTTTAGTTCTTTTGATACAGAAACAATTCTTTTTATCAGTTCTTTTCCGGGCCAATCTCTGGGGTGCGCCTTACCAGCAAAAACCAGCTGAATCTTACCCGCATTTTCTGAAATGTTAACTAACCTGTTCGTATCAAAAAAAACTAAATCGGCCCTCTTATATGCAGTAGCCCTTCGTGCAAACCCAATCGTAAGTGTGCCATAGTCCATACCTACATTCGTCTTTTCATTAACATAGTCTAAAAGTTTCTTTTTTGCCTCCTGATGAGCACTCCATATTTCCTCTTTTGGAATACTTAAGGCATACCGAAGAGTAAACGGGTCCTTCATCCAACCCGGAATATACTTATCGTATAGCCTTTTAAGACTTTCACAAACCCATGTGGGCGAATGGGTCCCATTGGTGATAGAATCAATACGATAGCCGGGAAACATCTCCTGGGAAACTTTGCCATGTTCCTTAGCGACACCATTTACATAATGGCTCAAATTCAATGCAAGAAGCGTCATATTTAACCTATCTTCCCCTCCAATACTTTTTAAAAGATCAATGGGCATAGATTTGCCAACAACTTGCCTGACCAAATCATAAGAAAATTGATCGTGTCCTTCTGGAACAGGTGTATGTGTGGTAAACACACACATCCTTCTTACCCTATCAATATCCCATATTGGTTCACGATTTCTTTTTCTTTCATTTAAGAGTTCAAGTGTCAACAAGCTTGCGTGTCCTTCATTCATATGATACCGACTAATCCGATGATATCCTAATTCTTTAAGCATCCTTACACCGCCAATACCCAAGATAATCTCCTGAGCGAGCCTATACTTTTCATCTCCGCCATACAGATAATCAGTAAGAGTCCGGTCATAGTCACTATTTGGTGCAATATCTGCATCTAAAAAAATGATGGGCACGCAATAACCACTTCCACCAGTTGCTCGGTACTGCCATGCCTGGATAAACACGACTCTATTTTCTATAGTAACACTTACTTTTTTTGGTAAGAGTGTCAAGAAATCCTTGGGATTCCATTCGTACGGTAACTCCTTTTGCTGGCCCTGGTTATCCAGCTTTTGATAAAAGTGTCCTTTTTTATACAACAGGGTGACTGCGACCAGAGGAACATTTAAGTCAGCACATGCTTTGATTGTATCCCCAGCTAAAATTCCCAAACCACCACTATAGGTAGGAATTTTAGAATCAATACCTATCTCCATAGAAAAATAAGCAATTCTTTTCTCTTTCTTCCGTATTTTTGCACCAGGAAGCTTTCCTGGTTTAGAACATGTCTTTGCTAACGGAGCCATTTTTGTTAAATGATGTTTCGGTAAATTTCAGTATCTGGTTCATCATCTTTACTGTTTCAACGGGATGTTGACCTATAGCGGTTTCTGCTGAAAGCATAACGAAATCAGAACCATCTAACACTGCGTTGGCAACATCTGTAGTCTCGGCTCTTGTGGGCCTTAAATTTTCTACCATACTTTCGAGCATTTGTGTAGCGGTGATGACGAACTTCTTTGCCTGATTGCATTTCTTGATTATCAGTTTCTGGACAACAGGGATTTCGTATATTGGAATTGATATTCCCATATCTCCCCGCGCTATCATAATTCCATCTGAGACATCTATTATCTCATCGATATTCTTAATACCTTGCAGGTTTTCAATTTTGGCAACTATCTTGCAATTGGGGAGCTTGCGTTCGACTAAATCTCTTATTTGAATAATATCGTTCTTATTTCTTACAAAAGATTGTGCGATATAATCTACTCTATTTTTTATACCGAACTGGATATCGATTCTATCTTTATCAGTTAATCCTTTGAATCGTAAGGCTACATTGGGCATATTAATTCCTTTATTCTCTTTCAAAAAGCCAGGAATAATCACCTCTGTCTTGAGATATTTCTTTGTCCTTGATTTGATAATAAGAGCAATATTGCCGTCATCTATGTAAATGTCAGTCCCTGGCTTTATATCATTTAAGGAGCCTTCATAATCAAATGGTATTATATTTTTTTCTCCCAATACATCGCGATTAGTCAGAAGAACCTGTTGTCCCTTTTTCAGTTGGATACTCTTTTTATGTTTGAACTTGCCAACTCTTATGCGATAACCTTCCAGATCCTGTAATATTTCAATATGGCGTCTATATTTTTTATTTAACTCTCTAATCAAATTTATATGATATTTATGGCTGATATGGCTTCGATATGAAAAATTAAGCCTGGCTACATCCATACCAGCAAGCATCATATTTCTCAATACCGTTACATTGCCGCTCGAAGGTCCAATTGTACAGATTATCTTTGTCTTAACCATTCTTCTTTTGACATTCTGAGTTTTCTTTAACTTCCTCTCTATACGGGTAATTTAAATACTTCATTTTTTATCTTATATTTTTTGAATTATGAATTTCAAAACCTAAATTCCTTCTGTGGATTTTCCTTTTTAACTGTTTGGGTAATCAGATTTAATAATTCCTGGGCATACTTTATGGCATTTTTGGCTTCAAGCTGTGATATATCTATTGCTTCGTATAAAAATCTATTTCTCTTCTTTCGCATTGTATCAAACAGTTCCATTAGGCTCTTATATCTGGTTCCAAAGGAAAAGCTCATAAAATCTACAACTGTTTTATGCTGATATCTTTCAGATGGCCGAAAGCCCTTCATAAACATGAAAGCACGTCCTGCCCGTAACATTGCATCATAAGCGGCCGTATAAGCTATTGCTCCATCTGTTTCTATTATAACTTTAGCAGTATTGAGATCTTTCTTTGCCCGGATTAATATTTTCTCAATTTGTATAAACCCAACCCTCTGTTTTTTAATTAGCCTATCTTCCAATAACTTATTAACGAATGTTTTATAATCCATCTTCTGAGCCTATTAAGAAAATCTTATTTTCTTTTAAAAGGTTATTGATAAATGACCCCTTTTGCCTTTTTCGTTTATTAAAGTCATTTCTGTCATAGACAGTATAATTTATTTCCCGCCGGATGGTTTCCTCTAATTCGCGGATTATGCTTATCAAATCTGTTTCAGACGGTTCACCGATTATACAAAGATCTATGTCACTATCTGAATATTCCTCACCTTTAGCGAAAGAACCATATATAAAAGCAACCTCTATTCCTTTTAATTTAGATAATCCCTCCTTTAATGCTCCGCTTATGCCTATAGTTTTAAATACAATACTCTTCAGTTCATCAAATAAAGGAAAGGATTTATTGAGATAAAAATAGACAAGATTGCCTTTTTTTCTATACTCAAAAATACCGGCTTCTTCCAAACTAAGTAGTTCTTTTCTAATCATACTAACCGGGATGTCAAGAAGACGTTCTAATTCTCTGAGATAATACTCGCTTTCAGGATTGGTAAAATAAAGCTTAAATAATGCCTTGCGCGTTTTCGATTTAAATATGCTAGAAATGTCCATAATTTTGTAACCCTTTCGTATTACAATTGTAACCTATATAAGTTACAATTTCAACCCTTTTTATGCATCATCTATCTTATCAGATCTTACCATTTTTATCTTGGCTCATTGACATCGAGGGCGTATTCAATGCTGCTATATTTGAATTTTCTATCCATTTTTATTCTCTTATTTTATATTTCTTTTTCAGTTCTTTTGCCTGTCTTATTCCTTCATCTGTTAAATAAACCGATTTACTCCTTCGGCCCTGGGTGATGAGTCCATCTTCTTCCAATTTATTGAGAATCTCAAAAGGGTAACCTTTCCAGCTATGATAGAGTGGTTGTGGCAAGTACTTTTCTTTTTCTTCCCAACTAGTCAAATAAAGAAGCAATAAAGTCAATTCCTTAACTTCTCTTTCCATCTTTTACCTCCCACAGCATTCTTTGTATTTCTTGCCACTTCCACAGGGGCAGGGGCCGTTTCTATCTATCTTTGCTCCTGTCCTATGTTTTACCAAAGAAGAAAATGTTTTAAAATCGAATCTTAATTCTTTAAACATTTTCTTTAGCTCTCCCTTATCAAACATTTCGATAATTTCTTGAAATTCTTTAGGCGCTCTATTCCAAGTTCCTTTCACAAAATCTAATACCTCATTAGTTTCTTCTATAGAATCAAATCTTTTTTTCTTGTTTTCTTTAAAATAACGTTCAAGCATCACTTCTTGGAATGTATAAAAAGCACCAAACACTCTCTTCCGTCGCTCTGTCGCTTCCTTTTTTGTTATCCCATGCCTTAAAGCTGATTCCTCAAGCGTACAATCTATACATATAATTTTATGGCTTTGGTCCTCCATATCCGGTGTTGGACTTATCATCCCACCAAGTTTTTTCTTTTTGCCACAAATCGCACATTCACATTTTCCGTCATCAAAAATTTTGCCTTCAAATTCTGGCATATCAAAATTCTTAAAATTTACCATCTGATTTTTCTTTAGCCTCTAATAGTTTTCTTTTTGAAGAGGAGCCAGCTTTTGTCTTGGGGATTTTTTGGTTTTAACTTTATCAGGCAATAAATGCCTCTTAATTTCTTGCCATTTAATTTAAAGATTAGCTCTTTAGATTGAAACTTTATCGGGACATAATATCCTTTATCCCATGTTTCCACAGTTCCCGCCCCATACATTCCTTCAGGTATCTCACCTTCAAAGTTCTCATATCCTAAAGAATGGTCTTCAACCTGAACGGCTAATCGTTTGATGCTTTCTTCTGTTGGCGGTTCTTTCGGGATAGCCCAGCTTTTTAATACACCCTCTTTTTCAAGACGGAAATCGTAATGAAGATGTGTGGCTTTGTGTTTCTGTACTACGAAAATAGGATTTTTTGATTTTTTAGACATCTGATTAAGGATAAAAACTCTTCTTAGAAGGACAGAGTTTTTGTAAAATACACTCTAAACAGTCTGGTTTTTTTGCGTCACAAATCTTTCTTCCATGGTCAATCAAAAGATAGCTAAACTTTCCCCATTCCTTCTTATTTAATAGTTTCATTAAATCCTGTTCAATCTTATCTGGCTCTTTATTTTTAGTAAGTCCTAACCTCTGGCTTAATCTCCTGACATGAGTATCAACTGCTATGCCTTCTACTTTGCCGAATCCATTAGAAAGCACTATGTTTGCTGTTTTTCTTGCTACTCCAGGTAACTGCATTAATTTATCCATTGAATCTGGCACTTTACCATCGAAATCTTTTACCATTTTTTGAGCTGCTGATATTATACTTTTTGCTTTACTGTGATAAAATCCTGTTGTACGAATCTCTTGTTCGAAAGTTTTCAAGTTAGCTTTTGCGTAATCTTGGGCTTTCCTATACTTTTTGAAAAGAGATTTAGTCACCATATTCACTCTTTCATCAGTACATTGTGCAGAAAGAACTGTTGCTACTAAAATCTCCAGTGGATTGCTAAAATTCAAGGCAACTTTTGCATTTGGGTATTCTTTTTTTAGTGAGGTTAATATTTTGTCTATATTTTTTCCCGACATCGGTCCTTAATCCTTCCTGCCTCATTCAAAAATTCCAATGAGGACATTTTTGGGATACATTGTTACACTAAAACTAAATTAAGTGCCTCTCCTTCCTGACTCTATCTCCTTTAAGATTTTTTCTAATTGCTTACGCTCATAGAGCCTGTAATTATTTATAGGATGGCGTGTTGCCTTCAATTTCTTTTCATTATCCCAGCGTCTTAGAGTCATAGGAGATACGCCAAGAAAACTGGCTGCTTTTTTTATGGTCATATAGTCATTTAGATTAGCCATTTTATCTTACCTTTACCAACATTATACAAGTTTATTCATAAAAGTCAATTTTTTTATTCATTGGGGAATGACATAAGTGGAGTGCCGGGGGAAAGAAGAGCTTATGAGCTTAAGAGACTAGGAGCTTAAGAGACTAAAAGAGTAAAAGACCAGTAAGAGAATAAAAAAGCAGGATTAGTATTTCACAAATCCTGCTTCATAAGATTTTCTCCTTATAGATTTTTTAAGCCGGTTTCTCCATCTGAGCCTTACACTTGATGCAGAAGCGAGCATAGGGAACTGCTTGCAGTCGCTTATTGCTTATTTTATCACCGCACTTTTCGCAAACTCCAAAATCGCCCTGTTCGATCTTTTGCAGGGCCCTATTAATATCTTCCAGTCTATGTCTCTCACTATCATTGAGTTCAAAAAGTAACTCTCGAGCAGAAGAATCGCCTGCCAAATCGATAGTATCTCCCACTTCGCTACTTGGATACTCTTTTTCGTTCTCCGTTGTTTTCTGGACCAAGCTAAGCAATTCTTCTCTTAAACGTGTAAGTTCTTCTTTAAACTTTTTTATTGCTCTCATTCTTTTCCACTCTCTTAATTTTTTGTGATTATTCAGTAAGGCACGCCAGTGTCTTGCAGAATTACGAGATTGCTTCAGGACTTCGTCCTTCGCAATGACAAGCGAAGAATTTCACTGAACATTTCCTTGGGCTTCGCCTGGCGACCGCTCGTCGCCATGAGATCTTTGATGAAGTGTTTCAGTGAAATATTTCTTAACATAAAAATAAATAATTTTTTGTTAAATGTCAAGTGAAAAAAATGGGAAAATTTCGATATCTATGAGCCGAATTTCCAGGAAATTCCTGCAATAATTTTTCTGCCCGGCATTGGATAACCAAAAACTGTTTGGTATTTCTTATCAAGAATATTATCGAAGGAAATATACGCTTCCAGATTCCTAATTCTCTGAGCAATCCTTACATTAAGCAAAAAGTAGTCTGGTAATCTATCCCCTGTTTTTCCTCTATCGCTCCATTGTTCACTAACATATTCTGCCCCTAGACTTATTCTTAGACCTAAATCGCTACTATAGTTAATTCTGTAATTGAGTCGATTGTGGGGCTTGTAAGGCGCAATTTCATACTTATTATCGCCTTTTCGTTTTCCTGCACTGTGGAGATAAGTATAATTTATGCTCTGGGAGAATCCTGGCATAATTTGATGGATAAACTCGACCTCTACGCCCTGGGTATAGGCTTCGGCCACATTGGAAGGGGTCCATATAGAGGATGGATTCATTGCCCACTCTATCAAATCTTCTATATTGGTGCGGAATAGAGTCACCCTGCCTAGTAAGAGATTGCCCAATTGATGTTCAAATCCAAGGTCATAAGCCCAGGCTTTTTCTGGTTTCAAATCGGGATTTCCCTGTGCTTTATAGATCCCGAAATCCGTATAAGGCTGGTACAGATCGCAAAATGTTGGCGCTCGAAAGCCCCTTCTCAAGGTGAATGAAAGTTTTAAAGATTCTCGCGGCTGATAGACTAAGCTGAAACTTGGATTTGTCTGGCCTCCGTATACAGAATGGTGGTCGAAACGGACTCCCAGCATCGCGGTCACTGGCTTAAAAGAGAGAGTCTCCTGGAGGAAAATAGATTCATTTAAGGTTTTTTCACTGATTATGTTTCTTGAATTGATTTCGTTTCTCTGTCTATATTTATCCTGGTGAACATCCATACCAAGTGTTATCCCGTATAGAGTATCCAGCTGGGTCTCTACTCCCTGAGTAATATTTTCGTGAAGGTCATCTCTTGGTTCATCGGGATTTCGGTCTCTCCTTTGGTCATTACTCCCATAGGCTCTGAGCAACAATTTTGAATTTTCTCCTCTATTTGAGTATTCCAAGACAGCGTATTCTTTCTCATCTTCTTGATTGTGGTTAGGGTCGGATGCTTCTTTTTCATCTAACAAAATTCTTTGCCATGTAATTGGGTCTAATTTATAATTCACGCCGGGGAGCCCCAGTTTCCCTTTATGGTATCCACCTCTAAGTTCAAAAATTCCGGGTTTTCTAGCATCGTATGCTAATCTACCTGTAAAATTATAGCTGTCGTACTCACTATTTTCCCGCCAGCCCTCAGAAGTATTCTTACTTACTGTAAAGTAGGTTTTAATATTGGTATTCTTTGTTGCAAAATTTAACCGACTTATTTGAGTGCCAAAACTTCCCAAACCTACATTGACATCAACTGTAACTTTCTCCTGTTTTGCTTCTCTGGTAATGATGTTGACTACTCCTCCCAGGGCATTGGCACCATAGAGCGCTGAGGCCGGACCACGCACAACTTCTATTCTCTCGATATTGTCTACTGGAAATTGGCTTAGGTCAGCTATCCCATCAGAGATGCTGTTTACAGAACGACCATCAACCATTACCAATGTCTGATATGCGGAGCAACCGCGGAGCCCAATGTAGGACGGAGCCCCCAAAGTTCCGTATCTCCTTACTTCTACACCCAATCTGTTCTTAAGGACTTCTCCTACATTTTGAGCACCACTTTCGGCGATTTCCTCCCTGGTGATTACACTGACATTAACGGGCAAATCCTTTACCATTCTGGGGCCTCTAGTTGGCGTGATTACGATGACTCCCAAGTCTCCCATATAGACTGCTTCTTCCTGTCCCCAGGCAAGACCAACCAGAAGTAGAATGGCTCCCAAGATCAAAATCATATTTCTCCTTCCTAACATCATAGAGACTACCTCTTTGTAAAATGTGTAGTGTGGCCCTTTATGGGCGTAATGTTTACGGGCACAAGCCCCTACACTACTTCCCTTCTGGATTAATATTCGATTCCTTCTCTTCCTTTTAAGCCTTGATTGAACGGGTGTTTTATCTTTTTCATCTCAGTTACTAAATCTGCCCTTTCTATAATCTTCCCAGTCGCTCCCCTTCCAGTTAAAATTATGTCTAAGGAATCTGGCTTCTTTCCCAGAAGCTCCAAAATTTCTTCCTCCTTCAAAAACCCATCCTGTAAAGCAATCAGTATCTCATCTATAATTACCATATCATAGCCTTTCTGAAATATTTCCTTAATGGACTCTAATGCCTTCAGACAATCTTCTCTCATCTGCTCCGGTGTAATATTCTTATAGAAGTGAGGATGCCGAGGAACAAAACCAACGGTTTCTATTCCCAGTCCCTTCAGGACTTCCACTTCACTATAAGGGAAATCTTTCAGGTTTTTGAAGAAGTAGACAAAGCATACTTTAAATTTGTGTCCTTTTGCTCTTATTGCCTGACCAATGCTTGCTGTAGTCTTACCTTTTCCATCGCCCGTGTAAAGCTGAATTAATCCTTTCTTTTCCAATTTGGAATCCCTCCTCAAGATATTCTATTACTTCTGAATGGTTCCTGACCACTACTGCTCCCCGAGATTTGAGTTCTTCATAGATATGGGCTGCCTTTCCTCCTGTGTAATCGAACTTATCATTTTCTAAAACGATTATCGGCTTTTCTGGAAATTCGAGAAGAACCTCCAGATTTTTTATGTTTCCTTTTCCAAACTTTGTACGCTCAATTATAACTAAATCGGCTTTCCCTATCATACTTCTATTCTTAATGAGACCTTCCTCTGATATGGGGGAGAATGGCTCTTCCCTTACCACTTCAATACCCAGGGAATCGCAGGCGAGTTCGTCAGCATCACCGATATTTAAGACACCGCAAGTTACCTTATAGCCCTCAATTACGAGCTTTCTCATTAAGTCGACTCCACTTCCTCCGCCAGATATGATATGAGCGACTAATCTCTTCTCCCGGTACTTTCTGGACATCAATTTGCTAAGCAAAGTTATCCGTGGCGCACCAGTAACAGGATTCTCCTCCACAAGAACCTTGCTCTGGTACACTTTGGAGAGGTTCTTTTCAGTTATTACCTCTTTTGGGCTCCCCATTTTATAAATTCTGCCAGCATCAAGGAGAATGAGACGACCACAGTACTCGCTGGCTAAATTCAAATCGTGGGACACTATAATTAGAGTTAGTTTCTTTTCGGCATTCAATTTCTTGATGAGATCGTAAATCTCTATCTGATGTCCTATATCCAGATAAGCAGTGGGTTCATCGAGCAACATCACCTCTGGCTTCTGGGCTAAACCTCGAGCAATTATCGCTCTCTGTCTCTCCCCTCCGGAGAGCTCGAAAATCAGACGATTGCTAAAACTTAGCGTGTTGGTCAAAGCCATTGCTTGAGAAGCAATTTGCAAATCTCCATCCGATTCGAATCCGAAGCCTGAGAGCCAGGGTGACCTTCCCATGAGAACGACCTCACCAACTGTAAATGGAAAGGGGAAATGAGTATCCTGTGGGACGACTCCAATTATCTGCCCTATCTCTTTTGGCCCCAGTTCTAAAAGATTCTTCCCTTTAATATAGACTTCTCCTTCCTGCGGGATTAAAACCCTGGAGAGTATCCTCAGGATTGTTGTCTTGCCAGAGCCATTGGGTCCTATTATTCCCAGAATTTCCCCCTCTCTTACCTCAAAAGAGAGACCATCGAGCACCCAGCTCTCATCATACTTAAATCTCAAATTTCTAACTCTAAAAATCGGGTCCATTCTTCAAGCCATTCTAAATAGGGGTCAGACTCATTTTTCCTCTGAAAAAGGGGTCAGA
>JBHIBS010000037.1:0-13524 GCA_046759165.1 bacterium | reverse complement strand
AATAATCACCTACAGGAGGTAGCCTTTTCATAATATCACGGTTTTAACCGTGCAATATTTGCAGGCACAATTTCAAATTGTGTGACATTTATACGCGTATTTTGAATCCAATGGAGAGAAAAGTTACAGTTCTATTTTTCTTCTTTATATTCCTTCTTTTAGGTTATCTCTTTTCCAACCCTGTAGAGATAAGAGACATCAAAATAACTGGAAATAAAAATGTGGAGACTAAGAAGATATTAAGAGCTCTAGGGATAAAAAAAGGTGATGAATATTCAGAAGAAGCAGTGAGCGAGGGTTTACAAAACATATATGAACTTGGGTTCTTTGAGAATATTACAATTGAAGTCTTTGAGGTTGATGGGGGGGTAAATGTTACCTATATTGTGACTGAGAAGCCTCTGATTAAACGGATAGAATTTAAAGGAAATAGAGAGTTCTCTAATGGCAAATTGGAGAAAGAAATAGAGTTGAAAGAGAAAGAACCTTTTGATAACAGGAAAATGCAAGAGGATGCTGAGAAGATTGCTACCCTCTATAGGGAGAAGGGCTATGCAGATGTAAAAGTAGAGCCCTATACAATGGAAGATGAAAAGAGTGGAATGGTGATAATGACTTTCTTTATTACGGAAGGCAAACAGATCAGGATAGGGAAAGTCAATTTAATTGGGGTGGAGGCGTTTAACACAAAAAAGATAAAGAGAAAAATGGAGATCAAAAGGAAAAAATTTTTTAAACAGGGAGTGCTGGATAAGGACCTAAGAATGATAGAGGCTTATTACAAAGACAGAGGATTCCTGAAAGTTCATCTGGGAACACCTATAGTCATTTACGATGAGGAGAAAGCGAAGATTTTTATCACGCTTTTTGTTTATGAAGGCCTGAAATATACAGTAGGAGATATACAATTTCAGGACAATTATGCGGTTACCACAGAGGAGCTGGGAAGAGACTTGGAAGTGAAACATGGAGAGATTTTCAGCCAGGCAAAGTTCGAGAGAAGCCTGTTTAATATTCAGGATCACTATGCAGAAAAAGGCTATATCCTGATGCGCTCCAACCCAGAATACTTTACCGATGACGAGAGAAAAGTAGTAAACATCTTAATCTCTATAGATGAGAACGGGATAGTCTATGTTGACCGAATTCACTTAGAAGGGAATATCATTACTAAAGACTATGTAATTAAACGGGAATTTCTGGTAAAGGAAGGAGATCCGTTCAATGTTAAAAAGATAAGGCGAACACAGGAGAAGTTGTATAATCTCGGGTTTTTTTCGGATATTGTAATTGAAATTGGCGAAACTGATGACCCTTATAGAGCAGACCTCATCTGTCAGGTAACCGAGCAAAGGACAGGGTTAGTCAGTATGGGAGCAGGGTACAGCTCGCAAGATGGGCTTTTAGGCACCTTTCAGATTACTCAGAGCAATTTTTTGGGCAGAGGACAAAGACTGGCTTTAATGATGGAGTTCGGTAAGAAAAAGACCAATTATCAACTCAGTTTTACTGAACCATGGTTTTTGGGAAGGCATGTCCTTTTTGGTATCGATGTCTACGATACAGATAGAAACAGAGACTACTATAGAGAAATGAGGAGCGGCGGAGATATTAGAATAGGTCCCCATCTAACAGATATTCTTAGCCTCAACTTCACTTACGCTTATGAACGGGTAAAAGTATACGACGCTCTCTCCCAGTTCAAAGGTGAAGAAGGAACAAAGGATAGCAGTAGTTTTACTACCTATTTAGTAAGAGACAGCAGGGATAATATATTCGATGCTTCCAGAGGTTCTCGTAATTCTATCTCTTTTCAGGTCTCTGGAGGTATCCTGGGAGGGGATACCGATTTCGTTAAAACTCTTGGCTCCAGCAGATGGTATTTCCCCACATTCTGGCGGTTTGTGCTGGCAATTCAATTGAGGTATGGGATTGCTAGCAGTTTTCCTCCTTCTGCAGGAGTGCCAATTTATGAACGGTTCTATGTGGGTGGAGCTGATAGCGTGAGGGGTTATGACTATAGGGGTGAGATTGGGCCTCCCGAGGGAGGAGTGATGATGTTTATAAGTAACGTAGAATATAAGTTTCCTATAGCTATGCAGAAAGGTCGCACTGTTTTACAGGGAGCAGTCTTCTTAGATATGGGAGGGAGCTGGAGGAAAAGAGATGTAAACTTTACCATAGGAAGAGGCGAGGATCAATTGAAGGTTGGGATAGGAGCAGGAATCCGTTTCCAGACTCCTATTTTCCCTGTCCGTCTCGATTGGGGATATGGATTAAATCATAAGCCAGGGGAAGACAAATCCCAGTGGTATTTCACAATTGGCCAGCCCTTCTAATAATCGGCATGGTAAATGATGCTCGACCGGATTAGGTCGGTCACCCTTTCGCGACCCCGTTCCGGTTTCGGGACAGGCCGGGCGGGGAGAAGGGGAGACTTAATTATGAAGATAATTTCGCTTTTCTTGTTTGTTTTTTCTCTTTTCTACTTTTTTCCTTATTCACTTCCCGCTGCAAGGGCAGTAATGCTCTCCTCGGAAAGAATCGCTTATGTAGACATAGACAGAGTCTTTGATGAATATAAAGGCACTAAACAAGCGAAAAAGAAAATTGAGAGAGAGATGGAAACGAGGAGAAGGGAGATAGCTACACTGGAAAAGGAGATAAGGGATTTAGATGTTGCCAGCAAGAAAAAAGAAAGAGTAGAGCCAGTACCTACCAGTGCATTGGCCGGGCAAGAAGAGGTGGAGATTTCTACTGCCCCAGTTGTAACCAAACCACTTACTGAAGAAGTAATTAGACTAAAGAAAGAAAAACTTAATGAAATGGTAGAGAAAATGGGAGAGGAGTTAGCCAGGCTTGAGAAAGAGATAACTCATCAGATTTTAGGAAAGATTTATGATGTGGTTAGGGAGATTGCTCAGGCTGAAGGTTATGCTATAGTGCTGGATAAGAAAAATATCTTGTATAGTGAAATGGAGAACGACCTCACGGAGAAGGTTATAGAGAGATTAAATTCGGGCCTGTAGCAGCAGAGCGAAGCTCTGCATTGTGGATGCTTTTTGGATGCGGAGTAAGTTTAATGGGAATGAGTTTAAAGAAAATTGCGGAGCTTGTCGGCGGGGAACTCTCCGGGGATGGCAACATAGTAATCGAAAGGGTGGGTAGTCTGATAGAAGGACAGAAAGGTGAAATTACATTCTTGGCAAGTTCCAGATACAGAAATCAGGTATCAAGGACTAATGCTTCAGCTATTATTATTGGTGAGGAGGTTGAGCTACCAGAAATTCCTTCGATACGGACAAAGAATCCCTATTTGGCTTTTGCCCAGGTAATGAGGGTATTGGTTCCTCCCAGAAAACTGCCCACTGGAATAGACAAGACCAGCATTCTTGGCAAGGAAGCAAAATTGGGTAAGGATGTTGCGATTGGAGCTTACGTGGTTATTGGAAATGGCGTTGTGATTGGAGATAGGACTGTAATTTTTCCAGGTACGTACATTGGAGAGAAAGTTGTGATTGGGAAGGATGTGCTAATCTATCCGAATGTTACGGTGAGAGAAGAAGTTATTATAGGTGATGGTGTGATTATTCACCCGGGTGCAGTTATTGGTTCGGATGGATTTGGTTACGCGACTGAAAAGGGAAAGCACCATAAGATTCCCCAGGTAGGAACTGTTGAAATTGAAAATGGCGTGGAAATTGGAGCAAACGTTACTATCGATCGAGCAACCTTGGGTAAGACCCTGATAGGTGAAGGGACGAAAATTGATAATCTTGTCCAGATTGGACATAATGTTAAAATAGGTAAGAACTGTCTTATAGTTTCCCAAGTAGGTATTTCCGGCAGTGTAGTGATAGGTAATAACGTGATCCTGGCCGGACAGGCAGGTCTTGTTGACCATATTACTGTTGGCGATAATGCAATTGTTGGTGCGCAGGCGGGAGTTACTAAGAGTGTGCCAGCCAATACCACTGTTTCTGGTTATCCTGCCCGGGAACATAGGACTGCCCAAAAGATAAACGCTCAATTAATCAGATTGCCAAAATTGTATGAAGAGATAAAGAAGTTGAAACAAAATATAGAGAAAATGAGAGAAAAATAAACTGGATAAAACCAGGTCGGCCACCTAAGGGTGACGAAGGACGGTAGCTCGTGGCTCTGAGGTGCCTGAGTAGAACGTTATGGAGGAAATTATGGATTTACAGAGGACTATAAAAAAGGAGAGCACTTATTCGGGAATAGGTTTGCACACTGGGAACATAACTTCAGTGACTTTCAAGCCAGCACCACCGAATTCTGGTATAAAATTTATAAGGTCAGATTTACCGGGTAAGCCAGGAGTTGAAGCTAACATAAAGAACGTTATCAGTGTAGCGCGGGGAACCACTTTGGGTAATGGCAGTTTCCAAATCCAGACGGTAGAGCATATTATGGCTACTTTATGCGGTTTGGGTATAGATAATCTCATCGTTGAAGTGAATGCTGACGAACCACCTGTGGCTGATGGCAGCGGAATGCCTTTTGTGGAGACTCTGGAGAAGGCCAGTTTCGAAGAGCAGAATGTGGAAAAGGACTACTTTATGACAACTGAACCTATCAAGTTTTCTAATGAAGACGTCCATCTGGTCGTCCTGCCATCGGAAGAATTTAGAGTATCTGCTACCATCGATTACAAACATCCCATTTTAAGGAGTCAATATGGCTCGTTCACCATAACCAAGGAGATTTTCGAAAAGGAGATCGCTCCAGCCAGGACATACTGTTTTGAGCATGAAATCGAATCGCTGAAGCGCCGAGGGTTAGCTCGAGGGGGGAGTTTAGACAATGCGGTGGTGATTGGACAGAATGGCATCCATAATAAGGACCTCAGATTCCCGGATGAATTTGTCCGCCACAAGATACTCGATTTAATAGGAGACATCTATTTGATAGGAAAGCCTTTAAAGGCACACATTGTTGCTATCCGGTGTGGGCATGCTGCTAACATTGCTTTGACTAGAAAGTTGGGTAAACTCTTGGATAGATCTGCTGCCCATCGAACGGCCAAGATTTTTCAGGAGGAGGATTTTGAGGGAAAAGTTTTAGGTTTGGAAGAGATTCAGAGTATAATTCCCCACCGTCCTCCTTTCCTATTTGTGGACAGAATAATCATGTCAGAGAATATGAGCAAAGCGGTGGGATTCAAGAACTTAACTATTAATGAGGAGTACTTCAAAGGGCATTTTCCTAACTATCCGATTATGCCAGGGGTTCTAATTGTAGAATCGATGGCACAGACTTCCTGCGTTCTCTTCTTGGCCCGTTCAGATCTCAGAAAAAAACTGCCCTATTTTATGGCGATTAAGGAAGTTAAATTTCGTAAGCCCGTCTTCCCAGGGGATCAGCTGCAGCTGGAAGTAGAAGTTACTCGTGCCCGGGTGAGAGGAGGAAAGATTCAAGGTAAGGCATATGTTAGGAATGAGTTGGTGGCTGAGGCGGAATTTATGTTCTCGTTGGTAGACCGGTAAATCGACAAGGAGAAGAGCCAGAAAAAAGGCATAGAGGTAATATATTACTAAACTTTGAGGGAAAAATGAACGTTCACAAAACAGCTTTAGTTCATCCAGATGCAGTAATTGGAGAAGATGTGGATGTTGGTCCATATACAATTATTGGACCAGATGTGAAGATTGGAAAAGGGACTAATATTGGAGCTCGTGTAGTGATCGAAGGAGATACTCAAATTGGCCAAAATTGTCAGATATGGACAGGAGCCATAATTGGTAATTTGCCACAGGATTTAAAGTTTAAAGGAGAGAAAACGAGAGTCATAATTGGTGAGAATAATGTTATCCGGGAGTATGTAACCATCAACCGAGGGACGGTTTCTACAGGAGAGACAACTATTGGAGATAACAATCTCATAATGGCATATGCTCATATTGCTCATGATTGTGTGATTGGCTCTAGCGTAATTTTAGCTAATGTAGCCACTCTGGCGGGCCACGTAGTGATTGAGGATCAGGCTATTGTGGGAGGGCTAACTCCAGTGCATCAGTTTGTCCGCATCGGGACATTGGCGATTGTGGGTGGAGGTTCTCGGGCAGCAAAAGATGTGCCTCCCTATTGTATGGCAGCGGGGACACCCATTAGAATTTTTGGACTGAATACAGTGGGGTTGCAAAGGAACAATTTCCCAAAGTATGTTAAGGCGCAACTAAAGAGAGCTTACAAGGTTCTCTTCCGCTCGAAGCTAAACACTACACAAGCTTTGAAAGCTTTGGAGAAAGAATCGAATATCTCTGATGAACTACTCCATATGATCTCCTTTATTAAAGAGTCTGAGAGGGGAATCTGCAAAGAATGAAGATAGAGAATAAGAAGATTGGATTGATTGCTGGTAATGGGAGATTTCCTTTGATCTTGGCACAGGAAGCCAAGAGGGCAGGACTAGAAGTAGTCGCTCTGGCAATAAAGAAGGAGACGAGTCCCAGCCTGGAGAATTTGGTAGATAGAATCCACTGGGTTGATGTAGGACAATTGGGTGACCTGATTGAGATTTGTAAGAAGGAGGGGATAACCAGGGCAGTGATGGCGGGACAGGTTAGACACACTCGCCTGTTCAGTCAGGTAAAGCTGGACGCAAGAGCTATGGCCCTTTTGGCTGGAGTGAAGGATAAGAAGGCTAATTCTCTACTGGGAGCAGTGGCTGATGAGTTGTCGAGAGAGGGAATAGAACTAATAAATTCAGCTACCTATCTTTCTCACCTTTTACCCTCCCCAGGTATTTTGACTCGCCGGAAACCTACTCAAAAGGAGTGGCAAGATATTGAGTTTGGTCACAAGATGGCTAAAGAGATCGCCGGCCTTGACATCGGGCAGACAGTTGTGGTCAAGGATCAGGCCGTTTTAGCAGTGGAAGGAATGGAAGGAACGGATCTCGCCATAAAGAGGGGAGGGAAATTGGGCAGACGAGATGTTGTGGTAGTGAAGGTAAGTAAACCCCAACAGGACAGGAGGTTTGACCTTCCCGTTGTTGGTGAGAGGACAGTAGAAGTATTGAAAGAGGCTAAAGCAAAAATATTCGCCTTTAGTGCCCGCAACACAATATTATTGAATAGAGAGAAGGTGGTTAAAAGGGCCAACCAAAATGGCATTTCGCTGGTGGCAATAAAGGAGGAAGAAAGTTAGAAATCGACAGACGACCCAAGAAGTGTGAAAGGTGGTAAAGACACTTTGTTTGTCTATGGCAATTTTTTGACGCCGCGGGAGCCATCTCTCCACAGGCGCAAAAGCAAACTCGTTCCGACCTAGTCGGAACTCAGACAAGCTTTTGCTTGATTAGAAATATAGCCGAGACGGCTTCCTCGCTAAAAATTGCAATGTTCCTCACAAACTGTTCTTTAGCACAAGTCTTTTGTGCTTCCTTTTGAAAACGGAGAGTTGGAATCCTTCCGAAAAGAAGGATTTTTAGGGAGAGTTTAGGAGCACAAGAAGTTAAGAGCCTTAGGTAGCCGCAGCTTCGGGCTGCGTTTTGGAGAGAAGGATGGTTAGACTTGGTGTGGTTGGGGTTGGCCATATAGGTTCGCATCATGCCCGGATCTACGCGCAAATTCCGGATGTAGAGTTGGCAGGAGTTGTAGATATTGACCAGAAAAGAAGAGAGAAGGTCGCTCGAGAATATAATACAACTCCCTATGGAAGTTATGAAGAGATTTTCAATAAGGTCGATGCGGTGAGTATTGTAGTGCCGACCCATTTGCATTATCCTGTGGCAAAGGATTTTCTGGAAAGAGGCGTTCACTGTCTGATAGAAAAACCCATTACTCCCGCTTTGGAAGAAGCCGAAGATCTTTTGAGTATAGCGCGGAAGAAGAATTTAATTTTACAGATAGGACATATTGAGCGGTTCAACAGTGCGATATCGGAGGCACAAAGATATATCAAGGAGCCGAAGTTTATCGAAGCTTACAGGCTTGGACCTTATGATCCCCGTACGTCTAATATTGGAGTAGTGCTCGACTTGATGATTCATGATATCGACATTGTTCTCTATCTGGTGAGGTCATCGGTGAGAAGTATCGATGCTATCGGCGGTAGTGTCCTGTCTCAGAATGAAGATATTGCCAATGCCAGAATTAATTTCCAGAATGGCTGTGTAGCTAATATATCAGCTAGTCGGGTTTCCTTGGAGAAGTTTCGGAAGATAAGAATATTTCAAAAGGACGTTTATATTTCGTTAGATTATGTTAAGCAGAGCTTAAAAATTTATCAAAAAAAGCGAAAAAAGGTTAAGTCAATGAGGGATATCATGATTTTGAGACCGCAATTGAAGAAGACAGACCCCTTGCGAGAGGAGTTGACACATTTTATCCAATGTGTGGAGAGAGGCGGGAAGCCCTTGGTTTCTGGCGAACATGGTCGGGACGCTCTGGAGATTGCTTTGGAAATTCTCAAGAAAATCAAGGAAAATTTGGGATAAGCGGTGGTTAAGAAACTATTCATTGTAGCCGGTGACCCATCGGGAGATTTGCACGGTGCAAATTTAGTGAATGCGCTGAGAGAGATATCTTCCCAGATAGAGATAGAT
Source organism: bacterium (assembly GCA_046759165.1). Lineage (GTDB taxonomy): Bacteria > UBA6262 > WVXT01 > WVXT01 > WVXT01 > JBHIBS01. Next base: position 4,952 of record JBHIBS010000037.1, on the reverse strand, counting down.
GGATTGGGTGGTGAAAGGATGGAGAGGGCTGGAGTAAGGCTTCTGGATAAACTTACTGAACTGGCAATTGTGGGCTTTAGTGAAGCAGTTACAAATATACTTGCTCTTCGTCAGATCTACAGAAAGACTGAAGAATTCCTAAGAAAGGAAAAGCCAGATATAATTGTGCTGATCGATTACCCTGGTTTCAATTTGAGGTTGGCGGGCTTGGCTAAGAGGTTGAGGATTCCTTTGATTTACTACATTGGTCCTCAAATCTGGGCCTGGAGACATGGGAGAATTAAGGATATAGCGGAATTGGTTAATAAGATGCTGGTGATATTTCCTTTCGAAGAAGAGACGTACAGGAAGGCTGGGGTGGATGTTTCGTTTGTCGGTCACCCTCTCTTGGATACAATTCAGCCAACTAAGAGTAAAGAAGAAGTTTGTCGAAAGTATGGGCTCGATGCTAATTCCCCCATTATTGGACTCATGCCTGGCAGCAGAAAACAGGAGATAGAGCGTCTTCTTTCAGTTATGTTAGAGGCTTCCAGAAGGATAGCTGAAAACAGGAGAGTGCAATTTGTCTTGCCCTTGGCGGGCAATATACCTATGAATTACATTAAGGAGTGTATAACAGAATTTGAAATGGGTGCACTTAACCGAACGAGGCTTTCCAAAAGTAAAAAAGAAGAGAGGTCTCCTCTTCCCATACTGGTAGTGCGGGATGAAGATTATAATATAAGAAGAACAATGACCCTGGCTCTGGTGGCTTCTGGAACGGCTACTCTGGAGAATGCTTGTCTGGGTATTCCAATGATTATAATTTACAAAGTTTCACTTTTCAGTTATCTACTTGCACGAGTTCTAATAAGAATTCCGAGAATTGGTTTGGCCAATATTGTAGCAGGAAAGAGGGTGGTCCCCGAATTTATTCAGTCGAAGGCTCGGGCAGAGGAGATTGCTAGTGTAGCCTGCCACTGGTTGAGTAATCCAGGGCTTATGAGAGAGATCAAAAGGGAGCTTAAAAGGGTTAAAGAAAAGTTAGGAACTCCAGGTGCATCTAAGAGAGTGGCAAAAATTATTCTGGAGGAGGCCATAACGAGCAACTAATGAACCTTTTAAAGAGACTATTTGCATATGTTAAACCGTATAGGATACGTTTCTTAGAAGCGCTGATCTGCATGGCCTTAGTTGCTGGGCTAACTTCACTTCTAATGTATATGATAAAGCCGACATTCGATAAAATCTTTGCTCAAAAGAATGCAGAGATGATTCCTTATATTATTCTAATTATTATTTGTTGTGCCCTTGCTAAAGGGGTATTTCAATATTATCAGTCTTATCTGATGGCTTACATCGGTCAAAGAACAATAATGGATATAAGGAACAAACTTTACAGCCACCTGCAGAGCCTGTCTTTGGACTATTTCATTCGCCAGAGGACAGGTCAGATTATTTCTCGTTTAACTAATGATGTTATGTTGCTACAGAGAGCAATTGTTAGCGTTCCGGCAAATTTAATTCGTGGAGGCTTGACTGTTATAGGCTTGACCGGACTTCTTTTCTATTTGCAGTGGCGATGGGCAATCATAATTATGGTTGTTTTCCCTCTGGTTATTCTTCCCTTAAGGAAGTTTGGAAAGAGATTGAGGAAGATAAGCAGAAAAAGCCAGGAGAAGATGGCTGACATCTATTCTTTACTACAGGAAAAAATTCTGGGAATAATGATGATTAAATCTTTCTGTATGGAAAAGGTAGAAACTGAAAAGTTTGGACAGGAAAATAGTAGTTTCTTTAAAATTATTATGAAGGCAATGCGGGTAGTAGCCATTCAGTCGCCAGTTATGGAATTTATTGCCACTTTGGGGATGGTGGGTGTTTTAGTTATTGCTGGTTATGAAGTTATAAATGGAAAGACTACTATAGGAACTTTCTTCGCTTTTGTTGCCGCTATCTCCTCTATGTATAAACCAGTAAAGAATTTCGCCAACCTAAATCAACAAATTCAACAAGCATTAGCTGCCAGTGAAAGAATCTTCTACGTTTTAGATACAAAGTCTTTTGTGGTAGAGCTTCCTGATGCTAAAGTTCTTCCACCCTTGAAGGAAAAAATAGTCTTGGAAGAAGTTTCTTTCTCTTATCCCCAGGAGGGTTCTTCTATAGAAAATGAGCTTGTCCTGGAGAACATTAATTTAGAAGTTTCCAAAGGAGAAATATTAGCTCTGGTTGGTCCCAGCGGGGGCGGAAAAACTACCATAGCCAATCTAATTCCTCGTTTCTATGACCCCACAAGAGGAAGGATTATAATTGATGGTCAAGATATAAGAGAACTAACCCTGAAATCGTTAAGAAAGCAGATGGGCATTGTCACGCAGGAAACAATCTTGTTTAATGATACAGTGAGAAACAATATTGCTTATGGTGATCCAGAAGCTCCCTTGGAGAGGATTGTGGCTTCTGCCCGTATTGCAAATGCTCACGAGTTCATAATGAAACTACCCCAGGGTTATGAGACGGTTATTGGCGAGAGAGGAGTGAAGTTATCCGGTGGACAGAAGCAGCGAATCGCCATTGCCCGGGCTGTCCTCAAGGATCCAGAAATCTTGATTTTTGATGAAGCAACCTCTTCATTAGATTCGGAATCTGAACTCTTAGTCCAGGAAGCATTGGATCGCCTTATGAAGAATCACACTACTTTTGTAATAGCGCATCGTCTGTCAACAATCCGAAAAGCAGATAGGATTATTGTGATAGATCGCGGCAGAATTGTAGAGGGAGGAAAGCACCGAGAGTTGATGGAGAGGAGTGGATTGTATAGGAAGCTTTACGATTTACAATTTAGAGAGGACTTTTCTCTTACATGAGAACTAAAATTTTTCTCTTTCTTATAGGCTTCCTTTTATTTCCTCACTCATCGCTTTTTGGCTACCCCGAGAGGGATGTTTATGTCGTTCCCGTTAGAGGAGTAATAGATCTAGGACTCTCCAGTTTCATCAGGCGAGTAGTTCGGGAAGCGAAGGAGAAGGAGGTTCAGTGTATCATCTTAGAACTGGAAACTTTCGGAGGCAGGGTAGACGCAGCCACTGAGATCAGGGATGCGCTCTTTGAAAGTGATATAAAGACAATAGCTTTTGTTAACAAAAGGGCTATATCTGCAGGAGCTTTAATAAGTTTGGCTTGTCAATCTATTGTTATGGCGCCGGGCAGTACCATTGGAGCAGCTACTCCCGTAGTAATGGCTCCGGGAAGTACAAAAACCAGGCCTACTAGTGAAAAGGTAGTTTCCTATGTACGAAAAGAATTCAAAGCTACGGCGGAAAGAAATAACCACCCCACAAATCTGGCAGAAGCTATGGTGGACCCGGATGTGGAAATAGAAGGTGTGATCGAGAAAGGTAAACTTCTGACCCTTACCACAGAGGAGGCCTTGGAACTTAAATTGGCAGAACATAAGGTCTCAAAAATTGGAGAAATTCTCACCCTGTACGGGTTAGAGAATGCTCAAGTGGTGAGGGCTTCGATAACTTGGTCAGAGAACCTGGTAAGGTTTCTCTCCCACCCAGTGGTAAGTGGTCTTCTTCTTACTTTCGGGCTTTTAGGGATATTTTTTGAATTGAGAATGCCTGGGTGGGGAGTGAGCGGCACAATTGGGCTGATCTGTTTGGCGCTCTTCTTTGGTGCCCAATATATGGTAGGGCTGGCCCGATGGATTGAGCCGGTTCTCTTTATTATTGGAGGAATTTTACTAGCTGTAGAAATATTTGTTATCCCTGGTTTCGGTATTGCAGGAGTATCGGGTATCCTGCTTATTGTAGCCAGTCTCTTCCTGGCTCTGGTTAAGCATCCTATGCCAAAGACGCCCATAGATGTTTCCCGCCTCCTGGAGGCAACCTATGTGGTGGCTGCCTCCCTGATCGGTACTTTTTTGGTGGTTACTTTCAGTTTTAGGTTTATGCCGAAAATTCCATTTTTAAGCAAATTAGTTTTGACTTCAGAGGAGAAGAGAGAAGAGGGATACCGTTCTGCACCAGTAGAGATGGAAAAATTTATAGGAAAGCAAGGTGTGGCACTGACCATGCTCAGGCCTGTGGGTAAGGCTCAGTTTGGAGATATAATTCTGGATGTAGTAAGCGAAGGCGAACTTATAGAGAAGGAAAGACAGATAAAAGTGACAAAGGTCGAAGGGAATAGGATAGTGGTTTCCGAAGTGGAGAAAGAAGCGAATAAATGAAGCTAATCTTGTCTCTCTACTTGGTGGGTTTGGTTCTAATTTGTCTTGAGGTTTTCGTTCCTGGAGGGATTCTGGGAACGATCGGATTCTTTTTGATTGTAGGCTCTATATGGATTGCTTTCGTTAGACTTGGTAGCATCGGGGGCTCATATTTCTTAGTTGGCAGCTTGGTGTTAGCTATGGTGAGCGTCTATGCAGTAATGAGGTTCGGGACTAAAACAAGGTTGTCCAAGAAGCTATTCCTTCAGTTGACAGAAAAAGGCTTCCGATCTACTTCGGAAAATTTAGAGGACTTAAAAGGTAGAACTGGGATTTCGTTAACTACCTTGAGACCCTCTGGCAAGGCATTAATAGATGGTCGAAAGATCAATGTGGTAACCGAGGGAGTATTTCTATCTAAGGGCTGTAAGATAAAGGTGGTGATGGTGGAAGGAAATAGAGTTGTGGTTAGAAGAATAGACGAAGAAGTCTGATAATTAGTTCGTAGCTCATAGAAGTTATCTACGGAATCTACGAACTATGAACTAGGTCAAAGAAAAACGATATTTTTTCAGAGACGTCCATGGGAGGTGAGAAATGGTACAGTTTTTAATTGGATTGGTGGTAATAGTTGGAATTATCTTTGCGATAATGTTCCTTTACTTCCTCAACATCTGGATCAGGGCTGTGGCAGCAGGTGCCCACATTTCCATCTTTAATCTATTGGGAATGAAGTTGAGGGGCATTCCTCCAGCCCTCA
>JBHIBS010000036.1:0-14864 GCA_046759165.1 bacterium | reverse complement strand
ACCACTCAGGATTACTAGAGCAGTTTCTCGATCATTAAGTGCGGGTCCATCAAATCTTTCCCCTTTTTTTAGCCTTAGAATTCCCAGGTGAATCAGCTTGATCCCTTCTTTTCCCTCAATAATAGAAACATATCCTTTCTCCAACTTCTCTCGAATCTTTAGATCCAATCTTCTACTTCTTTATTTCTCATGATATTTAACCCTTTAATCCAGTTACAGCAATCCCTTTTACTATAAACTTTTGAGAAAAGATATAGGCGATTAACATGGGCGCGATAGATATCACTGTAGCGGCCATGAGGGGACCATAATTCATACTCCCGTAGGGATCCTTGAACAAGGCAATACCTACCGGGACGGTCCGCAGATTTCTAGAGTTAATGACAATCACCGGCCACAAAAAGTCGTTCCAGCTATTCAAGAATAGAATCATCCCCACAGTTGCCAGGGTTGCCTTAATTAAAGGTGCCACAATGGTTAAAACTATTCTTATTTCACCGGCTCCATCTAGTCTAGCCGCTTCTATGAGGTCGGGGGGGATAGATTTTATGCTTTGTCTTACCAAAAATACTCCCAAGGCACTGGCGAAATTAGGGGCCAAAATTCCCCACAAGGTATCAACCCATCCTATTTTTGCCACCAGAATATACAGGGCAACCAGGGTAACCTGAAAAGGAACCATAATGGTACTCAGGATTAAAATGAAAAAGAAGTTTTGTAAGGGAAACCTATAAACAGCAAAGGCATAACCGGCAAATAAACCGAAGAATAACGAACACCCAGCAGAGACCACCGCCACCGTCAGGCTATTCATGTAATAAAAGTGGAAAGGGGCTTTATTAAGAACTTCTACAAAGTGCCCAAAGACTAGATAACTGGGGAGCCATTTAGGAGGGAAAGAGACAATATCCTGGACTGGGCTAACAGATGTAACAAACATCCAGTAAAAAGGGGCTATCATAATTACCGCCACAGCTGAAACCACAACGTAAAGACCCACTTTTCCAGTAAATATTGCATATTTCTTAGATTGTAAGACCTTCACTATTCTCTCCTCAAAATGGCCCTACCTTTCAGTAAACAATTTCTCTTTTTTTACTGATGGTATATTGGATAATGGTAATTCCTAAAATGATCATAAAAAGAACCGCAGCCATGGCAGAAGCATATCCGAATCTATGTTTCAAAAAGGCTTGCTGATACAACTCTAATACCACCACTGTGGTGGAGTAAGCAGGGCCACCGCCGGTCAAAACAAATACTTGATCAAATACCTGAAAGGCAAAGATGGTATTGTATATCAAAATAAATGTGGTTGTTGGAGTAAGTAAAGGTATTGTAATTTTAAAGAATTGCACTAAGTTGTTGGCCCCATCAATTTTAGCTGCCTCATAATACTGTTCAGGAATTGCTTGTAGTCCTGCAATGTAAATAATCATATTGTACCCCAAGGTTTTCCAGATACTGAAGATAATGATCGACATCAATGCCTGACGGCTGGACATCAACCAAGACTGGGGAGGAAGATGTAGAAGCCTTAGAATGTTGTTGAAAAGTCCGAATTGTGGATTATAAAGCCACCACCAGACCATGGCGGCAGCTACAGTACTGGTTATAAAAGGGGAAAAATAGACCCCTTTGAAAAACTGTCTAAGGCGGAATTTTGCATTTAGAATAACTGCTAGAATCATGCCTATTCCGGCTGAAATTGGAACAATGTACCCTACATATATCAGCGTATTGAGAGTCGCTTTCAAAAAAATTTTATCCTCCAAAAGAGAGAAAAAATTCTCCATCCCGATGAAGGTAAATCTATGCCTTAATAGTTCTACGTTAAAAAAGGAGTAGGTTAAGGTTTGAATGGCAGGATAAATCCTGAATATTCCAAATAGGATAATAATAGGTGCAATAAAAAGATAGGCATGGAAATACTTCCTTCGATAACTAACCGAGAACCAACGTTTAAAGAAAGAAAAAGTGAGGCTGGTAGACATTAGGCTCTCCAATCAATAAAAAATGCCTGCCCCTCTCGATAAGGGGCAGGCGCATGAAAAAGAGTTACTTTGCCGCATCTCGAATAGCTTTGTTGGCTAATTCCTCTGCTTCTGCTAAGGCTGGTCCAATCTCAGCTTCATCATGCCATACCTTTTGAATTGCCGCACCAAGAGCTTCCATAATACCATCTAAACCCAGATTGTTGGGATAAGCCCGACCGTAGGGAAGCATCTTCCGTAAAGCAACTGCAACGGGATCAGTGGTAAAAGGAGGTTTCGCCCAGTTCTCCTTATACCGGGGAGTACCTTTGAATTTTACGGACAATTCGTAATCCTTTTGGACGCTATTAATCCATTCGATGGCTTTCCATGCTAACTCTTTGTTCACGCTCAGTGTTGGCACTGAATAAAACCAACTGTTTAAGTTAGTGGCGGGCTCATATCCGACGTATCTTACCGGAGGTATATCTACACCCCACCTTAAATTAGGAGCTTCCTTCGGTTGTCGGACTTCAATACTGATGGTCTCACTGATCTGCATCGCCGCTATTCCCTGTAAAAGAGCTGCTCGTGGGTCTGGAAAGTTGAGACTGGTAGACTTGTCCACATAAATCATGTCATAAACGAGTTTGAGAGCAGCCTTGCCCCCTTCGTTGTTAAACAACACCTTACCACCCTTTAATGCTTTCGGATCAGTAATTAGATCTGCCCCGCCCCCCCAAAGAGCCCATAGAAACTTATGAACCACGCCATGAGGGTGCCCCAAATGGCGGATGGCATATCCGACTCTGGTGAGGTTCCCCGCTGCATCCTTCTTATAGGTTTTTAAACTGTAATACAGGAATTCCGCCCACGTCTTGGGAGCTCTTTCTGGATCGAACCCTGCTTCAGCAAAATAGTCCTTATTCCAGGTAATGGCGTAGACGTCAATTCCATATTGAGGATATCCCCACATCCGACCATTACCATAGTCAGAAAGTTCTACGATCTCTGGAGCTACTGCTGCAAGCCACTGCTTGGCACCCGCCTCAGGAACTGGCTCCAAGGCATCCTCCTTCAGAAGGCCAGGAACCCAGGATCTGTCGACAAACAGAATGTCGGGAACTCTTCCTGCTCCTGCTGCCATGGCAGTAAAGATTTTTTGCTGCATGGTCTCATAGTTTCCCGCGATGAGATCTACCTTAACGTTGTTTTTAGCTTCAAAATCAGCAAACAGGGTTTTGTCGGCAAACAGGGCAGCGGCAGGAGTAATTGCACCCGCAGGATACCATAATGTAATGGTAACCTTAGCTATTGCTGAAGTCGACACCAGCAAGGTGAAACCCAGGACGATTAATAAGGTTTTTAGGTATTTCATCCTTTTACCTCCCTTTTATTTTTGGTCTTAACTCACTACCCCCAGATGCTTCCATTTTTCAAGTGAACTTTCGGGAAAAAGTGATCACCTAACATCTGGATGTTTTTTGGCTTAAGCTGGATTTACCCTATTGCTTTTTCACCTCCCTCCCGGCCTTTTATTCCAGCTCGGTCCTGATTTTGTTTGTTCAATCAACAACTGAATTATAAAGGATTTTGTGGAAAAGTCAACGCCACGCGTTAAGCCATCTATAATCCTTAACCTTTTAGGGAAAAAGGAGAACCTTACAGGCTTTCCCATTTATAGCCAACTGAAAACCTTTATTAAACTCCTTTAAGGCGAACTTGTGAGTTATTACAGGATCTATTCTTAGTTTACCTGAGAGAAGAAGAGACTCTGCCAACCGCCAAGTCTTAAAGAGCTCTCTTCCATGTAAGCCTCTAATTGTCGCCTCTTTATTAACAATATCTGATATTCCGTCCAATATCAATGGCTCCTTAATATTGCCGATCACAAAAACCTTTCCCCCTTTTCTTAAATACTTAAAACCATTGGAAAGAGCTTTGGAATCACCTGAAGCTTCAATAATTACACCCACTCCATTCTGGTGGGTTAAATCCATTATTATTTTAATCACCGATTCCTTGGCTGGATTGAGTAGGTGTATTGCCCCCATCTGTTTTGCTATAGTTAGCCTTTTCTCGTCAACATCCAGGCCAAAAATTTGAGAAGCTCCCATGGCAAGAGATGCACCTATGGCGAATTGCCCAATAGGGCCGCAACCTATCACAGCTACCGAATCACCCCCTACCTGTGCTTCCCGGACAGCCCTTAAAGGTATGCCTATCGGCTCAAGCAAGGCGGCATATTCCCAGGATAGCTCATCAGGTATTTTCTCAACTATGGCCTCCGGTAGACTACAGTATTCAGCAAAGCAACCATTAAAGGTATGTCCGAATAACTCCATATTTTGACAGATATGAGGCTGTCCGCTTCGACATTGAAAACACCTGCCACAGGGAAGATGCGTTTCCACACTAACTCTATCTTTCTCTCTAAATAATTTAACCTGGCTACCCACCTTTACTACTTCACCGGAACACTCATGACCAGGAATAAAGGGAATCCTTTTTACTACCCCTTCGCACCAAGAATTCCACTCATAAAAATTTAAGTCAGAGCCGCATATTCCTGCTGCTTTTACTCTTACTAGAATATCTCTTGACCCCATCTCAGGAATTTCTACTTCCTGGTAATCAAAACCTTCTTCTTTTTTATTTTTCACAATGGCCTTCATTTTCTTCTTTTCCTTTTAAGTAAATTAATCCATTACTAACCCACCATTAACATCTATTACCTCTCCGGTAATATAACAGGCATCATCAGAAACTAAGAAGGAGACTGCTTTGGCTACATCTTCTGGTTCACCTAAATCTCCCAGAGGGATTATTTTTCTTTTTTCCTCTGCTTGAGATTCTGCCATCTTGGTTTTAATAACACCAGGGGCCACAGCATTAACCCTTATGCCATAAGGAGCAAATTCTCTGGCTAAGGCCTTAGTCAGCGCTATAATTCCAGCCTTTGAGGCCGCATAGTGAGCTACAGGAAGTATGCCCCCTGTTTTTGCTGCCATTGAGCTCATATTTACAATTACCCCGCTTTTCTGCTTTAGCATAATCGGCAGAGCTAATTTCGAACAAAGAAATGTCCCTTTCAAGTTAATACCAATTACTTTATCCCAGGTATCCTCGGATATTTGAAGAAAAGGACAAATCTCAAACACTCCTGCATTATTAACCAGAATATCGATTCTTCCAAAGTAATCCACCGTCTTTTTCACCAATGTTTTAACTTCTTCGATACTACTAACATCGGCCCTTAGGGCTAGTGTTTTTACCCCCATTTTATCATGGATCCCGTGTGCTACTTGTTCAGCTTCACTTTGGTTTCGACTATTGATTACAATATTTGCTCCTTCTCTTGCCAGTTCAAAGGCAATCGCCTTTCCTATACCTTTCGTCGATCCCGTTACTAGTGCAATCTTTTCTTTTAATTTCATATTACTCCTTTTTGCTGAAGTGCACGGAGTGCACCCATTAGAGAAAAAACTATTGAGATAACGGTAGTTTCACCAATCTTCCTTCTTTAGCTGATTTATACAAAGCTATTACTATTTCAAGGCTTTTTCTCGCTTCCTCACCGTTGACTAATGGTTCTTTATCTCCTCTAATAGCGCCGATGAAATCTTTGACTTGGGACAACCGTCCCTGAGTTAGTTCTACAGGTACTTCTAAAGATTCTGGTTCTTGATTCTCTCTAAGATTCCATTCTACTATTTTGGTTTCCATGAGGTTAATAGATCCATTCTCTCCGTAAAGTCCCATGCTTTCAGTATAAAGTGGATCAGGCCGCTCACAATGAATAGAGGTTGATCCCTCAATACTTCCTAAGGCGCCATTACGAAATTTAACCGTAGCTACTATTATATCTTCTCCTTCAATGTTGTGGATAATGGTATCCTTGAAAGCAAAAACTGAGTCCACCTCGCCCATTAACCACTGAAGGCGATCTATTCCATGAATCCCCTGTTGAATCATTAAACCTCCCCCCTCGAACTCTATCTTTTTGTGCCAACTTTGATAATACTGTTCACTTCGATAGGTCTTGATTGAGAAATCAGCTAAAATCATCCTACCCATCTTTCGTTCTTTGAAGAGTCGCTTTACCTTTTGCAAACTCTCGGAAAATCGCGTTTGAAATACTACAGCTAATTTTACTTTAGCCTGACGACAAGCAACAATTAACTCATCCGCCTGTTTTAAGTTAATTGCTATAGGTTTTTCCACAAACACGTGCTTTCCCGCTTTAGCGGTGTCAATACTTATAGGAGCGTGCAGATAACTGGGAGTGCAGACGTCTACTGCCTCTATTTCTTTGAGAGCTAGAAGATCACGGTAATCCCTATAAAAATTTGTTTGGTATTTTTTGGCAAATTCTTTCCCCTTTTTTTCATCTATATCAACAACTGCAATTAGTTTAGCTTCTTCTGTGTTTGTTATTGCTTCGGCATGGTCTTTTGCCACAACACCACAACCTATAATCCCAAAGCTGACTTCTTTTTCCATCATCTCCTCCTAGCTTTATATGAGGAATTCCGAGACAAAATATAACTAAAAAAAGGTCCATTTGACTGTATAAACTACCTATTCAATTCGAACTTTTGGGGGATTGACATAATCATGATATCTATCCCTTACTTTTCCTCCTTGAGCATCCCCTTCGTGAAGATAGAGTCGATAAGAGTATGCCAATTTCTTTCCTGCGGGTAGAGTAAAGCTGCCATTTAGACTAGAATCGTTCCTAAAGCTGGATATTCCAAAGTGGTTAGCAGCCATAAGACCATAATTTCTTACATGCCAATGAGTTGGATAACTAAGATTGTCTGGATAATCGAAGATAGAAATTCCGCTCCAGCATCCTTTCACTGGGCCTGAATAGTCACACCAATGAGCTCTTCTGCCCCAGCTTTCTTCCTCTCCTATAGCTCCGTAAGAATTCTCAATTTTGCCTTCCTTCTCTGCTATCATGGAAGTAGTTACCCGGACCGCCAATATCCCCCCTTCTTTAGTATCTCCAAAGACTATCTTCCCTTCGCTTGCAGTAAATTTAATTTTAAAATCAATTATTCTCCCTTCTTTGGGAAGATTATAGACTATTATATCCCTTTCTTCTTCCAGAAGTTTAACACCCTGATAGTTCACCCAATAGTTTTTAGCTTTAATCCGAGCATATGCACTCCCCGGGATTAACTTTTCAAAAGCTTGATGAACTATTCTGCCGTATTCTCCCTTCTCCTCCCAACAATTTACTCCATTAATGTCGCCATGAGCAGTCCAGATCCCTGGGTGCCAGGGATGATCGCTCGTTTCTCCCTCAGCTCCACACTTCCTCACCATCGAAGCTCCATTGTAAGCAATTAGGGGATTCAGATAAGGACGATTTAACTCTTTTCCGAACCAGTAGGAAGTAAAGAGATCGCCTTTTATTCTTACTTCTATTCTTTCTCCAGTAACTTCTTGTAATTCTACTTCCGATTTTTTCTCTTCAGTAGCTCGGAGTTCGAATCGTTTTTCCTGTCCCTTTTTCATCTTCTCAATTATCAAAGTCAAAATTGATCCTCCTCCACTAGACTCAACCTGGCAAGGAAGAGAATTTCCCGTATCAAGATCAGTTAATCTTGCTCTCTTAGCTCCTTCTTCAAATCCTCTCATCTGCACTTTCACTGGACAGAATTTTCTAGAATGATTGCCTGCGTTAACAACTAGATACATTTTGACCTTCTTATTAAGTGATTATCTTTGTCTAAGTAGATAATATTGAAGCTGTCAGATCTACCTGTTCCCTCATCTCCTCTTTGGTCTTTGACCCTTTTTGGCTTCTTTGAAAATAGAAGCAGCCTATCTTAGTTGCCGTGTTTTTGACACGACATCAAGCCGAGCCTAACATGTGTCTCTTCAAAGAGTGTTTTTCAAACAATGAACTACTCCACATGCTTATAGTCCTGTGAATATAATCTCTTCACTTGCTTGGCCTATTAAATGTTTTGCTCCCCAACTTGAAGACTTTATAAGCGTTATCTCTTAGAATCTTATGCCCTAATTCCACCGCTTCGGATTCCTTGAGGTACCCCTCCTTCACCTTTTTGGCTAAAACTCTGGCTACATTATCTCTAGCTAGACGGGAGTGAGCATAGGCTCCCTCTACAATTATATAATCACCTCCAAAGCCAAATATCTTGTTTGAAGGAATTTGTTCTATCCACTCCTCAAGGACTCTTCTTGCTACCGAAGGGGAAATTACATGAAGCCAACACATATCCACATATACATTGGGAAAATTTTTGGCTATAGCCGTTAGCTCCCCTGTATAGGGATAGCCTGCATGAAAGACATCAAATATAGCTTTATTATATTCTATAAATAGGGTTAGAAGATGAGTAGGATCAGAATTAGTAATTATATTACCATTGCCTTCCTGAAGTCCTGTGTGTATCTGAATTGGCAAATTATAGTTTATTGCTCTTCGAATGACCTGGTGCATCATAAAATCCTGAAGGGGCTTTGCCTCCTTCCAAGAAAGGCCCTCCCCTAAATCCTGAAAGATATGGTTAAATAGAATCTCTGCTTCATATTTAGGAGTTTTCTCATATTTTAAGATTCTAATGTAGGCTAAGGCTGTCTTTACTCCCACGATTCCTTCCTCTACTCTTTTTTCAAAGGCACAATCTAAAATCTTAAGTAAGTCATCCAGACAGTAAGTGGCAATATCGTATTCCTCTTCTGCTCTTCTTATCTCATCAAGGCTACGAATAGTTATAAATTCATCAAACTTGGCTACAGGGACAAGAAAGTCCTTATTCATTGAAGGAATCTTTTTATCAGCTTGAAATTTTTCTCTTGCCACCCTCCTCTCTATTCGTGGGGCTTCTCTTTTCAATATTCCCCTACCAGGAAAATCTACAATTGAGACATCGACATTTGCCCTTTCCCTTAATACATATCTATACCAACCCTTCTTGTTAGAGGCGGCGATCTTCTCTGAAAGTCTTCGGTAAGTATGCTCATTTATATCTCCAATTCCGAATAGATCCTTAACGGCAATTAACAAAGCCTTTGAATAAGCGGTGTTTTTTATCCTTTCCCAATAGGCTTTAAATTTTTCCCATTTCTCTTCTAAAGGACAATTGGATATACGAATCTCGTCCAAAGTCTGAGGGGACATCCCAGAAGAAAGCAGATCCGAGGAAGCGTAATGAGGGAAAAGATAAAAAAGATTTAACTTTGTATTTAAACGCTCTTCCTCTAATAAAAAATGTTCATGGGTGTCTACAAGGGAAATCTTCTCGACCTCCTCCCTTATTGTTTTAAGCAACTCTGTTTGCATTGCTTTTCCTCTTTTTTGGAAAATCTTCTCTTATTTCGCTACAAAAAATAATATTATCCCGTTGCAATTATTTTCCTGTCATTGAATATATTATATCTCTGGGACTCCATCTTCTATTTCTTATCACTTTATTCCAGCACTAGTTATACCTTGCATAAATACTCTTTGGGCAAAGAAAAACAAGATAATGCAGGGTATGATCATCAAAAAAGAAACGGCCATCACTACATGCCACTGAACAATGCGCTGTGCTATTCCTAACTCACCCTTCGTAAGATACTTATACATTAGTACTCCTAAAGCTATAGGCCACCTTTCTTCTCTAGTAAGATAAATTAGAGGTCTAAAGAAATCCCGCCAGTAAAACATAAAGGAAAGTACAGCTACTACGGCTAAAGCTGGCTTAGAGAGAGGGAGAATAATTGTATAGTATATACGGAAAGGATTGCAGCCATCAAGTTTGGCTGCCTCATCCAGCTCCAAAGGAATAGTCATGTAGAACTGTCGCAACAAGAAAATGTATAAAGGCTGACCCGTAGCTGCAAATGCCGGTATAATAATTGGCAAAAAAGTATTCAGCCAGCCAAATCTTCTGAAGAGTATAAAAAGAGGAACTATTTTTACGTAAATAGGGATCATCAAAGTCCCAAGTAAAATTATGAACAGGATATTTCGTCCTGGAAAGCGAAATCGAGCAAAACCATAAGCAACTAAGGAACAAGAAATAAGCTGTCCTACTACTCCACCACCGACAATAATAAATGAATTTGTTAGATAAAGGAAAAAGGGGTGTCTGGTAATTGCTAAAAGGTAGTTTTCCCACACAATAGGTTGAGGTATCCACTGAATTGGAAAAATGTACACTTGGTCTAAAGTTTTTAAACTAGTAGAGATCATCCAAACTAGAGGAGCCAATACTACTACTGAGCCAGTACAAAGGATAACATATAACGCTCCTTTTAAAATAGAGGATTGCACAATCTTTCTTTTCCACCATGAAAGATTTTTCTTATAGTTCATTTTACCTCTGCCTCATAGTACACCCACTTCTTCGAGGACTTTAAGACAAAAATCGTGGCTAGCATAATCATAATGAATAATAGCCAAGACAAAGCACTTGCGTATCCCATTTTGTTGAACTGAAAAGCATTACGATATAGATAAAGGACATAGAAAAGACTCGCATCCCCGGGTCCACCTTGAGTTATAACATAAGCTGAACCAAATACCTGAAATGAAGTGACAATTTGCATTATTAGATTAAAAAGAATAATAGGACTCATCGCAGGAATAGTAATATGCCAAAAAGTTCTTAACCAATTAGCTCCGTCTAAGCGGGCGGCTTCATAGAGTGCAGTAGGGATTCCTTGAAGCCGTGCCAGAAAAATGATCATAACTGCTCCTGTACCTCCCCATAGGCCCAATATAATTATTGCTGGGATCACCCATCTTGAATCAATCAACCAACTTTGGCCCGGGATCCCAAACATACTTAGAAAGTAATTAAGCAATCCATAGTGATCATGAAGAATCCACATCCACAGCATGTAGCTTGCCATAGCTGGAAGTACCGCTGGTAAATAATATAATGTTCTAAACAAGGCTATTCCTTTGATCGACTGATTGAGAAGAATGGCCAGCACAAAACCCAGAATTAATTGCGAAGGTACCATGCCTAAAAGATAAAGTCCAGTAACTCGCAGACTGACCCAAAATCGTGGATCCTCCATAAACACTCGTTGATAATTATATAAACCAACAAAGCGAGGGGGGGATAGCAAATCATATTTGGTGAAGCTATATGCTAGAGACCCAATTATGGGCACAGCAGTAAATACTACTAAACCCACGAGCCAGGGCATTATAAATAGATACCCACTGATAGCTTCTTTATGCCGCATCCTTAACAGTTGTTTCTCCTTCAAAATGAAATACTTATGGGGAGGTCATGATCATACTAAAAGGAGGAGGCTATCAGATAGCTAAAAAGCTGCGGATTAGAATTGTCAAAAAAAGAAAAACTCACAGCCATCTCTTTATCCAGGAAAAAGCTTTCTTTTCACTGAAAGCATGCTCTCCGTCAAAAACTTCAATGTCTATTCTATCTTCAGCACCGAGAAGCTTATACACTCGCTTGGTCATATTATAGGCTTTGATAGTGGCCGCAACAGGAAATGATGTGTCTTTCCTTCCTATTTGAACTAAAAGTGGACGAGGAGCAATTAATCCAGCAATATCATAGACTTCACCATATTTCAAAATCCCAGGTATGTAGGAGCAAGTACAGTGTAAACTAGCTAAAATTGTATCTTTAAAGGTACTGAACCATCCAGAGACAATGCTTACCTTTACTCTTTCGTCCAAAGCAGCTAAGTATGTCGTCAACTCTGCTCCTAGAGAAAGCCCTACACACCCTATGTGATTTTTTTTTACTTCATCCCTTGTTTCGAGATAGTCTATAGATCTCACTAAATCATATACCCGAAAACCCTGAATGCTCATTCCGAAAAGATGGCAAATATTAACCATTAGGGAATAATTACGGTCTTTATAATCCATTGGATAATCTTCTGCCTGATTGGACACTGTTCTTTCTCCGAAGCCTATGTGATCCATTACAAAAGTAATGTACCCTTGCTCAGCAAAACGCACTCCGTAGTCGCAATATGCACCTTTTTCTATTCCGTCAGCTTTTCCCCGCCCATGTCCTGGAGGACAGAGTAGAGCAGGACAAGGAAAAGTTACGTCCTTTGGGATAATAAGATAACCCACCACATTAATTCCAGGCATACTCTCAAAAATAACTTTCTCCTTTGTATAGAATTCCTCCTCTTCTTGGTTAAAAATAGAGGACCTAAGAGGGACTTTACGGGAAGGAAAACATCCAAAAAGTTCAATGATTTTTTCGCGGAATTCCGCCTGCCATATTTTCCATTCCTCTTTAGTTTCAGCTTTAAAAGACATCTTTGGAGAATAATCACTATACAATCTTTCCAAATATCTTAACATCGAATAATTAATAGTCCCACCCATACCTTCTCCCCACCAACATCTTTCGTAATTCCTCTGAACAATTGAATATAACTATCTTTGGGGGACCAGCTACATCGGCGGCTGATCCCCCAAGCAGTTACAGCTAGCTATTCCCAAAACTCTTGCAACAACTTGTTTACCCTAGGCACTAAATCTTCGACTATTTGCTTAACCGGTGCGTCCTGGAGAAAGATTTTTTGCTGAGCACTAATGATCTCCTGTTCTGCTTCCGCTGGCACTCTAGGTGGTAAACTCGCGTTAGGATGTCCCACAGTCTCTATAACAATCTCCTTGAATCCAGAAGGATAATCTACACCTGGACTTTTGCCAAGATACTTTTCATTTACCTCAGGTATAGAACTCACCCAACCGAACTCTCTTACAGCGGCAACCTGTGCTTCATAATCAGACAGGTACGTCAAGTATTTAAAAGCCTCATCTGGATATTTGCAAGATTTGGTAATGACAACAGAGTGAGCCGTTCCGAGAGGGAATCTTCCCGCTTTACCCTTGGGCATAGGAACTAGTGCGGGCTCCCACTCTACATCCAGAACAGGAGCAAGATGTGATGCAGTGCCTTGAGTCGATGCTGCTCTTCCGCCGAAATAGGCCTGCCTTCCACCTCCCATAGCAGATATCCCACTTGGTATAGCTGCTTCTTCAAATGCAAGACGTTGCTGCCACTCTAAAGATTCTATAGCCTCGGGAGAATCCAGGAGACATTTCTGGAGGTCGCTAGATAACAATCTACCACCTTCACCCCGTACCAAGGTTAACCAAGACCACCAACTGCGGGCGTGACCCCATTGATCCATCTTCCCATCACCATCCTTGTCCATGGTAAGTCTTACAGCAGCATCATAGAAGTCATAGAAGGTCCAGTCCCTTGTAGGAAGCTTTACTCCCGCTTCTTCGAACATAGTCTTGTTGTACCACAGAAAATATCCAACAGTACCATGAGTAGTTACCTGCCAATGCCGACCAAATAATTTTATCCATTCTATCGAACGAGGAGTCCAATCCTTAAATACTTCTTTATACTCCTCGTAATAGGGGGTTAAGTCCCACAACAGTCCATTCTTGGCATGAGTAAGGAGAATCCCACCCGGGTTCGTGCCATATATGTTTGGTGCTTCACCTGCTGCAAACATAACCTGCAGTTTATCCCAATATGTTGAAGGATCTGGTGATGCTAGCATCTCAATATGAACGTTAGGGTGCTCCTTTACAAATCTTTTAATCCCCCATTCGGCGAATTTTACTTGATCAGGCATATCATAGTAAGTAATGGTTATTTTCTTTCCCTGCCCCATTGCAGAAGTAAATCCCGCGATTACCATGAAGCAAACCAAGCTATAAACTCCTAGCCATACTGACTTTTTCATCAGTTTCCCTCCGTTTTACTCTTTCTTCTTAGCACAAAATTTAACTTAGGGTCTTATATTCTTAAATAGATATCACCACCTCCTCTTTGTTTTTTTGACCCTCTTTGATTCTTGCTATCCTGAAAAATAGGAGTACTTCGCCTACCTCTCATATTTTTGACAACTCATCAGGTCCAACTTCTTCATGGTCTGAAAGAGTTCACCATTTTTAGCTCTTGTCAAAGATCTAACTTTTCAACAATACTGTTTTACTGTAGTAAGAGAATTGTAAAACATTTTCAAAAAAAAAGTCAACAGATTTTCAAGTACTATCAACGGTACTCATATAACCGATGCTAGTAGAATTAAACTATTTCGCGACTCTGTGTCTTACAAGCAAATCATTCACAAGCTTCAAATCCAAGCTTTTCTTGTGGCCACAAACGAATCTGGTATCTACGAACACTTTGTAGCCTTTCGCCTTGATTGCCTCACAAAAAGCAAAATCTGCATCACGAAGTAGCATTCCTTTACTTAACCCTTCCCTTTGGGATGAGACACTGCCTCCTCTCTACTCCAATCTTATTGATTAATAGCTTATGCGTGGAGACCTCTAGATTCTCAATTATTATCCTTTTAATGCTCCAGCGGTCATGCCCTTGATAAACAGTCCCTGTAACAAAATATATGCTACTATGGTAGGAAGCATAATCACAAGAATTATGGGAGAGACCCGATTCTCCTTGCCTGTGAAATAAACAAGACTGTTACAAGAACCTCAGCAAGAATCGCAAGATAATCAAATTAAACTCTTTTTCTTGAAAGCCCCTTGCTAGAAACAAAAGGCTTAAAATAGATGGTGCTCAGGAATTTGGGGCCAGAGAATCAAAAGATGACGATCAAACCGATTAGTGAATATCTGCCATCCTTTTTACGTCTTCTTCCACTTGTTTGAGATGGCGAAGCATAGCCCGGGAGGCCTCTTTTTCATCTCCCTTTTTGATAGCATTATAAATGTCCTGATGCTGCCGAAAAGATATTTCTGGAACTCCCACAATTCCAAGAAGTCGCTCACGACTATTCCTTAGTAAAATTACGATTGGTTTCGCTATTGCTGCCAAAATAGGGTTTTTGGTAGCTTCCAGTATTGTCAAATGAAAATCAAAATCAGCA
>JBHIBS010000035.1:0-14870 GCA_046759165.1 bacterium | reverse complement strand
GAATTCCGCTCAGATGAGTTTATACTTTCTCAGTACGGTCTTTAACTTTCCCAGATTTTCATCAGACATCTTACATAGAGGTAACCTGATCTCGTCAGAAATCATCCCCTTGAGGCTCATCGCTGTCTTCACAGGAATGGGGTTTGTCTCATAAAACATAGCACCGAAGAGAGCAAACATCTTCAAGTGTATCTCCCTGGCTTTCTTAATATCTCCTCTGTTAAAGGCTTCCACAAGATCTGCTAACTCCCCTGGTACAACATTGGCCACTACGGAAATTACACCTTTGCCACCAACAGCCAGGATGGGGAAAGTCATAGCATCATCTCCGGAAAGGACATCGAAATCTTCTCCACAATCCCTCACAATCTGGCTTACCTGACTAATATTGCCACTGGCTTCTTTCAATCCCACGATATTCTTAATCTTAGCCAATTTCGCCACAGTGGAGGGAAGCATGTTGATGCCAGTTCGCCCTGGGACATTATACATAACAATAGGGAGATCCACAGTTTCGGAAATCTGTTTGAAATGTAAATAGAGACCATTCTGGGTTGGCTTATTATAATATGGCGTAATCACCAAACATCCATCAGCTCCCACTTCCCTAGCAAATCGGGTCAGTTCAATTGCCTCTGTTGTGTTATTGGAACCCGTGCCCGCAATAACTTCTATACGTCGATTGACTGCCTTAACCACACTCTCAATGACTAACCTGTGCTCCTCATGCGAAAGAGTTGGCGCTTCTCCCGTGGTTCCACAGGGAACAATGCCTGATGTGCCTTTCTTAACATGAAACTCAACCAGTTCTTTAAGCTTCTCTACATCAACCTGATTATTCTTAAACGGCGTTACCAGTGCAACATAGGAACCCGAGAACATCCTCGCATCCTCCTCCATTCCAATTTTTAAGCCTCTACCTCCCCTTTATAAACTACTCTGACTTCTCCCTCAAGCCAAACGCCTTTGAACTTTTCCATTACCCCCACATCTTTTTTTATTACATATTCTACTTTTAAGGTCTGCCCGCCTCGAGTATGAACTTGAACAGGAGAGAATACTTTCCCGTGTAAGCCTGAGAGCAAAGCCGAAGCAACAGCACCCGTGCCACAAGCAGGAGTCTCAGTTTCTACTCCTCGCTCATATGTTCTGATATAAATGGAGTTCCTCCCTTGCAAAGTAACGAAATTTACATTCACGCCGGAGGGAGCAAATCTTTGATGGTAACGAATCATCCGTCCCAAACTTTCCACATTGACCTTATCCAGGGCGGGAACAAAAACTACTACATGGGGAACGCCTACGTTAATAAAGTTTACTTTTAGGGAGCCACGAGGCTTGAGTGAAATCTCAAAATTTATCTTTATACCGGAGGGGGCGCTCAATCTCACCTTCACCTTTTTGCCTTTAACCCATGCCCCCACATTCCCGGCTTTAGTCTCCATGATTGCCTTTGGAGAAGCAATTCCGTTAATAAATGCGAACTTTGCAAGGCACCTGGCACCATTACCACACATTTCGGGCTCACTGCCATCTGGATTGAAAATTCGCATTCTGTAGTCGGCCTTCTCCGCTCTCTCCAGAAGGATCAACCCATCAGCGCCAATTGAAGAACGCCGCTGGCAGATATTAACTGCAAGTTTGGAGAGGTCACGAGGGAGCATTTTCTTCCTATTATCAATAACTATGAAATCGTTACCCCCGCTTTCCATCTTTGTAAAAGAGATCGAGCTTCTTCTCAATGCCATTCCTTCCCTCCAGCCGTTGAGCTGGGGTAAATTGCAGGTCCCCCTACCCTTATCCAACTATCCCCTGACCCTTAATTAAATCCTGATAGGTCTCTCGCTCCCGTATAATATCATATCTTTCTTTTCTGACCAGAATCTCAGCAGCTCGACAACGAGAATTGTAATTGGAAGACATGGTGAACCCATAAGCACCAGCACAGAATATAGCTAAGAGTTCTCCCGGAGCCACTTTAGGCAGGGCCCTATCCTTAGCAAAAAAATCACCCGACTCGCAAATCGGACCCACCACATCGACCACCATCGCCTTTCTGGTAGCTGGAGGCCAAAAAGAGGGCCTTTCCAGTTCCCATCTCCCTTTCGCTACTTCCTGGAGTTTAACCGGCTTTATCTCATGGTAAGCATTGTAGAGAGTTGGCCTGATAAAATCGGACATCCCTGCGTCAACCACAACAAATTTTTTCGAGAACATCTCCTTTATATAGACAACTTTAGTTACCAGAATCCCTGCATTGCCCACTATCGCTCTTCCCGGTTCAAAGATCCCCCTTGAAGTAATCTTTTTAATCAGAGGTACCAAAGCACGAGCATAACCGGCGGGCGTAGGCGGTCTCTCATTCCAATAAGTTATTCCCAAACCTCCTCCCACATTCACATAATCAAGATTTATTCCAATCTCTTTCAGCTTATCTGAAATAGTAATGAGCTTTTTCAGTCCTCTGATAAAAGGCTCTATCCTTGTGATCTGTGAGCCGATATGCATATGAATACCAGAGATTTCCAAATTTCCCAGTCTCTTCGCCAGTTTATAGCCTTCAACTGCTCTTTCCAATTCGAAACCAAACTTGCCTTTCTTTACCCCGGTAGCAATATAGGGATGTGTATGTGGTTCGATATCAGGATTAATCCTTAAAGCAATTCTCGCTTTTTTCCCCAATCTCACAGCGACCCGATTGAGTAGAACCAATTCCTCAAATGAGTCTACATTAATCATTAAAATATTCGACTTAATAGCTAACTCCATTTCCTCTATTGTCTTGCCATTCCCGTTGAGGATAATCTTCCGCCCGGGAACTCCCAGTTCCAGAGCTTGCCTGAGTTCTCCCAACGAAGCAACCTCAGCACCGCTACCCGCCTCAGCCAAAATTTTGCATAGAGTAGAGTTCGAGTTTGCCTTAAAGGCATAACATACGAGGCGTCTTATCTTTCCCAGAGCACTCTCGAAACCTCGATAATTCTCCAGAAGAGTCCTCTGACTATAGAGGTAAAAAGGAGTTCCAACCTCGCCAGCTACCTTCTCTATAGAAACTAGCTCACAGTAGAGATGCCCATTTCTGTAACTAAAATGTCTCATTTTATCTTTTCTTAACTTTCGATTTCTTAATTTGGTTCTTTACTTCCTCGGGAGCAGTGCCCCCATGAGACTTACGGGACTCCACACACCTCCTTATATTAATAAGAGAGAAAAAATCTTCATAAAATAGAGGCGAAAAAGTCTTCAATTCCTTAAGACTCAGCTCTTCCAGCCGCTTACCCTTGTTAATAGAGTAGAGGACAATTCTCCTTAAAATCTGATGAGCCTTTCGGAAGGGAACTCCCTTTCTGACTAAATAATCGGCTGCATCAGTGGCATTCAAATACCCTTGTTTAGCGGCTGAGAGCATCCTTTCTGAATTCAATTTGAGCGATGATATAAGTGGTGATAAAACTTCCAGGACATTTTTCAGAGTAGCCCCAGTATCAAATAAGCTTTCTTTATCTTCCTGCATATCCCGATTATAAGAGAGAGGAAGGCCCTTCATTACTGTAAGGATGGACTGGAGATTTCCGTAAATCCTACCAGTCTTCCCCCGGATGAGTTCTGCAACGTCAGGATTTTTCTTCTGGGGCATAATGGAAGAGCCAGTACAGAAATCTTCATCCATCTCGATAAAAGAGAATTCTGGCGAGGACCAGATAACCAATTCCTCTGCCAGCCTTGAAAGATGCATCATCAGGAGAGCACCGCTCGACAAAAACTCGATTACGAAATCGCGATCTGAGACAGTATCTATGCTGTTCTCGCTAACTGAGGAGAATCCTAATTCCCTGGCAATAAACTCCCGATCGATCGAGAAACTCGTGCCTGCTAAAGCCCCAGCGCCCAAAGGCAGCACATTCACTCTCTTCAGACAATCTTCAAATCTCTCCCTGTCTCGCTTCAGCATAAAGAAATATGCCATTAAGTGGTGCGAAAAAAGTACCGGCTGAGCATGTTGAAGATGAGTAAATCCTGGCATTACTACTTCCATATTCTTTTCACACAATTTGACTATAGAGTTCTGTAGATTCTTCATAAGTCCAGAAATTCTTCCTATCTCATCTCTTAAATACATTCTCATATCGAGGGAAATCTGGTCGTTGCGACTCCTGGCAGTGTGAAGTCTACCTCCGGACTCTCCTATTTTCTCAATCAATCTTCTCTCAATGGCCATATGGATATCTTCATCTGGAGAAAGAAATTTAAATTTTCCCTTAATAATTTCTTCCTTAATTTCCCTCAATGCTTTAAGAATTTTTTCTCCTTCACTTTTGGAGACAATTTTACACTTTACCAGCATCTTACAATGCGCAATACTTCCAGTAATATCGTAAGGTGCCAATCTTCTGTCGAAAGATATGGAGGCAGTGAAACTCGAAGCATCAATCTTTTTTAAATTTTTATTTTTCATAAACCCTCCCAAATTCCTTGGGCTAACTATTGTATTATTTCATAGAGCAGAACTTCGCTTTGGCACTACTTCCCTCCCCTATCTATCAATGCTTTGAGTTCCAAAGGCAACCCCAAGAGGTCAATAAATCCCCTGGCAGCAGTGCGGTCAAACTTATCTTCAGTTCCATAAGTAGCCAATCCCTTCTGATAGAGGGAGTAAGGAGATTTCCGGGCCACAACCCATAGATTTCCTTTGTATAGCTTCACCCTAACAGTTCCGGTAACCCCCTTCTGAGTCGCAGAAACAAAGGCATCTATTGTCTTCTTCAGCGATGATTCCCAGAGCCCGCAGTAGACCAGTTCTGCATAACGGCGAGCAATGAATTCCTTATAATGGAAAGTATCCCGATCGAGTGTTAAACTCTCCAATTCCCGATGCGCTAAATATAGAATTGTTGCTGCTGGAGCTTCGTAAATTTCCCTGGACTTGATTCCCACCACCCTATTCTCCACCAAGTCGACGCGACCAATCCCATGAGATCTACCGACTCTGTTCAGCTTTTTTATTAACTCCACCGGCGAGAATAACTTCCCATTCACCCTGGTGGGGATTCCTTGCTCAAAATATATATCCAAATAGATGGGCTTGGAAGGTGCCCTTTCCGGAGGGGTGGTTATCTGATATGCATCCTCTGGAGGCTCCTTCCAGGGATCCTCCAATGGTCCACATTCAATGCAGACGCCCCACAGATTACTGTCAATGCTGTATGCCTTCTCTTTCCCGGCAGAGACAGGAATCTTATACCTCCCGGCATATTCGACCTCCTCTTGACGGGATACCATCTCCCATTCTCTCAAAGGAGCTAAAATCCTCAGTTTAGGATTTAATGCCTTAAAGGTTAATTCAAACCTCACCTGGTCGTTTCCCTTTCCTGTGCATCCATGTGCAACTGTGTCTGCTTTCTCTCTTTTAGCGATTTCCACCAATTTTTTGGCAATAAGGGGGCGGGAAAGTGCTGCAGATAGGAGATACTTCCCTTCGTAAACAGCATTGGCCCGAAGGGTTGGAAATACATAATCCCGGACAAATTCATCCTTCAAATCTCCAACATAGACCTTGGAAGCACCAGCGTCTATTGCCTTTCGTCTCAACTCTGAAATCGTCTGAATCCTTTTTCTGGCAAGCTCAAACTGACCTAAATCCGCAACGAAGGCGATCACTTGGCAGCCATAGTTTTGCCTCAGCCAGTGAATTATTACGGAAGTGTCCAGTCCTCCCGAATAGGCCAGAACGACCCTTCTTACCTTTTCCATCGCCCCTCCTTATGTGAATCTGCCTGTGCTCAATAGGGGAAACTCTTCGTTTCCCCTGATTGCGTTCGCTTCGCTCTCTGTCACCCCTTCCGCACAAGGTTATTATCTAAGTGAATCCGCCTGTGCTCAATAGGGGAAACCTCAAACCGGGGCGCTCACCAACTCGCGCCCGTCGCTAACACGGAGCTCCTTATTCGTCGCTCCAGCGACCCCTTCCACAAAGCTTCCTTATTAAGAACTTAGAATTTTATCCAGAGTTTTCACTAATTTATCTATATCGGTATTATTAATTATCAATGGAGGTAAAAATCTCAGAACCCTCTTCTGAGTACAATTGATAAGGATTCCTTCTTCAAAGCACCTATTTACAATCTCCTCTCCCTCCTCCTTCAACTCCATCCCCACCATCAAGCCCAATCCCCGCACTTTCTTAATCCTCTTTGGATATTTAGACTTTAATTCATTCAGGCGCCTCATGAAATAGTTGCCTGTCACTTTCACATTCTCCAACAACTTATCATTCAGTAGTCTCACTGCTGCCAGTCCTGCAGCGACGGAGACCGGGTTGCCTCCAAAGGTTGAACCATGGTTACCATATCCGAAAAGCTTAGCTATTTCATCCTTAGCGATAGTTACACCCAAAGGTAATCCGCCACCCAGTCCCTTAGCCATAGTTAGGATATCAGGACTTACACCATAATGCTGATATGCAAACATTTTCCCTGTTCGACCCATTCCTGACTGTATCTCGTCAAAAATTAATAGGAGGTTAAATTTATTACATAACCTGCGTAATCCTCTGAGGAATTCCCGAGTGGCAACCCGAACACCCCCCTCTCCCTGAACAGGCTCCACCATTATAGCACAAGTATTGCTGTCCATCGCATCTTCGACTGTGGAAAGCTCATTGAACTTCCTCTGCTTAAATCCGGATAATAGAGGACTAAAACCTTTCTGAAACTTTTTCTGCCTAGTGGCTGAGAGTGTAGCCAGTGTTCTCCCATGGAAAGAGTTCTCAAAAACAATAATTTTGTATCTGGCCCCCCGCTTCCCTCGTCGCAGATGACCATACTTCCTGGCAAGTTTTATCGCACACTCGTTCGCTTCCGCTCCACTGTTTGAAAAAAAGATCCTGCCCGGAATAGATAATTTCAGCAACTTCTCAGCCAGCTCAACCTGCAGCCGATCATAGTATACATTCGAAACATGCAGATGCTTTGACAGTTGATGCCTTATTGCCTTCAGGATTTGGGGATGGCAATGGCCTAAATTATTCACAGCCAGACCGCTGAAAAAGTCAAGATACTTCTTCCCTTCCTCGGACCAGATATATTTCCCCTTAGCCCTATTAATCGCCAGCGGGTAACGCTTATACGTCCCTATAATAAATTTTTCATCTGAAACCATCAAATCTTCCATTAATTCTACCCAAAATAAAAATTACTTTAGCAGTATACCAAAAAAAGAAAAAAATATCAATAATGCGAGAGGATTTGATGTAACAAGCATTAGAATTTTTAGCCAAAAATCGAAGAAAAGATGTCATTGCCAAGAAGCGAAGCAACTTGATACGAATTGTCATTGCGAAGGAAGTGAAGCAATCTGACACGCAGTGTCATTCCGACCCTGAGTGAAACGAAGGGGAAGCAATCCCATTTTATTGTAGAGATTGCCACGCCCCTTCAGGGCTCGCAACGACTTCGTCGGGTTGCCACGGGCTTCGCCTTCGCAACGAACCTTCGGGTCGATTACACGCTCCTTTCACTCGCTGACAATGACAGGCGGTTCTTGAAGAGCAAAAAATTATCAGCGAGCGAACCAGATCCCGAGCCACCTTACCCTGACTCGTCTTTTCTATTTGTTAATACAAAGAAGTATTTTCTATATTTACCCAAAAAAGACCTTAATCTGCCTTCCCGAATTGCCCTAAAAATCTCTTTTGAAATTTTTTCCCCTTTAAAATCATAGGAAAAACTTCTCCCCTTTATGGAATAATCTTGCTTTAAGTTCTCCGGAAGTCTCTTATACTCAGAAGCAGGCAAGATGACAAAGAGAGTCTTCGGTGATGCCTTTTCCTTTTCCAGATAATCGTAAGCCGAATCTATCTCGTCTCCATAATATATCCCATCCAATAATCGGGAAGTGTAGATAGTTAACCAAACCCTCGGCCCTCTATCCATTCCTATGGTGATAACCCTGTCTTCCGCTCCAACTCCCTTAAGGTATTTCAAGCTCAGCTCTCTCCAGGGGTCAGGTGTTGTTGAGGGGATAATCCCTCCAATAAAGATAAAAGCAACTGTTGCCATTGTGCAAGCTATTGTCGGTGGAATTGGAGAGAAGATTTGCCTCTTATAGAATTTTCCAAGAAGAATACTCCCACCCAGTAAAACTGTTAATGCCAATATGGAAAATATGAACCCATAAATCCCAAAGGAATAGATAGTAGAAGTTAAAAAGACGAGAACAAAAGCTAAAACTACAAACAATGATAAAATAGATAGGACCATTAATCTGAAAATTCTATTCCTGAAAGCACCTTGCTTCTCAATTCTCACCAGATACTCTCCTGTGAGAAGCGCCAAAGCTGGGGAGAGGGGAAGCAAGTATCTGGAATGGCGAGGCGAAAGGAAAAAAGTAAAGATACCAAACGTTACGGCTAACCAGAGAAATAGAAATAGAATCTTGTTTCTATTATTCTCCTTTCTTTTAGCTGACAGAATACCAATCAGGAGGAAAATTGACCAGGGAAAAAAATGTCTTACCATTGTACCCAAATAGTAGCCGATGTTCGAAACGAGATCTATTGAAGACCTGTCGACCTTACGAACTAATTCCTCAAAAAAGAAGCAACTTATAAATCTATTTCCATGAAGAATATACATTGTCAGGGGCCAGGGAACTACTATCAATAGAAAAAAAACAAATGGCCAGGGAGTGAACATATCTCTTAAAGCTAATCTATTCTTTGGAAAAGCCAACAAGAATATTACTATAGACGTGAAAGGAATCAAAAAACCAGGAGGACCTTTGGTCATAGTAGCAAGCCCCATGGCTATAAAGGAGAAAACAAAATACGAACGCCGATTCTTTTCTCCAAAAAAACCTATCGCAAAAAAGAGCATTGAAAGGGTTATAAAAAAAGTGAGTAGCATATCGGTCCTTGCGGCTCGCGCATCAAGGAAATAGAGCGAACTGGAAAGTAGGGCAAGTGAGGAGAAGAGTGCTCCCTTGTAATTACCGAAAAGAATCAGCGAGAAATAGTAAATGAGTAGTATACCTGAAGTGGCAAAAATAACAGATGGCAAGCGTCCGGAAAATATGTTAACTCCAAAAACCTTGAAAGAAAGAGCAACAAGCCAATAGAATAATATGGGCTTCTGAAACGCGAATTCCCGCCCCTCAAAGACTGGCGTTATCCAATCGCCGCTTTTAACCATGCTTAAGCCGTAACTGAGGTAGTAAGTCTCATCACTCTGATAAGTAGTTATCTCAGAAAGACCGAAGGAAAATAGAAGAAAAGATGATAAAGCAAGAATGATATATATTTCCTTCCCTTTAATAAATTTCAATACTCCTATTTTTAAATTCATCAGCGTTTCCCGCTCAGGCTTGCTTCGGTTTCTTCCCATAAATTAGAATTATATTTCTGAGATAAATAAAGGAACCAACGGACTGTCCCAGAATAAATACCGGGTCCTTCCTGTGGATGGCATAAGCGAGAAGGAGAAGGCCGCCCGAGAGGCTGAAGAACCAGAAAATATTGGGAATGTAACTCTCTTTTCTTCTTTCCGATGCAGTTCATTAAAAAAGAAACCTCATAAAAAAGAGCCCTTGAGCAAATAGCCCCAGTGCTAACTAGAAGTCCATATTTACACCTTAATTCTATAATTTAGCTTCCTCTTCTTCATCCAGACCACTGCTAACAGGTCTACAAACGATTTAAAGACCCGATTCCAGACACCGTACTTTGTCTTTCCGTAAAGTCGGGGATGGTGGTTGACTTCCACCTCTACGATCTTAGCTCCTTCCATTTTCAGGAGAGTGGGGAGGAATCGATGCATTCCGTCAAAAAGTTTCAGTCTCGATAAGAACTTCCTCCTATAGGCTCTGAGGGTGCAGCCCACGTCAGCGATGCTCTCTCCAGTTACCTTATTTTGGATATAATTGGCTATTCTGGAAGATACAATTCTTAACCAGGGGGGGCATGCCTTCCAGTTCGGACCCCACAGACCACGTCATAATCTCCTGTCTGTTTAAGAAGCTCAGGAATATCCCTAGGATCGTTTTGCATATCGGCATCCAAAGTAATTACAATATCTTCTTTCGCCTTGAGAATCCAGCATCCAGAGCAGCTGTCAAACCGCAATTGCTTTCGAATTCCACTACCCTCAGCCGTGTATATTTTCTCTTTACAGCCCTGAGGACTTCATCACTCCCATCCCTGCTTCCATCATTCACACAGATTACCTCATACTCTTTCCCAAGCGAATCTATAACCTCAGTGAGGGACTTCAATAAAATCTTGAGATTATCACTCTCATCATAAACAGGAATCACGACTGAATATTCCGTTATAGACCACCACGGGTTTAGCAGAGTTCAGGCGACCGTCCCGATACATCGGGATAAATTTCGTGTCGCCCCGCAGTTTACCCCGACAAAATGGGGCGGTCACTCTGCCACTCCCTATATTTAAAAGATAGTTTGTGAAGACATTTTGGAATTTTGGCCAAAAAACGAGGACGACTTATTTTCTTTTCAA
This sequence comes from bacterium, assembly GCA_046759165.1. Taxonomy (GTDB): domain Bacteria; phylum UBA6262; class WVXT01; order WVXT01; family WVXT01; genus JBHIBS01. Next base: position 4,357 of record JBHIBS010000035.1, on the reverse strand, counting down.
GCAAAAATTTGTTCGACCCCGATTTATCGGGAGTTTATTTTTGCGCCCTGCAGAGTCTAAAGTTTTTTTGGCGTTAAGAAATTCCTCGGCTATGAGCAAACTATCTTTTAATCTTCGTTCCTCCCAATTTCATCTGTTCATCAATGAGAGGCAAAAGAGCGTCCTGTTTTCGACCATCAAGGATATCTATCTCCTTTACACCTTTGCCCAGCGCCTCAACACAGGAACTTATCTTGGGAATCATTCCTTCACTAATGGTCCCCTTTTTTACGAGCTCCTCAACCTCCTCTATTCTTATCTCTTCAATTACAGACTTCTCATCTTTGGGTTCTTTCAGAATCCCCGGCACATCGGTTAAGAAGATTAACCGCTCTGCTCCAACATTAGCTGAAAACTGGGCCGCAAAGATATCGGCATTAATGTTATAGGTGACCCCTCTTCTATCCATAGCCATAGGAGAGATAACCGGAATGAAACCGTTATCCAAAAGGATGTATAGAATTTCAGGATTTACTCTCTCCACTTCAGCCACATATCCCAGATCGTGTTTTCCTTCTAGCTTCTTTGCTTCCACTAAAAAAGCATCCTTGCCTGAAATGCCGACAGCCTTCCCCCTTAAAAGATTGATCCTTCCCACTATCCTCCGATTTATCCCTGCCAGAACCATTTCCGCAATTTCCAGACTTTCGCCATCCGTGTACCTCTGTCCTTTGATAAATCTCGTCTTCTTACCTAAAATATCCAACTTTTCAGTAATTTCCAGCCCGCCGCCATGAACGATGATTGGATGTTTTACTCCCTTTGCCAGCGAGATAACATTTCCGAGGTGGCTATCTATCACCGCCCCTCTCAAAAGTTTCCCACCAATCTTTATTACTAACAATTTTTTCAATGCTCCCCCTATCTCATTGGTTCTATCTCGAATGACTTGCCATCAGTTCTTATCAAAATAGCCCCATTCTTAGAAGTAGAGAAAAATTTTATCTTGCTATACTTTTCTTCCAATTTTCTGACCTGGAACTTCGTTGATATTATACCATATTTGGGTGCCACTTTATATAAAAATTTTGGAGATATCAGGCCTGTACCATGATTAGGTATCTGCAGAATATCGCTTTCAATATCTTCTCTGCTTGACTCTTCCTGGACCTTATAATCGATATCTCCTGTGAATAGGATTCTAAAATTTCCGTAGCTCAACTTCATAACCAAAGAATTACTGTCAATATTTTTTCTCATAATTCTCGGACTCAGGATGTGAAATTTTATACCATTATATTCAACTTTTTCATCATAAACTATATATTTCAAGGGAATCCTCTTCTTTCTAATAATCTGAAGGAATCCCTCAAGAAGATCGTCATTGTAATTTTGCCCATTATAGTATATTCTTTTTACTTTAAATTTTTTCAAAACGGGAATTAGACCCCCTACATGGTTATAATGGGGGTGAGTCAAAAAGATAGTATCTATCTTAGAGACGCCATTTTTCAATAGATAAGGAATTACCACTTTCTCACCTATATCAAATTTTCCTAGCACGCCGCCCCCGTCTATTAATATGTCTCTCCTGTCAGGCAGTCTGAGGTGGATCGCATCTCCCTGTCCCACTGCGAGAAAAGTAATCGATAGCTTATCGGAAGGGAATATTTTTCTTCCAGCTATTGAAAATAAGAAAAGAAGAGGTAAAAAGAGAAGGAGCCTGCGAGGGAAGCCGGAAGATTTTAATTTCGGCAAAAAGGTGAAGAAAAGGTAGTAAGCCAACATAAATATAAGAGGAGGACTCACTACGTATTTAAAGGAGAAGGGTAATGAAGCAAAAAATCCAATACATCTGATTAGAATAATTATGAATAGACTGTTTATTGTGCTAATGGCATGAGCAAGCCCCAATGAGAAAAGACCCACTATTGATGCGGCAAATCCCAGGGCTATGATTACAGCAACCTGAGGAATAACCAGAATGTTCGAGATCAGAGCCACTAGGGAAATTTTATTAAAGTAGAAGGCAATTATGGGATAAACACCAATTAATGCTCCGGCAGAGACTGCCAGCGAAGTTAAAGGGTAAGTAAGGAGCCTGTGGGACTTACTGAAACGAAAATAGCTCTGGAAGTAGGGAGTAAGATATAGGATCCCTAAGGTTGCCATGAATGATAGCTGAAACCCAACATCGAATAGGGTAAAGGGATTAAGGAGTAGAATAATCAAAGCAGCGAGAGCCAAACTATTATATAGATGCTTATCCCGCTCCAGAAGAACTGCCACCAGCCCACAGGTAGCCATAATCGATGCCCTTATTGCAGAGGGACGACCACCAGCCACTTGAGCATATAGAATAACCACAAATATTGTTAAAAAATAGGTCGCCCTTTTCGGGATTCCCAATCCCCGAAAGAAGGCATAAAATATGAAAAGGACTAACCCAACGTGCAGCCCGCTTACAGCCAATGTATGGAGCACCCCAGCATCAGCAAATATCCCTTTAATCTTTCTGGATAAAGCAGTCCTCTCTCCCAGCATCACTCCCGCAAGAATTGAAGACTCCAATTGAGGAAGGGTGCTCTTAATGACAGAATTTATTTTCTGCCGAATTTTTGAAATAACTGAACGGAAAATGCCTATTCTTGCTAGTCCCATTCTTTGAATATCTTCTCTTCTGTATACGGAAAAGAGCGAATGGACATTCCGATAGCTTAAATATTTTCGATAGTCGAATAGGCCTGGATTAGCTGAAACAGGGGGGAAAGAAAGTCTGCCTGAGACGCTCACGTGGTCTCCGTAATTTATCTTGATTGGTTCAGAAGTGTAGAGAAAGACTTGCGTTTTTCCCGTTACTTCTATCTCTCTCTCATCAGTGGTTAATCCCTCGCAAGCTAAAACAAAATCGATCCTTTCCGGTAACTTCTTAGGAATTGAAACCACAACGCCAGTAAGCCGATTTCTCTTGGGAGTTTGAAAAGAAATGTAGCGGCTTATCTCATCGGGAGGGAGGAGACCGGCTCCCCAATAGCGGGCAATTCCCAAAAAGAAGAACGCTAAAATGGAAAAGATTAAAGCGATGTTTCCAGGATTTCGCTGAAGAATAAAATATAAGGCTGAAGCCAGGACGAAAAGAGATAAAGAGAATATTAAAAACCAGAAATATTTAGCTCCTATGAAGAAATTGCCAAGAAGAATTCCCAAAATATATCCGATTACACTTAAGATGAGCGGCGTGAAAACAAGTTTCCTCATTTAGTGGTCCTTGTGTAGGCCAATTCGGTTGATGCGAAGTTCTGAGATAGGAAAAAATGTGGTGAGATTTATTGTTCAGCAGGACTTCTTTTGTGTAATTATTCCTCTAAGATAACAGGGTTTCTCAAATTTACTATTCCCTCAGCAATAGACTCAATCACGTCGCCCGGCTGAAGCCCTTCTTCAGGGCCTGCTGGAGGGCTGGCTGTGGTAAACACGTCTCCAGGCTCTAAGGTCATAATTTCGCTCAAGAATTCGAGAATTTCTGGTATCTTGAAAATTAAATTCTTTGTGCTCGACTCGCACTCAACTTTGCCGTTTCTCCTTCTAATCATTTTTACATTATGGGGATCAGGAACTTCATCCTTTGTCACAATCCAGGGACCTATGGGGCAAAAACTATCGAACGCCTTGCACCTCTGCTGGTACATTACATGCCCTGGCTGAATCATTTCTATATCATGAGCTGTCACATCGACAAGCATCGTATAACCAAAAATATGATCATATGCTTTCTCTTTGGGAATATGTTTACCCTTCTTCCCGATTACTGCAGTGAACTCCCACTCCTGGAAAAGACATTTGGAAGATGTCCCGGGCCATTTCCCTCCTTTCGGTATAATGATGGGCTCATCGGGACCTATCACCGTAGATTGGGCTCTGATAAAAAAGACTGGAACTTCGGGCTTGGGATAACCCAGCTGCTGGCGATAATCCTCGTAATTTATGCCAATACAGACTATCTTGGGGGGTTTGGGAATGGGGGCTTTCAATTTCACTTTTTCCAAGGGAAAAACAGCACCCGGCAAATTGAATTTCTGACTTTCAACATAAGAAATTATTTCTTTAGCAGCTTTAAGCGCAGGCTCTCCAACTGCAATAAATTCGACCATGGAAAGGGGAACAGTCTCGCAGGCAATCTCTTCCGCATTGGTAACCTTTTTAACCTTCGATAAATAGCTGATATATCCTGCATTCAGGTCTATCACATTTTTTTCCACAACCACTCCAATTCTTAACCTTCCCTCCACTTCAAAAGTTACAAATTTCATAACAACCTCCTTTTAAAAATGAAATAGTTTAATGTAAACCCCATTAGAAGGTTTTGCTCCGTTTAGAG
>JBHIBS010000034.1:0-14882 GCA_046759165.1 bacterium | reverse complement strand
CTTCCTCAGACATCCAGGAAAATTTGTGCCACCACAGCCTACTCATCACCTGGGCTAATTTCTTAATCTGTTTGATACGAGGAAGAGCGATCCGTCTAAAGGTCGATTCTAAACTGTCCCAATCTATTGTATCGGCGGCGGTAAACGATTCTTTGAAGTATGCCCGGCCACACATCGGTCCTGCAAAGAGGTCTGCTACTATCCCGTACTGGGAAGCATATTGCTCGAAATCGACAGCAGCACTAAGGAGTAGCATTGGTCTGGGGACAATCTTAGCCATGGCTTCGGCTGTATCTCTTATAACTTTTGGGTCGCTTATTTTGGTAATCTTACCACCCTCCTCGGTCCAGAGAACCGGAACCTGAGTCTTATAAAAATGTCCGTAGGGCCCGAAATCTTCCGCCATCTTCACCAAGCCATCGGGCAGCCTTCTGGCCATATCAGCCTTGGATTCATCTGGCAATTGAAATATTAGTGTTTCATTGAAGAGTGGCTTACCGAGCTTCCGGCATCTTTCAAAGATTTCCTGTAGCCACTCTAAGTTCCGCTTCCAACTCTCTGAATGGTGCGGATTGAGCTTTACTAAGGTTTTAAAACCATCTACCTCATCCTTACATTCCTCTGGCTCTATAGCTAACTGGGCAAGCTGACCCCTACCGCCATCAACTGGCACGGTGTTGGTGTCCTCAAGTCTCCCTATAAGGAGAACATTCTTCCCCAATAACTCCCTGAAGCCAGGACTCCTGAAGGCTAACTGATTGAAGAGAGCAGCTGTCGAAATCCCACCCAGGGACCTTGCAAATCTCCGGCATACTTCTCTTACGTCTTCATCAGTAGCTTTCCTGCTTTCACCGATGTGCTTCAAATAGGATGAAGTCAATTTGAGATACGAGTTATGTTGATCGGAAGCAAAAACGTCTAAGTTGCCAGAAGGAGCATAATTAGCTAAAACTCTAAAGATAGACTCATCAACTTCAATCCCATCAGGAAATTTTGCCCAGATACCCATTTCTTCCTCCTTATGTGAATCAGCCTGTGCTCAATAGGGGAAACCTCAATAGGTTTCCCCTGATTGCGTTCGCTTCGCTCTCTGTCACCCCTTCCACAAAGGTTATTCTTATTTGCATAGAATTATTTTCAACAGTTGAGAGACCGCCTGCCTAAAGTTGAATTAATTTTACCAAATACTGTCAACGGCTGCAAGAAAAATGATCTATGTTTGGTCTCTGACCCATCTTCGGCTGTGCTACTTGCCGAAATATTTTGTTTCTTTTACATAATTTTTTTTATATAATAATTCTCAAACCATTTTAGAATTAGAAACAATAATTGACAAATATATTAGGAATCCAAAAACTGTTCACATGATGAGTCCAATCCGTTAGGCTAAAGGAAGGAATTTATATGGCCAGAGTCTTGACAACATGCATATATTGTGGCTGTGGTTGTGGGTTGTATCTTGAATCTGAGAATGCAGTAGTTCGTGGCTCCTATCCCAGTGGAAATCATCCTGTTTCAAAGGGTGCTCTGTGCGTAAAGGGATGGAATGCCTACGAGTTTATCAATAAGCCCGACAGGCTCAAGGCGCCTTTGATTAAAGCAAACCCCGTTAGAAAACTTACACCTTCGCGGAAGGACTTTCAGTCTGATGAGAGAGGAAATTTTCCTTACGGGGCTAAATGGTGGTCAAGAAGAAAAAAATTTGAAAAGATTTGACATACTAAGAATTTACCCAATATTCCAGGATTAACGCTGATGAAAATAATGGGGGAACCCGGAAGAAGAGATGATAAAACCAGGGCAGAGCAGAAAAAGAGAGAAATATTTTTTGGGATAAATTCCTGCAATTTGAAAGCGGTTTGAGTGTGATGAGTTTTCCAGATATTCTAATACAAATTAGGGCGCCTTATTAAAACGGGAAAAATGAAACTTGTTCCAAGTTTATGTCCATACTGCGGTGTTGGGTGCGGGCTATATCTTATAGTCGAAGAAGAAAAACTGACGAATATTGAGTATATGCTGGAACATCCGGTTAACCTGGGCGCTTTATGTCCCAAGGGAAATGCTGCCCTCCAAGTAGTCTTTCATAAAGATAGACTGCGTTATCCTTTAAAGAAAGAAGGCGGAAATTGGAAAAGAATTAATTGGAACGAAGCTTGTAAACTTGCTGCTAACAAGCTCCTTCAAACAAAAGAGGCACATTCTTCAGATAGCCTGGGTTTCCTTGCCTCAGCAAAATGCACCAATGAGGAGAATTATCTTTTGCAGAAATTAGCGAGAATTCTGGGAACAAACAATATTGATCATTGTGCCCGTCTATGTCATGCACCAACAGTAGCCGGTTTGGTAAAAACCTTTGGTAGTGGTGCAATGACTAATTCCATTCCAGATATTAAACAGGCAGACTGCATATTTATTGTTGGTTCAAACTTCGCAGAGAACCATCCAGTAGTTTCCAAATGGGTGTTGGAAGCCAAGGATAGGGGAGCAAAAATAATTCTAGCCGATCCACGCTATACTCCCACTGCCTGGATAGCTGATATTTATTTGCGCTTGCGCCCAGGAACTGATATCGCTTTAATCAATGGTATGATGAATACAATAATTAAAGAAAAATTGGAAGACAGAGATTTCATTCAAAAACGAACTGAAGGGTTTAAGGAATTGAAGAAAGCTGTAAAAAATTATGGTCTTGAAAGGGTTGAGAAAATAACTGGCGTTTCTAAAGATTTGATTCTGAAAGCAGCCAAGATTTATGGTAAAGCTAAACGTTCAGCAATTATCTATTGTATGGGTATTACTCAGCATACAACCGGCACTGACAATGTTATAAGTCTTGCCAACCTTGCCCTGATTACAGGAAATATAGGTGAACCAGGAACTGGAGTAAATCCATTAAGGGGTCAGAACAATGTGCAGGGAGCCTGCGACGTTGGTGCTTTAGCCACTTTATTTCCAGGTTATATACCAATAAAAGATGAAATCGGCAGAAAAAGAATTGCTAAATACTGGGGACTGGATGGCCTTCCAGGAAAAGCTGGGTTAACTGTGGTGGAAATGACTGAGGCAGTTTATCAGGGTAAAATCAAGGCAATGTATATCATGGGTGAGAACCCGATGGTAACTGATCCCAATATAAATCATGTAAGAGAAGGATTAGAAAAACTCGATTTTCTAATTGTTCAAGATATCTTTTTAACCGAAACTGCCGAACTAGCTCACCTTATTCTTCCGGCCTGTTCCTGGACAGAGCGAGAGGGTTCCATTACTGCTACTGACCGTAGGGTACAGTGGCAAACTAAAGCAATCCCACCTTTAAGTGAAGCAAAACCAGATTGGGAGATTATCTGTTCAGTAGCAAAAGAAATGGGATTGGAGAGATACTTTGATTTCAAAAATCCAGAGGATATCCTAAAAGAGATAAATCAAGTTGTTCCTTTTTACCGAGGGATAGTCCCAGAAAGAGTCAAGGCTTCTATGGGAGGAATTCCCTGGCCCTGCCCGGACAAGGAGCATGCTGGCACACCTATACTACATAAAGATAAGTTTAAGACAGCAAATGGCCTGGGGAGAATAATCCCAGTTGAGCATAGAGAACCACAAGAGATGCCAAGCAAAGATTTTCCTTTTATCCTGACCACAGGTCGGGTAGTTATGCATCTTAATTCGGGAGCTATGACCCGACGCTCACCATCACTCTTTAAAAGAACACCGGAACTGTTTGTGGAAATCAATCCAGATGATGCTGAAAAATTAGGAATTAAAAAAAATGACTTAGTAAAAGTTTCAACAAGACGTGGAGAAGTAAAAGCCAGGGCTATAATCACAAAAAAGGTTGCTCAGGGCGTTATTTTTATGCCATTCCATTTCCACCAAACCAATGTTTTAACTATTGATGTGCTTGATCCTCAAGCTAAGATTCCTGAATATAAGGTCTGTGCCTGTAGGATAGAGATATAAATGGCTAAAATTCTATACATTGATTTGAATCGTTGTCTTTATTGTAGGTCTTGCGAGGTTGCATGCGAGCGTGAACATCATGGTACATCCTATATGTTTGTCACTTTACTTGAAGATAGATACTCAGTCCCTTTATCCTGCCGGCACTGTGAGAAGAATCCCTGTCTAGAGGTCTGCCCTACAAAAGCAATTGAGAAAACCGAAGAAGGTGCAATTGTTCTTTATGCCATGAAATGTATCGGTTGTAAATTATGTGCAATTATCTGTCCCTTTGGCATTCTTCAGCTTGATGAGATTGATAAAGTAGTGAAAAAATGTGATCTGTGTATCCACCGCCTGAAAGAGGGAAAGGACCCGGCCTGCGTAGTTACCTGCCCGGCAAAGGCAACCAGTTATGAGGAGTTTGATGCAATTATGGAGAAAATAAGGGAGAAAAAGGCCCTGAGTATAGTTTCTGGAATAGGAGGGGAAAAGGATATCATAATAACTCTTCCCACCCGAGAAATCAAATAATGCTAGATAAAATAAAACTAATTGATGATTTAAAAACAAAATTCAATATTATTCGTGCTGAAGAAAAAGCCTTAGGAAAAATATTTATTACTATTAAACCTGAAGTTTTAAATTCTGTAATAGAATATTTATTCAAAAATTTGCATGCTCGCTTTGTGGTTAATGTGGGAACTGATGAGATTCTGCTGAATGGAAACTATGCTATCAGTTACATATTCTCTCTTGATAAGGAGAGAATATTTCTGTGTCTTCGTGTAAAGATTGATCCAGCTTCACCGATTATAGATTCTATTACGCCGATAATCCCAGGAGCGAACTGGGCAGAGAGAGAAGCCAGGGATGTGATTGGTGTCCAACCAAGAAACCATCCTGATCCCCGCCGCCTAATTCTTGCCGATGATTGGCCTGACGGGGTTTATCCATTACGCAAAGATTTTCCTTGCGATTACAAACCGCCCTCCCATCCTGAATGCAGAACAAAACTGAAAACTCCACCTGAGGGTACCAAGGTTATCCCCATCGGACCATTTTATCCAGTATTAGAAGAACCTACCTATATTAAGGTATTTGTTGAAGGAGAGAGAATTGTTGGCTGTGATTATCGTGGTTTCTATAATCATCGAGGAATTGAAAAATTAGGAGATAATGTATTGACCTATAATCAAATATGCTTTGTGGCTGAGAGAATATGTGGAATCTGTGGTTTTGTCCATTCCTGTTGTTATTGCCAGACAGTAGAAGAGGCAGCACGGATCGAAATCCCTCCCAGAGCAAGATATATAAGAACGAGTATGCTTGAACTTGAAAGAATTCAATCCCATCTACTCTGGCTGGGAATTGCCGGTCATATAATTGGTTTCGATACAATCCTGATGCAATCCTGGCGGATCCGTGAACCATTGATGTGGATCTGTGAGCAGATAACCGGAAATCGCAAGACATATGGCATGAACCTGATTGGTGGGGTGAGAAGGGATATCCCTGAGGATTTGCACCCCAAAATATTGGAGATGTTAGAAAATATTAAGAAGGAATTAAATGCCCTTATAAAAGCAATTGTGGGAGACCCTTCTCTTATGAAGAGACTAAAGAATGTGGGTATTTTAAAAAAGGACGAGGTAAAAAAGCTCTGTTCAGTGGGACCAACCGCCCGTGGCTCAGGGGTTAAAATAGATTCCAGAAAAGACCATCCTTATGCCGCCTATGATAAACTCCAGTTCAATGTAGTGTTAAAAGAGGAATGTGATTCTTGGGCCAGAACAATGGTGAGGTTAGAGGAAGTACTTGAGTCAATAAACATCATTAAACAGGCTTTGAAAGAGATGCCAGAAGGAGAAATTATGGCTGATGTAAAGGAGATCCCTGCAGGTAGAGAAGCTGTCTCATCAGTGGAAGCACCAAGGGGGGAAGCACACCATTATATTCTGACCGGTACAGGAAATCGTCCCTACAGGTGGAAGGTGAGGGCACCTACCTATGCAAATCTCCAGACTCTCTCCACAATCATAAAAGATGAGCAGATAGCAGATGTACCAATTGCCCTGGGAAGCCTGGACCCTTGTTTTTCTTGCACTGAAAGGGTACAAGTTGTAAACAGAGAAACAGATAAAAAAATTCTTAACGGGCAGGATTTGATCAAACTATGTCAAGAAAAGACAGAAAAGATGCTTAGAGGCGAATAAATTATGTTTCGATCATTACTCAGTGAAATAAGGGAGGCTTTGATTTGTTTAAAGGCTGGTAGGGTTACCCTTCCCTATCCTTTTAAGCCACATCCACCAAAAGAAGGATTCAGAGGAAAACCAGAAATAGATTTAGATAAGTGCAATGGATGTGGGGGGTGTGTAAATGGTTGCCCGGCAAGATTGATTGCCATTAATGATATCCAAGATAAGAGGATCATCGAATTTGATCTCTCTCGTTGTACATATTGCGGCCGTTGCCAGGAGACCTGTCCAGAAGAGGCAATAAAATTATCCCAAGAGTTTGAGCTTGCTACCGATAAAAAAGAGGATCTCATTATCACTATAAAACTTAATCTTGTAAAATGTGACGAATGTGGCCAATACTTTACCACTAAGAGAGTAATCGATAAACTGATTGCTGAGGTGATTGATAAAATTAAGCTTGAACCTTCAACCTTAGAATATATGAAGCTCTGTCCCAATTGCCGTAGAAAATACGAAAGCTCAAAGATGTATCCCGTTAGAGATTTCAAATAAGGAATGAGAGACAGATTCAACAAATGATTTAAGGTCGCTTGAGGCGACCTATCTTCAACGGGTGGGGATAGAAAAATGAATAAATTTGTAAAATTCTTAAAAAAATGTTTTAGAAAATCTATCTGGGTTTATCATACAAATACTGGTGCCTGTAATGGCTGTGATATTGAGATAATAAATGTCCTTACTCCATATTATGATTGTGAGAGATTTGGGATAAAGTTAGTAGGAACACCAAGGCATGCTGATTGTCTTCTTGTATCTGGTCCAGTAACCCGTCAGGTATGCCCTTCTTTAAAAAGAATGTATGAGGCAGTACCAGAACCAAAGATTGTCATTGGCATTGGTTCTTGTGCCTGCGGTGGTGGAATATGGTACAACACATACAATATTATCGGTGGAGCTGATAAAGTTCTTCCGGTTAACTTCTTTGTACCCGGCTGTCCTCCCAGACCAGAGGCTATTCTTTACGGCATAGCTTGTGCCCTTGGTCTTGTAGAAAAGAAGGTTGCACCAATAATTCTGGAAGAAAAATGAATGAAATTCTAAGAGCCATTTTCTATATTCTGATATTTCCTGGATTGATTTTTACGGCCATCATGGGTTTATTCTTTTGTTGGATGGATAGAAAGGTGACTGCCCGCATCCAGTCAAGAAGAGGTCCACCCTGGTATCAGTGTTACGCAGATATTGGGAAACTGATGATTAAGAAAATGATTCTGCCCAAAGGAAGTAAAAAAGCAGGTTTTCTTTTGGCTCCCCTAATTGGTCTGGCCGGGATTACCTTAGTTTCCACAATAGTCTTTCGGGTAAATATCGCAAAGGACTCTACTTTTGTCGGTGATTTAATTGTTGTCCTTTATTTACTTATTTTACCTTCACTTGCCTTAATCATTGGTGGTTCATCCTCTAGAAATCCCTTTAGTGGGATAGGTGCATCGAGGGAGATGGGTATAGTTCTTGCCTATGAATTGCCTTTTATTCTGGCTATCTTCACCTGTATAATCAAGACAAAATCAATACTATTTGGAAATATTCTTTTATATCAATCAGAGCACGGTCTTATGATTTATAATCTATCCTGCTTGGTTACCTTTATTGTGGCACTGATTTGTCTACAGGCAAAATTGGGTTATATACCTTTTGATATCCCTGAAGCAGAATCAGAAATTATTGGCGGCACATTAGCTGAGTATTCTGGTATTGCCTTAGGAGTATTCAAACTCACAAGGGCAATGATGCTTTTTACACTACCTATATTTTTAATTACAATATTTCTGGGAGGAATAAACTTTAGCGCATTAGGTATAATATCTCTTCTTGGAAAATATTTGGGAATCCTACTTTTAATCATTGTAGTGAGGGCAACCCATGCCCGTTTTCGAATCGATCAGGCTGTCAAATTTTTCTGGGGACCAGTAACTGGAATAGCTATAGCTGGTATGATTCTTGCTATATTGGGAATATAAAATGGCAATCTGGATAATACTAATTCCTATAATCTCAGCTCCCTTAGCTGGAATTCTGGGAAAAATCTGGGAAAAGTTAAGAGATTATTTCTCAACATTATCAATACTATTTACGTTTCTTATTTCATTTTTCACTTTTATCCATATCCTGAAAGAGCCAGTTTATTACAGATCTCCTATATTCCTCACCCTGCACCTTGATCCTCTGGGAGTATTGATGGCATCCTTCATTTCATTTTTAGGATTTTTAGCAACCCTTTATTCACTAAGTTATATGAAACAATACAAAAAATTGAACAAATATTATACTTTCCTGCTTCTGTTTATTGGTTCAATGAATGGTGCAGTTTTAGCTGGTGACCTTTTCACCATGTTTTTATTCTGGGAATTCATGACTTTATCTGCCTTTTTCCTGGTCATATTTGAAAACAGTAATGAATCATTAAAAGCTGGAATAAAATATTTTATCATGTGTGAGGCTGGTGCTTTATGCATGCTTCTGGCAATAATTTCTATTTTTCAAACAAATGGAACACTGAATATGACTAAATTATCTTTAGGTTCAAATAATATGTTACTCTTGCTTTTTCTCATTGGATTAGGCGTAAAGGCAGGCATGGTTCCACTTCATACCTGGCTTCCTGAAGCCCATCCAATAGCACCCTCTCCAATATCTGCACTTCTTTCTGGAATAATGATAAAAGTGGGAATTTATATGATGATAAGAATCTATTGGCAAATATTTGCACAAGTCATCTCTTGGCAGTTTGTTCTTATGTTACTAGGGAGCATCTCAATTTTGATTGGTGGGATAATGGCATTGGTTCAAAAAGACTCTAAAAGGTTACTTGCATTTTCAAGTATTAGTCAAATTGGCTACATGATTTTGGGTATTGGAATTGGAACCACAATTGGAATTGCTGGTGGTCTATTTCATTTAATGAATCATGTCTTTTTCAAAGGTCTTTTGTTTCTTTGTATCGGTGCAGTTTTGTATCGAACAAAGATTAGAGACCTATCAAAATTAGGTGGACTGGCAAACCAGATGCCAATAACTTTTATCACCTGTTCAATCGCTGCTTTGTCCATCTCTGGAGTCCCACCATTTAATGGCTTTGTCTCAAAATGGATGATCTATCAAGCAATTATTGAAAGATGCCAGATGCCAGGAGCCGGATATCAGATAATATTTTTAATTGCGGCAATGTTTGGAAGTGCCTTAACTTTGGCCTATTTCGCCAAGCTCATCCATTCCATCTTTCTGAGTGAGAAGCCAAAAGGACTTAGCAGTGTAAGGGAAGTTGGGGTTTCCATGGGATTCCCTTTGCTAGTCCTTGCCTTTGGCTGTATATTCTTTGGTGTTTTTGCTAAATTTCCTTTGCAATATATGATTGCACCAGTTGTGGGGAGAGCGTTTTTAAGTAAAATTACTCATTTTGGAATATGGCAACCCGGGTTAGCAACAGTACTCCTTTTAGTAAGCTTATTGGTTGGCCTAATACTTTATTTACTGGGTAGAGTAAAAACTCTAAAAGAAGGTGAAGTATTTTTAGGTGGAGAAAGAATTGAGCCTGAAGAAATCCGAATTCCAGGAACACATTTTTATGGGCCAATAAAGTCAATCGGTTTTCTAAAAAAAATGTATGCAAGGGCAGAGCAAGGATTTTTTGATTTATATATCCAGGGAAAGAAAATTATTTTTATCCTTACAAACATTTTTAGAAAAGCTCATTCCGGCATTCTTACAATATATCTTTTGTGGTGTCTATTTGGATTAGCAATCTTATTTTTCCTATTGAGGATACAATGACTGGTATAATCTTGGAAAAAAAGAAATTAGTCGGAGATTTAAATAAAAGTGATGAAGTTATTATGCTGGTGAAAAGAGAGAATCGAGTATTCTTTGAGAGATTTAGTGAAAGTAATAGGTGAAAACAAGATACACATGTTTACTTCTGTGGACCACCGGTAATGTTTAAATCATGCAAGTAGGTTAAAAAAGAAATTTTCAAGATGATAATATTTATTTAACCTTTAAAGGATATACTAAATGTGGCATAGGCAAGCGCGGGTATTGTAACATCGGAGCAAAGTTTGTCTGCATAGATGGGCCCGTTTTTAATTATAGTCAGCTTAAGGAGTTTTCTGATAAAGAAAGGGCAATATGAATCAGCTTTACCCAATTAATAATATCTTATCAACTCTGGAGTTAGGAGGTTTCCAGAGATGAACAAGAAAGAAAAGCTAAAAGAACTAAAGGCGAAGCTTGAAGAGCTTAAGAAGCGAGACCCGTCTCACCACGGTGGAACAAAAGGATTTGTGGGCCCCTCTATGTCTATGGAACTTTTCCAGAAGATTGAAAACCTGGAAGAAGAGATCAAAAAACTGGAGGAGCAAGAGGGGTAACGACATAGGCCTCCATTCGTTTCTTCTTGTCCTATCAAGCCTTGAAGTTCATAACAAAAAAGAGAGTCAGTTCAACCAAAGAACCCAGAGGAATAATAAAAAATGTTAATAAGATGAGGCTTTGCATTGATTCATCCTTCTAAAAATAATTAGATTATTTTAAAAAGATAATAATAAGAAGAAAATATCAATGCAAGAACCAGGTCGCAAATTTGATTTCTATGATTTTTATCCGAATAGCACCTGACATAATTGGCAACATGCTTAAGATAACGTAACTTTTAACACTTTTTTACGTCTATAATTATGGAGAGAAATCTTAAAGGCTTGATTAATTTAGAAGCGATTTTAGAAAAGGCAAGGCAGCTTGATGAGACTGCTCTGGCTACTTTAACCAAAGAGTTTTACCCTGTTGTTTTTCGTTATTTCTATTACCGCACAAAGGTTAAAGAGGATGCCGAGGACTTAGCAAGTGAGGTCTTTGTCAGATTAGTGGGTTCAATAAAGACTCAAAAAGGAGACTTCACCGCCTGGCTTTTTCGCATAGCCAGGAATTTGCTCATAGACTATTATAGAAAAAGAGGGAGATTAAAAGAAACGTCTTTAGAACAGATGGGTAATGAATCGCTACCAGATTTCCACAGATATGACAAAGATACTCTACACGCAGAGGACATTAAGAAGATGCTTAGCTTTCTTACCGATGAGCAAAGAGAGGTAATTACCTTGAAGTTCTTGGAAGGCTATTCTAATGAGGAGATCGCTCAAATTATGAATAAATCAGCCGGAGCAGTCAAGGCCCTTCAATTTCGTGCCCTCTCAGCCTTAAGAGATATATTAAAGAAAGAAAGCTGGTATAAAAAATGAAAAAACCAATTGAAGAAATACTGGATATCTGTTTAGAGAAGATAGGGGAAGGCATACCTCTCGAAGAAGTGTTGAGGCGATATCCTGATTACGCGCATGAGGTAAAAGAATTACTTGCCATCGCAAGAGATATAAAGGATACTCCTTCCCCTGAGCCTTCCGAGAGAGGGATGGCCTCTTGCCTTGTTAAACTTGGCGAGGCGCTTCAATTACAGAAGGAAAAACCCCCTAAAGCAAAAATACCCAGATTGCTCTATTTCCCATCACCTGCTTGGGCAAAGGCACTGGTTTTTATAGTGATAATTATTTTTATTTCCTGGGGGACGGTAACCCTTTCTGCCAATAGCCTCCCGGGAGACTTTCTCTACCCTATAAAACTCATAACTGAGCAGGTAAAGTTTTTCTTAATTGCTAACCCTGAAGGCAAAGTAGAACTCCGCCTTATATATTCTGAGGAGAGGATGCAGGAGTTAGTAAGGCATCTTGATAAGAAGAGAGAACTCAATACTCAGCTTCTTAAGGCAATGCTTGACGAGGCAACTTTGGCTTTACAGGATATCACCCGATTGCCTGAGAGAGAAAGACCAGTTTATTATTCAAGGTTGGAACACTTAAACGCATACCAAAAGGATGTCTTGGAAAATCTAAAGTCTAAAGTTATATCACGGCAACAAAAAGAAGAATTAGAAAATACTATTCAAATGTGTGGAAACCGTAGGCAGTGGATGGGTAGAATGAGAAGAAGGGAAGTCTCACCAGGCAAATGGGGACCTCATTGTGGCGGAAGATAGTTCTAAAGATTTTGCGTAACTTTTTGACCTTTCCATCGTCTTTACCTTTAGAAAGGAGGTGAAGAGCGATGAGAAAGATACTACTTATCAGTCTGGCATTGGCTTTAGTTATTGGATTAGCCATGACAGTAATCTTGGATGCCCATACCCGCGGTTATTATGGTGACGAGGACATCAAAGCCGACATTAAAAAGATTGACAAGGGCATACAGATCACAATAACCTCAGAGGATCCTGAGACAGCCAAAGATATCCAGGAGAATGCTAGATGGTACCGGGATATCTTCAGGTCTGGTGGCCACCACGATTCACTTCCATATGGTGGAGGGCGTTATGGTTACCACCATGGATGCGGTGGTTGGTATTGGTAAGCTATGCCTAAGAGAGACAAGGGGGATGGGTCAATCTTTGACTCATCCCCTAAGGCAAACAGGAGACAGAATATAAGGAGGTATCAAAAAATCCGTAAGAAGCCATTGAAAGAAATGACCCGATAGTATCAGAACAGGTCTCCAATCCCTACAAAGTGCCGGACGCTGCAGCCTGCTTCCCTTACCTTGGGTAAAGCAGGAGAGAAGAGCAAAAATAATTGATGACTTTTCAACGGTGGACCCTAGGTAAACCCCGTTGGAGATAAGGTGCCGTAGGCATCTGCCTCGTCTTCGGTAAGGATCTCTAACGCGTTAAAGAACAAGGTTGAATTTGGTTTATATCACACCAACACGCTTTCTTTCCGCTAGTAAAATAATATCTCTCAATTCTTCAATGTTTCGCGCCTTTAACCAACTCTTATCAAAATCTCTATCTTGGGCAATCTGGGCGACTGCCGCTAATGCACGAAGATGAAAATTGCGCTCATCAGTAGAACCCACCAGAACAAACAGCGTATGAACAGGTTGAGATACATTGGGAAAAATAATCCCTTTCCTACAGCGTACTATTAGAATCTCAAACTTGCCGACTCCTTCCACAGTGATGTGGGGTATCGCCAGCCCTGGAGCAATCACAGTACTGGACTCTTCTTCTCTTTCCATGAAAAGATCAAATAGAATTTTTTGGTCTATTTCTAAATGCTTGGATAAAGTAGGCGTTATCATTTTAAAGATGTCCTCAGCCGTATATTCTAATTTGGCAGGTGGATCATAATCCAAAATTTCACATTTCTTTATAAGGCGGTCAAATCTATCTTCAACGATATTGTCTCTTTCAATTAAAATCTCCCTTAATTCACCTGATAATGTGGCTCCTGCTAACTCTTTGGTAGCAACTCGCTCAATGACATGTACCAAAGCTGACTGGCGCTCCACCTTTCTTCGAGCATAAACCAAATACCAAGCAAAACTTCCAGCAACAAAAATCCCAGTGATCGAGAGCGCCACTTTACCCATTTCGAAAATAAGAAATCCAGGAATAACAATTCCTAAAATCTGAAGCCATGGATATAAAGGAGCTCGGAATGTTGGCCGGTAAGTTTGTATTTTACTTTCCCGCATGACAATCACCGCTACATTGACAAACATAAATAAAATAATCCTAAGTGTGGAAGCAGTCTTAATCAAATCTTCCAACTTTAAGAAGAGAATTGTAAAAATCATAAAACCGCTTGTAATAAAAATAGAAATATGAGGAGTTTTAAATCTAAAATTTATTTTCCTGAAAAACTCAGGTAAAAGCCCATCCCGACTCATTGCCATGGGAAAACGTGATGCAGAAAGTATCCCTGCATTGGCAGTGCTGATAAACGCAACAAAGGCTGCTATAGCCATAAGAACCATTCCCAGACCACCCATAGAACTCCTAGCAGCTATTGATATGGGAGTAAGAGAACCTTTAAGCTCTGCAGCATCAACCAGACCTACAGTGGCAAGAACAACTAATACATATAGTATACTGGTGACCAGAAAAGCAAGAATCATTCCAAAAGGAATATCTCGATTAGGATTTTTTACTTCTTCCGCAATGCTGGCTACTTTTGTCAATCCCCCAAAAGAGATAAAAACAAGACCTGCGGTAGCAAAAATAGAGCCAAAACCGAATGGCACAAAAGGAATATATCGGTGAGGCTGAAGATAATTTATACTGCGGAAGATATAGAAAATAAGTAAGCCGATAAGTAAAGAAACGAAGAATATTTGGAATTTACCTGTAATCTTTACACTGATAAAATTGAGAATTGCAAAAATTAGACAGAATCCTACTGCAATAATTCTAATCTGAATTGCTGAAAGATCCGGATAAATTAATACTGCAAAAATTCCTATCCCCATAAGTGCAAAAGCGCTTTTTAAACTTAAAGAAAACCAGTTGCCCAGACCTCCAAAGGTGCCGGCAGCAGGGCCAAGACTGCGATCTATAAAAAAATATGTACCTCCAGCCTTAGGCATTGCTGTGGCCAGTTCTGCTTTGGAAAGCAAAGCCGGTAAAACCAGGAAACTAGCTAACAGATAAGCCATAATCATAGCAGGACCACTTTTAGCAAATGCAATTGCCGGTAAGACAAATAGACCTGATGAAATCATCGCCCCGGTAGCAATACAGAAAATATCAAAAACTCCAAGTTCTTTTTTTAGTTTTACTTTCATAATTTATTGAATAACTCGCCTCATAGTATTAATATACTCTAATTCTATCAAAACAACAATATCTTACCACTT